>NZ_AP018560.1:2546234-2874969 GCF_003967035.1 Aerosticca soli | reverse complement strand
GGATGTTCCACGACAAGATGGAGCGCGCCCGGAAAAAGCGCGGGGTGGACCGCCAATTCTAGCATCATGCACAGCCTGTCCCTGAACTTGTCCACAGGCCAGGCTTGCGCCGCCGGGTGCGGGCGGTTTGACAGCCGAAGCGGCCGACCGGCATACTTTCAAACCTTTTTTCCAACCGTTTTCGTTCTGGAGCCAGCCATGAAGCGGACTTTCCAGCCCAGCAAGCTCAAGCGCGCCCGCACCCACGGGTTTCGTGCCCGCATGGCCACGGCCGATGGGCGCAAGGTGCTCAATGCGCGCCGCGCCAAGGGCCGCAAGCGTCTCATCCCGTAAGTGTTTCGCAAGCGTGCGTGACGCCGGTTTGCCGCGCGTGGCGCGGCTTCGCCGCAGCGCCGATTTCCTCGCCCTGCGACAGACCAGCGGCCGCCTCGGCGGCCGCTGTTTTTCTGTACGTTATCGCGCCAACGGACTCAGCCTGGCCAGACTGGGCCTGGCCGTGTCGCGGCGCGTGTCCAAGCGCGCGGTCGAACGCAACCGCCTCAAGCGCCTGGTGCGCGAAAGCTTTCGCCGCGAGCGCGCACTCTTGCCCGCCTTCGACATCTTGGTGATCGCACAGGCCACCGCCGCCGGCCAGCCGGGGGATGTGCTCGCCGGCGAGCTGCAAACGCTGTGGCGGCGACTGGCCGCGTTGAAGCCTTCCGAGGGCGCCGGCACAATCGTGCGTTGACTTCTCTTCCGCCATCTCTCGAGCCGGCGCGCCCTGCGCGGCCGGCCACCGGACTTTCCCGCCGATGACCCAGACCCGCACCTTCCTGCTGTTCGCCCTGATGGCGGTCGCCTATCTCCTGTGGATGGCCTGGGAAAAGGATTACGGCCCGCGCCCGGCATCCCCGTCCGCTTCCGGTCCCGCTGCCGCTGCCGCGGCTGCTTCCGGACCGGCCGGCGACGTGCCGGTTTCCGCTGCCAGCGTCGCGGCCGCGGTGCCGGCCGGTACCGCGCCATCGGTGGCCGGCCGGCGCGTCACGCTCAGCAACGACGTGCTGCGCCTGACCATCGACAGCCGCGGCGGCACGTTGGTCCGTGCCGAGCTCCTGCGCTACCCGGAGGTGGCGCCGAGCAAGCGTGAGCCCCATCCACCGCCGGTGCGCCTGTTCGACGATGCCGCCGAGCGCTATTACGTCGCCCAGAGCGGTCTGGTCAGTGCGCAAGGCGCGGCGCCGGATCACCGTGCCGTGTTCGCGGTGGCGCAGGGCGATGTCGGCCTGGCTCCCGGCGCCGACGAGGCGAGCGTGGTGCTCACTTGGCAGGATGCCGCCGGTCTCAAGGTCAGCAAGACCTACGCCTTGAAACGCGGCAGCTACGTGGTGCACCTCACCCAGGCCATCGAGAACACCGGCGCCGCGCCCTGGCAGGGCAATGCCTACACCCAGCTGCAGCGCGTGGCGCCGCCGAAGGTGAGCGGCTGGCTGGCCAATTTCACCAACCCCAGCGCGAACAGCTTCACCGGCGCCGGCTGGTACAGCCCGGAGGAGAAGTTCGACGCGCTGTCCTTCGCCGATTTCGCCAAGAAGCCACTGCAGCGCCAGGTCACCGGCGGCTGGATCGCCATGCTGCAGCATTACTTCTTCGCCGCCTGGATTCCGGCGGCGAACGAGCCGCAGACCTTCGCCAGCGGCGTGCTGCATCCGGAGTCGGCGCAACCGACCTATCTGGTCCGTGCCGTCGGCCCGGCGTTGATGGTGGCACCGGGACAGCGGCTCGCCACCGAAGCACGACTCTATGCCGGTCCCAAGCTGCAGGGGCAGCTTGATGCCATCGCACCGGGCCTGGAACTGACCACCAACTACGGCTGGCTCACCGCCATTGCGCAGCCGCTGCACTGGCTGCTCTCCAAGCTGCACGCGTTGTGCGGCAACTGGGGCGTGGCGATCATCCTGCTGGTGCTGCTGCTCAAGGCGGCATTGTGGAAGCTCACCGCCGCGCAGTTCCGCTCCGGCGCGCGCATGCGCAAGCTGCAGCCGCGCATGCAGGCGCTGCGCGAGCGCTATGGCGACGACAAGCTCAAGCTGCAGCAGGCGATGATGGAGCTGTACAAGAAGGAGAAGATCAACCCGATGGCCGGCTGCCTGCCGATCCTGGTGACCTTCCCGGTCTTCCTCGGCCTGTACCGCGTATTGATGGAGAGCGTGGAACTGCGTCAGGCGCCGTTCTTCGGCTGGATCCACGATCTTTCCGCGCCCGACCCGTACTTCGTGCTGCCGGCGCTCTACGTGCTGGTGATGCTGGCCACGCAGTGGCTCACGCCCACCACCGGCATGGATCCGGCGCAGGCCAAGATGATGAAGGTGATGCCGATCCTGTTCGCGGTGATGTTCGCCTTCTTCCCGTCGGGGCTGGTGCTCTACTGGGTGGTCAACGGCGCCACCAGCCTCGCCCAGCAGTGGTTCATCACCCGTCAGGTGGAACGCGCCGAGCAGCCGGCGCGCGCGGCTTGAGTACGGCTTGCGCGGGCTGATGCGGCCCAAGGGCGTCCATGTCGATCGCTGCCGATACCATCGCCGCCATCGCCACCCCGGCCGGTGCCGGCGGAATCGGCGTGGTGCGCGTGTCCGGGCCGGCGGTGCCGGCAATCGCCCGGGCCCTGCTCGGCCGCAGGCCGCGTCCGCGCCACGCGCATCTGACGGATTTCCGCGCCAGCGATGGCAGCCTGATCGATCGCGGGCTGCTCTTGTATTTCCCCGCGCCGGCTTCCTACACCGGCGAACCCGTCCTGGAGCTGCAAGGACACGGCAGTCCGGTCCTGCTCGACCTGCTCGTGCGCCGGGTGTGCGCGCTCGGCGCGCGCCTGGCGCGGCCGGGTGAGTTCACCGAGCGGGCGTTCCTGAACGGCAAGCTCGACCTTGCGCAGGCCGAAGCGGTCGCCGATCTCATCGCCGCCCGCTCGGAGGCCGCCGCCCGCGCCGCGCTGGCTTCGCTGGAAGGGGCATTCTCGCGGCAGGTGCAGGCGCTCTTCGAGCGGCTCGTCACCCTGCGCGTGCAGCTGGAGGCCGCGATCGACTTTCCCGAGGAAGAAATCGATTTTCTCGCCGACCCGGCGCTCATCGCCGGCCTCGAGGTCCTGCGCGGCGAGCTGGCCGCGCTGCAGGCCGCCGCGCGGTGCGGCGTGCGGCTCAACGACGGTCTGCGCGCGGTCATCGTCGGCCGGCCCAATGCCGGCAAGTCCAGCCTGCTCAATGCGCTGGCCGGCAGCGAGCGGGCCATCGTCACGGCCGTGCCGGGCACCACCCGCGACGTGCTGCGGGAGGCGATCGAACTGGACGGCTTCGCGCTGTCGCTGGCCGATACGGCAGGTCTGCGCGAAACGGACGATCCGGTCGAACGCGAGGGCGTGCGCCGCGCGCGGCTGGAACTGGAACGCGCGGATCTCGCCTTGCTGGTCACCGAGGCTGAGCATGCGGAAGGCGATCTCGCCCTGCTCGCCGAGGTGCCGGCGGCGGCGAGACTCGTCGTGGTCAACAAGATCGATCTCGACGGCTCGCCGGCACAGGTGCAAATGCGCGCGGGCGTGCCGTGGCTGTGGCTTTCCGCGCGCACCGGCGAGGGCCTGGACGCCTTGCGGGCACAGCTGCTGCGTCTTGCCGGCGCGGGCGGCGAAGGGGCCTTCAGCGCGCGGCGTCGTCACCTGCTGGCGCTGGATGCCGTGGCCGCGGCGCTGAGCCGCGCCGCCGAAGCCCTCGGCGCCGCACGCGCGGGGGAATTGGCCGCCGAGGAGTTGCGTGCGGCCCAGCGCGCGCTCGGCGAGATCACCGGTGCCTACACCAGTGACGATCTCTTGGGCGCGATCTTCGCGAGTTTCTGCATCGGCAAGTGACGAGGCGTCTGGAAGCCGATGCTCACGCGGCGGGTGAGGCGAACGCGTCGCGGATCGCCGCGAGCCACAGCGCGACCGCGTGCGCGCCCGGGTCGGGATGGCCCAGGGCGCGCGCTCCGAGATAACTCGAACGGCCGCGCCGCGGCATCAGCTGGGCGCTGGCGCGGGCCCCGTCCGCGGCCGCCGCGGCCGCGGCATCCAGGGCGCGCAGGGCGTCGTCCCCGGTGGTTAGCGCGGTCTGCAGGGCGGTGAGGGCCGGCACCAGGGCGTCGAGCATGGTGCGCTCGCCCGGCGCCGCGCCACCGACCTCGGCCACGCCGGCGATGGCCGCCTCCAGTGCCTGTGCCCACGCCTGCGCATCGGCTGCGGCGGAAGTTTCGAGCGCCGCCGCCGCGCGCATCAGCATGGCCGCATAGAGCGGCCCGGAGGTGCCGCCCACCACGCGCCGCACGATCGCGGAAAGCTCGCGCAGGGCGTCGGCGGGGGCGGCCGGAAGTGTGGCCCGCGCCGCTTGTACCGCTTGGGCGCCGCGGGCCAGGCTCTGGCCCAGATCGCCATCACCCACGCGCTGATCGAGTACGGTGAGCTCGTCCTCGGCCGCGACGAGGCGGGCGCAGACGGCATCGAGTGCCTGCATGAACGGATCGCCTTGCACCGAGGCGGCCGGGGCCGGGGTCGAGCTGGACGCAGGCACGGGAAGGTGGACATGGCGCACCGGGCCCACGCGGCCGTCGATCGCCGGCCAGGCGCGCGCCGTCGTGGGGGCATCGAGCCCGCGCAGCCGCGCCTCGTCGAGCTTGAGCAGCGACAGCGAGACGCCGGCCATGTCCAGCGCGGAGAGAAAGGTCCCGGCCCAGGCACGCTCGACGAGCAGGCCGTGCGTGGCCAAGGCCTCGAGGGCTGCAGCGGCGACGATGTCGAGTTCGCCCGGTGGCGTCGCGCCCAGGTTGTTGACCAGCAGCGCGACCCGCTCGCCGCGCGGCAGGTCCAGGTCTTCCACGATGCGGGCGATGAGCCGCGCGGCCACCGCCCGCGCCGGCAGCAAGCGGCCGCGTTCGACGCCCGGCTCGCCATGGATGCCGAGGCCCCATTCGATCTCGTCCTCGCCGAGGGTGAAACCCGGCCGGCCTGCCGCCGGCACGGTGCAGGCGCTGAGCGCCACGCCCATGGTGCCCAGCGCGGTGGCCGCCTCGCGGGCGATGGCGGCGACCTCGGCCAGGGGCCGGCCTGCGGCAGCCGCCGCGCCGGCGAGCTTGTGCACGAACACGGTGCCGGCCAGGCCGCGGCGTCCGGCGTGTTCCCCGCGTGCGGCGAGGGCGACGTCGTCGGCGACGATCACCGTCTCCACGGCGATGCCCTCGGCACGCGCAAGTTCGGCGGCGAGGCCGAAGTTGAGCCGGTCGCCGGTGTAGTTCTTGACGATCAGGAGCACGCCGGCCGGGCCCGCGACCGCGCGGATCGCCGCGAGCACGGCGTCGGTGGAAGGCGAGGTGAACACCTCGCCGGCGACGGCCGCGCTCAGCATGCCGGCGCCGACGTAGCCGGCATGCGCCGGTTCATGGCCGGAGCCGCCGCCGGAGATCAGCGCCACCTCGCCGCGGTCGGCCGCCGCGCGCGCATCGGCGCGGACGACGATGTGCTGGCCCTCGACCAGGGCCAGGCGTGGATTCAGGGCGACCAGCCCATGCAGCATGTCGGCCACCACGCTGCCGACGTCGTTGATGAGTTTTTTCATGTGGGGTCCTCCGTGAAACCGCGCGCCTCTTCAGACGGCGTCGAGCCGGTAGACCGTGTGTTGGCGGTAGCGGGCCCCGGGCCGCAGCACCACCTGCGCCGCGCGATCACTGTTGATCTGGTTCGGGAAGGCCTGCGCCTCCAGGCACAGGCCGGCGCCGGCGCGATAGCTGCCGCCCCGGCGGTCGGGCGCGCCGGTCAGGTGCTGGCCGGTGTAGAGCTGCAGGCCGGGCTGGTCGGTGCTCACGCTGAGCCGGCGCCCGCTGGCCGGGGCGTAGAGTTCGGCTACCGGCCGCGCCTGGCCGGGTTCGCCGTCCAGCACGAAGCAATGATCGAAGCCCTGGGCGATGGCCAGTTGCGGATGCGGCCAGGCCAGGCGGGCGCCCAGCGGCGCCGGGTGGCGGAAGTCGAACGGCGTGCCGGCCACGCTTTCGCAGGCGATGGGAATCATCGCCGCGTCCACCGCCAGGTAATGCCCGGCGGCGATCTTCAGCATGTGCTCGCCAACCCCGCCGCCGTTGCCGCTCAGGTCGAAATAGGGATGCGCGGTGAGGTTGATCGGCGTCGGTAAATTGCAGCAGGCGTCGTAATCGATGCTCAGGCTGCCGTCGTCGTGCAGGCGGTAGCGCACCTCGACATCGAGATCGCCCGGGAAGCCGCCCTCGCCGTCGGGCGAGTGCAGGCGCAGGCAAAGCCCGCCGTCGGCAGGTTCGACCTGCCACAGCGCGCGATGGAAACCCTCCAGGCCGCCGTGCAGATGCTGGCCGTGATCGTTGCGGTCCACCCGGTAAGGGATGCCGTCCAGCACGAAACGACCGTCGCGGATGCGATTGGCCCAGCGACCGATCAGCGCGCCCATGTACCAGTGACCGTGGGCATAGTCGGCCGGGCTGGCATGGCCGAGCAGCACCTCGCCGAGCCGGCCGTGGCGGTCGGGCGCGAGCCAGGACAGCAGGCTGCCGCCGAGATCGGCAATCTCCACGCGCATGTCCTGGGCGTTGCGCAAGATCCAGCGGTGTACCGGGCGGCCGTCGTCCAGGCGCCCCCAGCGTTCGGGGCCGTCAATGCGGCGGGTGGGCAGATGGTTGACGGCATTCATGGCGTGGCGGTCTGTACGGCGTCGCGGCGGCGCGCCTCGGCCTGGAATTCCCGGGGCGTCATGTCGTATTCGCGGCGGAACACGGCGTAGAGGTAAGGCAGCGAGGTGAAGCCGCAGCGCACGGCGATTTCGGCCAGCGGCAGATCGGTCTTGACCAGCAGCTCGCGGGCGCTCTCGAGCTTGTGCTGCAGCAGGGCCTGATGCACGGTCTGCTTGAGTTCGCGGCGGAAGTGTTCCTCGAGCACGGTGCGCGAGACGCCGACGTGCTCGGCGACCTGCTCGACCTTGATGCCCAGGCAGCCGTATTGGCGGATATACAGCCGTGCCCGCATCACGTGGGCGCTGCGTACCGGCTGATGACGGCTGGAGGCCTGCACGTTGATGCCGGCCGGCGGCACCACGATGCGGGTGGCGCTATGGTCGATGCCGCGCAGCATCTGGTGCAGCAGATGGGCCGCGGTGCGTCCCATCTCCTCGGTGCCCTGGATCACCGAGGTCAGCGGAATGCGCATCAGCATGCGGGCGAGCGCGTCGTTGTCGATGCCGACCACGGCGACCTGCTCGGGGATGGCAATGCCGGCGAGCAGGCAAGCCTGGATCAGCTGGCGTGCGCGGGCGTCGGTCACGCACAGGATGCCGATCGGCTTGGGCAGCGCTTCCAGCCAGGCCACCAGGTGCTCCACCGCCACGTCCCAGCCGCCGGCGCTGGTCGGCCGGCCGCGGTAGATGATCGGCTCGCGCCCGTCCGCCTGCAGCAGTTCGACGAAGGCCGCCTCGCGCTCCAGCGCCCAGCGATGGTCGGGCGCCGGCGGCATGCCGTAGAAGGCGAACCGCTCGAGCCCCTGATCGATGAGATGCGTATAGCCCAGCCGGACCAGCTTGGCGTTGTCGGTGGCGACGTAGGGCATGCCTTGCGGATAGAGCGTTGCGTCGCGGTAGGAGCCGCCCACGCCGACCACCGGCAACGCGGTGCGGGTCAGCGCCTCGGCCACCGTAGGATCGTCGAAGTCGGCGATGATGCCGTCGCCGCGCCAGCGTTCGATGCCCTGGACGCGACAGCGGAAGTCCTCCTCCAGGAACAGGTCCCAGTCCACCCGCGTGGAGCCCAGATACTGGCCGATGCCGGCGAACACATGCCGGTCGTAACTCTTGTTCGCATTGAAAAGCAGGGCAATGCGCAGGGGCGTTTGACGCGGTTCCATCGAGGATGGGCGATGACGGATGGCCAGTGGCGGCCGCGACGCTAGCACGACCCGCGCCGGCGGGCATGTCGCCCTGCGGCAGCAAAAAACGCGCAAGCGGCTGGCGGATTTCGCAATTCCGCCTCATGCAGGGCTCTGGTTAGCATCGATGGGATGTTTCCCACCACCGGTCGATGATCCCCGATGAGCTATTTCGCATCTGTCCCGAAGATCCGCTACGAAGGTCCCGCCAGCGCCAATCCGTTGGCCTTCCATCACTACGATCCCGACCGCCGGCTGCTCGGCAAGAGCATGGCCGAGCACCTGCGTCTGGCCGTCTGCTACTGGCATACCTTCGTCTGGCCGGGTACCGACATGTTCGGCGCCGGCACGTTCGACCGTCCCTGGCAGCGGCCCGGTGACCCGATGGCGCAGGCCATGGCCAAGGCCGATGCGGCGTTCGATTTCTTCGCCCGGCTCGGCACGCCCTTCTATACCTTTCACGACACCGACGTCGCCCCGGAGGGTGACAGCCTGGCGGACTACCAGCGCAATTTCGCGCAGATGGTGGACGTGCTGGAGGCCAAGCAGGCCGAGACGGGCGTCAGGCTCCTGTGGGGCACGGCCAACCTGTTCAGCCATCCGCGTTATGCCGCCGGCGCGGCCAGCAACCCGCAGCCGGAGGTGTTCGCCTGGGCGGCGAGCCAGGTGTGCCACGCCATGGCCGCCACCCATCGGCTGGGCGGCGCCAACTATGTGCTGTGGGGCGGCCGCGAAGGCTACGACACCCTGCTCAACACCGACTTGAAGCGCGAGCGGGCGCAGCTTGGGCGGTTCTTCCAGATGGTGGTCGAGCACAAGCACCGCATCGGCTTCAAGGGCACCCTGCTGATCGAGCCCAAGCCGCAGGAGCCGACCAAGCACCAGTACGACTACGACAGCGCGACCGTCTATGGGTTTCTCAAGGATTTCGGCCTGGAGCACGAGGTCAAGCTCAACCTCGAGTCCAACCATGCCACCCTCGCCGGCCACTCGTTCCATCACGAGGTGGCCACGGCGATCTCGCTGGGCATCTTCGGCAGCATCGACGCCAACCGTGGCGACCCGCAGAACGGCTGGGATACCGACCAGTTTCCCAACAGCGTCGAGGAACTCACCCTCATCGTCTACGAAATCCTCAAGGCCGGCGGCTTCGACCACGGCGGCTTCAATTTCGATACCAAGGTGCGCCGCCAGAGCCATCGCCCGGAAGACCTCTTCCATGGCCACATCGGCGCCATCGACACCCTTGCGCTGGCGCTGGAACGCGCCGTGCGGATGGTCGAGCACGACGCGCTGGCGGCCTTCAAGGCCCGGCGCTATGCCGGCTGGGACGGGGAGTTCGGCCGCCGCATCCTGGAAGGCGGCTACACCCTCGAGGCATTGGCCGCCGATGCTCTGGCCCGCGACCTGCGCCCGCAGCACGTCTCCGGCCAGCAGGAAGCGCTGGAAAACCTGGTCAACCGCTACATCTACGGCTGATCCAGCATGTTCGTCGGCATCGATCTCGGTACCTCCTCGGTCAAGGCCGTGCTGCTCGATCGCGCGGGCACGGTGCGCGCCCGCGCCGGCCGTGCCCTGACCTTGAGCCAGCCCCAGCCGCGCTGGTCCGAGCAGGATCCGGCCGACTGGTGGCAGGCCACCCTGGAGGCGATGGACGCCCTCTTGGCCGAGGCGGCCAGGTGCGGCATCGGTGCGCGCGAGATCGCCGGCATCGGCCTTTCCGGGCAGATGCACGGCGCCACCCTGCTCGACGCGGCCGACCGGGTCCTGCGCCCGGCGATCCTCTGGAACGACGGCCGCAGCGACCGCGAATGCGCCGAACTCGAACGGGTGCCGGGCTTCCGCGCCATCACCGGCAACCTGGCCATGCCCGGCTTCACCGCGCCCAAGTTGCTGTGGGTGCGTCATCACGAGCCGCACGTGTTCGAACGCATCGCCAAGGTGTTGCTGCCCAAGGACTACCTGCGATTGAGGTTGACCGGCGATCACGCCAGCGATCTTTCCGACGCCGCCGGTACGCTGTGGCTGGACGTGCCACACCGGCGCTGGAGCGAAGTCATGCTCGCGGCCACCGGCCTCGACCGCTCGCACATGCCTGAGCTGTTCGAGGGCAATGCCGTTACCGGGCAGCTGCGCGCCGAGCTCGCCGAACGCTGGGGCATGGCGCGGGTGCCGGTCGCCGCCGGCGCGGGCGACAATGCGGCCGGTGCCATCGGCGCCGGCATCGTGCGGCCCGGGCAGGCCATGCTGTCGCTCGGCACGTCCGGCGTATTGTTCGCCGTGTCCGATGGCTTTCGTTCCTGTCCGGAGCGGGCCGTGCACAGTTTCTGCCATGCCCTGCCCGGCACCTGGCATCTGATGAGCGTGATGCTCAATGCGGCGAGCTGCCTGGACTTTGCCGCGCAACTGGCCGGCTATGCGGACGTGCCGGCCCTGCTGGCCGACGCCGAGGCACACGCCTGGCGTGGCGGTCCCTGGTTCCTGCCCTACTTGAGCGGCGAGCGCACGCCGCACAATGATCCTTTCGCCCGTGGCGCCTACGTCGGCCTGAGCCTGGGCACGCGGCGTCCCGAGCTGGCCAATGCGACCTTGGAAGGCGTCGGATTCGGGCTGCTCGACGGCCTGTCCGCCCTCGAGGCGGCCGGCTTCGGAACCGGCACGCCGCTCACCGTGATCGGCGGCGGCTCGCGCAGCGACTACTGGGTGCAGATGCTGAGCGACATCCTCGGGCTGACGCTGGAACGGCGCGAGGGCGGGGACGTCGGTCCCGCCCTGGGCGCGGCGCGGCTGGCGCGGCTGGCGGTCGAGCCGGGTACGCCGCTGGAGGTGGTCTGCACGGCCCCGCCGCTGCACCGCAGCCATCGCCCTGATGCGGTGCGTCATGCCTTTTTTCGCGCGGAACGCTATCCGGTATTCTGCCAGCTGTATCTGCAGCTGCGTGCCATTTTCAACGGTAACGGCAGCAGCGCCGCTTCGCTGCATTGATATGGTCTTAAAGGAGATACGCCCATGAAACGCAAAGCACTGCACAACCTCATCCTCGCCGCGGTGATGGCCGTGGCCGGCGGGCTCGCCGCCGCGCCGGCGCATGCCAGCAAGGACAAGCCGGTCATCGGGTTCTCGATCGACGACCTGCGTGTCGAGCGCTGGACCCGCGATCGCGACTACTTCGTCGCCGCCGCGGAGAAGATGGGGGCGAAGGTCTACGTGCAATCGGCCGACGCCAACGAGGAGCGCCAGGTGGCGCAGATCGAGAACCTGATCTCGCGCGGCGTCGATGCGCTGGTCATCGTGCCGTTCAACTCCAAGGTGCTCGGCAACGTCATCGCCGAGGCCAAGCGTGCCGGCATCAAGGTGATCTCCTACGACCGGCTGATCCTCAATTCCGACATCGACGCCTACGTCTCGTTCGACAACGAGAAGGTCGGCGAAATGCAGGCGCAGGGTCTGGTCAAAGTGGCGCCCAAGGGCAACTACTTCCTGCTCGGCGGTGCGCCGACCGACAACAACGCGCACATCCTGCGGGAAGGTCAGCTCAAGGTGCTCAAGCCGCTGGTGGACAAGGGCGACATCAAGATCGTCGGCCAGCAGTGGACGCCCGAGTGGGAGCCTTCCAAGGCGATGAAGATCGTCGAGGACGCGCTGACCGCCAACCACAACAATATCCAGGCCATCGTGGCCTCCAATGACGGCACCGCCGGCGGCGCCATCCAGGCACTGGCCGCGCAGCATCTGGCCGGCAAGGTGGCCGTCTCCGGTCAGGATGCGGATCTGGCCGGCGTCAAGCGCGTGCTCGCCGGTACCCAGACCATGACCGTGTACAAGCCACTCAAGCAGCTGGCCGGCAATGCCGCGGAACTCGCGGTGGACCTGGTCAAGGGCACCGCGCCCAAGTACAACGCCAAGATGAACAACGGCACCAAGGAAGTCGACTCGGTACTGCTCACGCCGATCATGCTCACCAAGGACAATGTCGACGTGGTGGTCAAGGACGGCTTCTACACGCACGAGCAGGTCTACGGCAAATAAGCCGTCGATCGCACGGCCGCCGGGTGTCATGCCCGGCGGCCGTACGCTGTCTGCGGCGCGGTTCGAAAGTGGCAAGGCGAGGGTCCGAACGTTGAGCGAATACCTGTTTGAAATGCGCAACATCGTCAAGGAGTTTTCCGGCGTGCGTGCGCTCGATGGCGTCAGCCTGGCGGTCCGTCCCGGCGAGTGCGTCGGTCTGTGCGGCGAAAACGGCGCCGGCAAATCCACCCTGATGAAGGTGCTCTCGGGCGTCTATCCCTACGGCACCTGGGAAGGCGAGATTCTCTGGGAACGCAAGCCGCTCAAGGCTTATTCGGTGCGCGATAGCGAAGAAGCGGGCATCGTCATCATCCACCAGGAACTCATGCTGGTGCCGCAGCTGTCGGTCGCCGAGAACATCTTTCTCGGCAACGAGATCACCAAGCCTGGCGGGCGCATGGACTACGACGCCATGTACCGTCGCACCGACGAGCTCTTGGCCCGGCTCAAGCTCAAGGGCGTGAATGCGGCCGCGCCGGTGATGAACTACGGCGGCGGCTACCAGCAGCTGTTCGAGATCGCCAAGGCATTGGCCAAGAACGCCCGCCTCTTGATTCTGGACGAGCCGACCTCCTCGCTCACCGCGGCGGAGACCGATGTGCTGCTGTCGATCATCGAGGATCTGAAGCGCGAGGGCGTGGCCTGCGTCTACATCTCGCACAAGCTCGACGAAGTGGCGCGCGTATGCGACACGGTGACCGTCATCCGCGACGGCAAGCACGTGGCCACGCGGCCGATGGCCGAGCTCACCACCGACCAGATCATCGCGATGATGGTCGGCCGCGAAATCACCCAGCTCTATCCGCACGTCGAGCACGACATCGGCGAGATCATCTTCGAGGCGCGGCACGTCACCTGCTGGGATGTCACCAACCCCAACCGCAAGCGCGTGGACGACATTTCCTTCCACGTGCGGCGCGGCGAGATCCTCGGCATCGCCGGACTGGTCGGCGCCGGGCGCACCGAGCTGGTCTCGGCGATCTTCGGCGCCTATCCCGGACGCTACAGCGCCGAGCTCTTCATGGAAGGCAAGCCGATCAAGGTGCACACGCCCGAGCATGCCATCCGCGCCGGGCTCTCGCTGGTGCCCGAGGATCGCAAGCGCCAGGGCATCGTGCCGCTGCTCGGCGTCGGCGACAACATCACCCTGGCCACGCTCGAGCACTATTCGCGGCTCGGGCATATAGACAAGTACGCCGAACTGGCCACCGTCGAGCGCGAGATCAAGCGCCTGCGGGTGAAGACGGCGAGTCCGGAGCTGGCCATCGCCGGCCTTTCGGGCGGCAACCAGCAGAAGGCCGTCCTGACCAAGATGCTGCTGCCGCAGCCCAAGGTGCTGATCCTCGACGAGCCCACGCGCGGCGTGGACGTCGGCTCCAAGTACGACATCTACAAGCTGATGTTCGACTTGGCCGCACAGGGCGTGGCCATCATCATGGTGTCCTCGGAGCTGCCCGAGATCCTCGGCGTCAGCGATCGCGTGCTGGTGGTGGGCGAGGGCCGGCTGCGCGGCGACTTCATCAACAAGGGCCTCACCCAGGAGAAGATCCTGGCCGCCGCCATTGACGCCAAACCACAGGCAAACGCCGCCTGATTCCATCCTCCAAGGCCAGACGGCCGTTCACGTCCTTTCCAGGAAGACTCTATGCAAGCCCGGCAAGTGCAGCAGTTTTTCGTCCGCTACAAGATCGCCGCCCTGCTTCTGGCCCTGGTCGTGATATGGATCTTCTTCCATATCGGCACCGACGGTGGTTACGTCACGCCCCGCAACATGGCCAACCTGCTGCGGCAGATGTCGATCACCGGCATGCTCGCCTGCGGCATGGTGTTCGTGATCATCGCCGGTGAAATCGACCTGTCGGTCGGCTCGCTGCTCGGCCTGCTCGGCGGCGTGGTGGCGATCCTCACCGTGAACTACAACTGGGGAACCTATCCCGCCATCGGCGCCGCATTGCTGCTCGGCCTGGCGATCGGGGCCTTCAACGGTTTCCTGGTGACCAAGGCGCGCATTCCCTCCTTCATCGTCGGCCTCGGCGGCATGCTGGCCTTCCGTGGCATCCTGCTCGGCATTACCCACAGCGCGACCATCGCCCCGGTGCCGGACGATCTGGTCGCCATCGGCCAGGGTCTGGTGCCGATCGAGCTGTCGCGCATCCTGGGCGGCCTGCTGTTCCTGTTCCTGGTGGTGCTGACCGTGCTGCGTCGCCGGCGCCGCAACAAGCTATCGCTCAAGCAACTGCCGTTGTGGGCCGACGTGCTCAAGCTGGTGCTGATCGGCGGCGTGATCGTCGGCTTCCTGCGCATGCTCAACGAGGCCGGCGGTGTACCGGTGCCGGTGCTGGTGCTGCTGATTCTGCTCGGGGTCTTTTCCTACGTGGCGACGCAGACCGTGTTTGGCCGCCATATCTACGCCGTGGGCGGCAACATGGAGGCCACCCGGCTTTCCGGCGTGAACGTCGGGCGGGTCAAGCTCGCGGTCTTCGCCCTGATGGGCCTCATGGCCGCCTTTGCCGGCATCACCACCACCGCCCGGCTCAACGCCGGCTCCCCTTCATCCGGCGTCAACGGCGAACTCGATGCGATCGCGGCCTGCTTCATCGGCGGCACCTCGATGCGCGGCGGCCTGGGCACGGTGCATGGCGCGCTGATCGGCGCGCTGGTGATGGCGAGCCTGGACAACGGCATGTCGATGATGGACGTCGACACCTTCTGGCAGATGATCGTCAAGGGCACCATCCTCGTGCTGGCGGTGTGGGTGGACGTGCTGTCCGGCTCCAACCGCGGCTGAAACCGGCCGTGGCCCCTCGCCAGACGAGGGGTCCATGGTGCTGCAGCCCACAAAAAAGCCCCGGTCATGGTGGACCGGGGCTTTTGCCGTGCTTTGCAGCTTGCCGTCAGAACGCGATCTGCGTCTTGAGACCCAACACGAAGGCATTGCTGTTGCGGGTGGTGCCGCCCGGATGCATCACGTACTGCAGGTTCGGACGGAACTGCACCGAGGCGATCGGCGCCCAGCTGTAGAACAGTTCGGAGACGTACTCATAGCCGTTGCCGACGTAGGTCCGCGACGAAGGGTTGTAGCTGCTGCCGTTGGCCTGGACGTAGGACTTGTAGTAGCGCTCGTTGTTGTGCGTGGCGCCGACGGCGAAGCCGATGAAATCCTGCGGCCGGCCGAACGGATCGTGGTACTTCATGCCGAGCGAGATCTGCCGGTCGGTCGCCGCGGTGTAGCGGTCGGTCTGGGTGGCGTTGAGGAACAGGCTGGTGCCGCGGCCGCCGGCCTCGCCGCTGACCTGCTGCTCGAAGTTGATGTAGGCGCCGTAGGCGTTGTCACGCGACAGCGCCGGCTGGTGCGTGAGGCCCTTGGGATGATGGTCGAGGTCCTCGTAGACGTCGTCGCCCCCCGCCGTGCTGTCCCACACGCCGAACTTATACGAGCCGGGCAGGCCGTTCACGCTGGGCGTCCAGCCGAATTCGAGCGGAATCAGCCAGCCGAGGGTGCCGCTCGGGAAGTCCGGATCGAGCCCGTGATGGCGGGCGTAGTTGTCATCGACGTACTTGGGGTTGACCTGGTAGGCGCCGAGCATGATGTAGCTGGTGTCGCCGGTATTGAACTTCAGCCGGCTCGCCCATTGGCTGGTCGGCCAGTTCACCCAGTAGTTGCCCACCAGGTTGCCAGGCTGCGCGCCGCAGAAGGTCAGGTTCTGGAAGTCGCAGGAAAAAGCGGCGAAGTCACCGCCGACCGTTAGCCGGCCGATCTTCCAGTCCAGCTTGCCGTCGAAATACTTCTGCGCATAGGAAAGCTCGGTCAGGTGCCAGGTCTGGCCGCGGCCGTAGACTTCCTGGATCAGCATGTTGTTGCCGATGTGCGCATCGTCGCCGAGATTGCGGCCGTTGCGGTCGGTCACAATGATGTTGAACGTGGCGTCGTGCCAGCCCCACAGCTTTTGCAGGTCGAAGCCGGCGCCGAGCACCCACTGATCGGTGTAGCGGGTCAGGTGGTCGGTACCGCCGGAGAAGTTGTGCGCGGCTTCGCTGCCGTAGCCCAGGTTGAACGTTATGCCCTCATCGGCCAGACGGGTACGTGCACCGCCCCAGTCGCCGAAGAGATAAGGCGAGGTGCTGCTGAACGCATCGCCGCTCTGGGCCATGGCCGAAGTGGTGCCGGCCAGCGCCAGTCCGGCCAGCAGGGCAAGGGCAATGGGCTTTTTGCGCAGTTGGATGTTCATGATCGATCTCCTTTCATAGCTGCAAATTGGCAACACGGCTCCCCTTTGCCGTCATGGTCGTGCAATAAAATTTTTACATGTAACTCGCGGTGTCTCAATGCGAATCCCTGAATGGGTACACTTGCGTTTTTTCAAGCGGCGCCACAGCAAAGCGCGGCGCATCCGATCAGTGCGCCGCCTCGCGGGTGACGAGTTTCAGCGGCACCACGACCTTGGCATCGACCGGCTGACCGTGCAGCGCCTTGGCCGCCGTCTGCACGCCGAGCTGTCCCATGAGTTCGGGTTGCTGCGCCACGGTGGCGGCGAGCTTGCCTTGCTTGATGGCATCCAGCGCGTCGGGCGTGCCGTCGAAGCCGACCACCACCACATCGTGTTTGCCGGCCCCGTCCAGGGCACGAAGTGCACCGAGCGCCATCTCGTCGTTCTGGGCGAAGAGGCCCTGCACGTCGGGATGGGCCTGCAGCAGGTTCTCGGTGACGCTCATGGCCTGGGCGCGATCGAAGTTGGCCGGTTGGCGGGCGATCAGCTTGAGCGAGGAATTGGCCAGCTCGGTCTCGAAGCCTTCGCCGCGTTCGCGGGCGGCGGAGGTGCCCGGCACGCCCTCGAGTTCGATCACGTTGCCGTGGTCGGCTAGCGCGGTCTTGAGGAAGCGCGCCGCGGTGGCACCGCCGGCGCGGTTGTCCGAGGCGATGTGGCTGAGCACCTTGCCGCCATCGACCGCGCGATCCAGGGTGATGACCGGAATGCCAGCGCGATTGGCCTCCTCGACCGCCCCGACCAGCGCGGCCGAATCGGTGGGGTTGAGCAATAGCGCGCCGACGTGTTTCTGGATCAGGTCCTCGACGTTTGCGATCTGTTTGGCCGAGTCGTCCTGGGCGTCGACCACGATCAACTGGACACCGGCCTCGCGGGCGGCGTCCTCCGCACCCTTCTTGAGGGCGACGAAAAACGGATTGTTCTGCGTGGAAAGGGCGAGGCCGACGGCCTGGTTGCCCTGGCCGCCTTGATCCTTTCCGGGGCCGGCCTGATCGCCTGGTCCCTGCGAGCTGCAGGCGGCGAGGAGCGCAAGGGCGAGCGCGGCAAGGGCGATACGTGGCTTGTGCATGGACATGGACTCCCGATGGCGGCGATGAGGGATGGTTGCCGGCCGGCGCGCCGCTATCGACGCCGGTCCAGCAGTACGGCGATCAGGATCACCGCACCCTTGACCACCTGCTGGTAGAACGAGGACACCCCGAGCAGATTGAGGCCATTGTTGAGAAAGCCGATCAACAGGGCACCCACCAGGGTGCCGAGCAGCCAGCCGCGTCCGCCGGACAGGCTGGTGCCGCCGAGCACCACCGCGGCGATCGCATCGAGCTCGTAGCCGGTCCCGGCCGTGGGCTGCGCCGAGTGCAGGCGCGAGGTCAGGACGATGCCGGCCAGTGCCGCCAGCAGGCCGGACAGGCCATAGGCGCCCAGCTTGATCCAGCCTACCCGTACCCCGGCGATGCGCGCGGCCTCCTCGTTGCCGCCGACGGCGAACACGTGGCGACCGAACACGGTGCCGCGCAGCAGAAAGCCGCACACGGCGAAGGCCAGCGCCATCCACAGCACCGGGTTGGGCAACAGGTGGCCGATGTAGCCGTCGCCGATCAGGGCGAAGTCGCTCCGGCCGACCACGATCGGCTGGCCTTGCGTATAGGCCAGGGTCACCCCACGCAGCAGGGTCATGCTGCCCAGCGTGGCGATGAACGGCGCCACCCTGCCCCAGGCCACCAGCGCGCCGTTGACCAGTCCAAGCAGCAGCCCCAGTCCGAGTCCGGCGCCGAGCGCCGCCGCCATGCCGTGACCGGCGCCCAGGAGATGGGCGGTCACGGCGCCGGTCAGCGCCAGGATCGCCCCGACCGACAGGTCGATACCGCCGGTCAGGATGACGAAGCTCATGCCGAAGGCGATCAGGGCGTTGATCGACACCTGCCGCAGCACGGTCAGCAGGTTGGACAGGGTGCGGAAATCCGCGCTCAGCGCGGCGAGCACGGCCAGCAGCAGCGCGAGGCTGAGCAGCGGCCCGAGCCGTTGCAGCAGCGCCCGAGGAGTGGTCGTGGAAATCGATCGGGGCATGTCGTTCATGGACCTCTGGTGGCGGCGAGCATGATGCGTTCCTGGCTGGCGTCGGCGGCATCGAACAAAGCCGTGGCCCGGCCTTCGTGCATGACCAGGATGCGGTCGCTCATCGCCAGCACTTCGGGCAGTTCGGAGGAAACCATCACGATGGCGGCGCCCTGGCCGACCAGGGCATTGATGAGCTCGTAGATCTCGGCCTTGCCGCCGACATCGACGCCGCGGGTGGGTTCATCCAGCAGCAGCACCCGCGGCCTGAGCGCCAGCCAGCGCGCCAGCACCACTTTCTGCTGGTTGCCGCCCGAGAGCATGCGCACGGCCTGTTCCATGTCGCGCGTGCGGATCTTGAGCCGGGCGATGAGCTCGCTGACCAGGTGGCGTTCGCGGCGGCGCTCGATCACGCCGGCGCGGGCGGGCACCCGCGCCAGGGTGATGTTCTCGCGCACCGAGAGATCGAGGACGAGACCTTGTGTCTTGCGGTCCTCCGGCACCAGCGCGAGTCCGGCGCCGATCGCCTCGACCGGCGAGCGCGGCAGCAGCGAGCGGCCGTCCAGCTCGATCCGCCCGGACTCGGCGCGGGCCAGGCCGAACAGCAGCCGCAGGATCTCGGTGCGGCCGGCGCCCATCAGCCCGGCGATGCCCAGCACCTCGCCGGCGCGGACCTCGAAGCCGACGTCGCGCACATAGCGGTTGCCGAGCGCCTCGACCTTGAGCCGCACCGCGCCCGGGCGGCGTTCCCGCTGCGGGAACCGCGCCTTGAGCGGTCGCCCGACCATCATCCGCACCACCTCGTCCAGGCTGAGCCCCGCCACCGGCCGACAGCCGACCAGCCGGCCGTCGCGCAGCACCGAGATGCGGTCGCACAGCGCGAAGAGTTCTTCCATGCGATGGGAGACGTAAATGATGCCGGCGCCCTGGGCGCGCAGCTCGCGGATCAGCGCGAACAGCGTCGTCGTCTCGTGCTCGGTCAACGCGGTGGTCGGCTCGTCCATGACCAGCACGCGCGCGTGCTGGCCGAGCGCGCGGGCGATCTCCACCAGCTGCTGCTGGCCGACCGAAAGTCGCCGCACCGGCGTGTCGACCGGCAGTGCTTCCAAGCCCACGCGCGTGAGCCAGTCCCGTGCCCGCTCGCGCATCGCGCGCCGATGCAAGAGGCCCAGGCGGGCGGGTTCATGGCCCAGAAACAGGTTCTCGGCCACGCTCAGTTCCGGAATCAGGTTGAGTTCCTGATGGATGACCGCGATCCCCGCGCGCTCGGCATCGGCCACCGAGCCGATCTCGACCGCCTGGCCATCGACCCGGATGCTTCCGGCGTCGGGCCGATGGATGCCGGCCAGAATCTTGATCAGCGTGGATTTGCCGGCGCCGTTCTCGCCCATCAGCGCATGCACTTCGCCGGGCAGCAGCGTGAAGTCGACCCCCTCGAGCACCCTGACCGGCCCGAAGGCCTTGGTGATGCCCTGCATTTCCACCAGCGGCGTGGTCATGGTCTAGAACGTCACGCCCGCATGCAGGATCAGGTTGGCGTAGGGCGTGGTTTCGCCGGTGCGCACCACCGCCCGGGCGCGGCCGCAGGCCTGCTTGAACGTCTCGTGGTCGAGTTCCTCCACGCGCAGGCCTTGTGCGCGCAGCTGCCCGACGAGGGCCTGCATGGCCGGATTGTGCGTGTGGATCTCCCGCGCCGCGGTCACCGCTTCCACCGCGAGCTCGGCATGGATCGCCGCGAACACGTCGGCGAAGGCGGGCAGTCCCGGGCGGATCGCCAGATCGATGCACGGCACGCCGGGCGGCACCGGCAGACCGGCATCGGCGATGACCAGCGTGTCGGTGTGGCCCATGGCGGCGATCAGCCGGTTGAGTTCGGCGTGCAAAAGGCCGTGGCGTCTCATGCGGCGCGCTCCAGCAGGGCATCGAGTTCGGCGCGATGCGGCATGCCGCCGCGCGCACCCAGCCGGGTGACCGCGAGCGCGGCGGCGGCGCAGGCCTTGCGTACCGCCTCGGGCAGGCCCTCGTGCAGGAAGACCGCGAGCGCCGCGTTGAAGGTGTCGCCGGCGCCGGTGGTATCGACCACCGGTACGCGAAAGGCTGGCTGCCGCACCGGTTTGCCGTCGAGACAGTACCAGGCACCTTCCTCGCCGCGGGTCAGCACCACCGGCGCCGGCGCGCGCTGCATCAGGCTGCGGAAGTCCTCCTGAGGGTCCGCGCCGAGCAGCGTCGCCAGTTCGTGCTCGTTGGGCGTCAGCAGGCTGGCCTGGGCGAGCAGCTCCTGCGGCAGCGGACGCGCCGGCGCGGGATTGAGGATCACCGGCACGCCGAGTCGCCGGCCCAGGCGCAGCGTGGCTTCCACCGTCTCCGGCGGGATTTCCATCTGCACCAGCACGGCATCCGCCGCGGCGAAAAGCTCGCTGGCCGACGCCACGTCGGCCGGCGTCACCCTGGCGTTGGCTCCCGCCACCACCACGATCGCGTTTTCGCCACCGGCCACGGTGATCGAGGCGGTGCCGCTGCCGACGTCGCTGCAGCGGCGCACGTGTTCCAGTCGCACGCCCTCCTCGGCCAGGCCGCGGGCGAGCTCCTCGCCGAAGGCGTCCTCGCCGAGCGCGCCGATCAGATGCACCTCGGCGCCTAGCCGTGCGGCGGCCACCGCCTGGTTGGCGCCCTTGCCGCCGTGGGCGGTGAGAAAACGCTCGCCGAGCAGGGTTTCGCCCGGCGCCGGAAACCGCGGCGCCAGGGTGACGAGATCCATGTTGATACTGCCGACGACGAGCAGACGCGGCATGGCGACCCTTTAAGGAAGTTGGCAGGCGGCGAAGGATACGCCAGTGCTCCGCCCGCGCGTGAGCCTCAGTGGTCGACGGTGCTGGCGGCCGCCGCCGGTGCCCGGCCCGGGTGATGCTGGCGCATGGATTGGCGCAGGGCCTGCCATTGCTGGCGCTGGCTGTCGGTGAGCACCGACTCGATCTGCCGCTCGCTGTCGCGCAGGATCTGCGCCGCCTTGGCACGGCGTTCGGCCGGGCTCAGGCTGGTATCCGCGCGCACGGCTTCGAGGTCCTGGCGCCGACGCTCCAGGATGGGGCGCAGCTGGGCCTGCTGGCCGGGGGCGAGATCGAGCTTGCGGCTCAGTCGTTCGAGCTGGCGCTCAGGGTCCGGCACATGCTGCGATCCGGCCGACGGCGGCGCGGGCGGTGTGGTGGCGGTCTGCGCCAGCGCCGCGCCGGCGACGGCAAGGCAGGCACAGCCGGCCAAGACAAGGTAACGGGACATGCGGGCACTCCTGATCACTGGGAGAACCCTGCAACGGCCGTTGCCCCGATTCGGTTGACGGATCGCCTGCCCGGCGGTGAGCGGCGCGCGAGCCATCGGCACGCTTGCAGCAGACCCAAGCCGGCGCTGCGGGGCCGGCGCGGGCGTCAATGGGCGCGACCGACCCCGGGGTCGCCGTGCTCGAGCGGCGGCGGCGTGCCGGCCACGGCGAGCAGCGCCTGCGCATAGGGGTCTTCCATGCTGACCGTGGACACCTCGTCCCAGGCGAAGAAGGAAGGCTCGCGCAGCCATTCGGCGTCGGGCGTGATCTCCTGCAGGGTGAAGCCGTCCTCTTCCACGCCGACCAGCCGGCCGATGTAGCAGACCTCGGCATCCTCTTCGCTGTCCACGTGTACACCGATCACCGGGGCAAGGTCGCCGGCCGCCTGCACCACATCGCGGATGGCATCGAGCGGGAAGGCGCGCGGCACCCGCGGCAGCAGATGCTTGAGCGCGAGCGCCTTCTCGATGAAGGCATGGTGCTTGTCCGGCGCCTCGAGCTCGGTGACGTCCCGATGGCGCATGACGTACAGCCCGTCGTAGGTGATGCCGTCGCCGACCACCCACAGCAGGAAACATTCGCGCCCGACCCCGCCCACGTAGCCGCAGAAGCTGCCGTGCTCGAGTTCGCCGCGCCACAGCCGGATCAACTGCCGTTGCCGCTGCGCCTCGCGCAGTTGCGCGCGCAGGCCGGTACCCTTGAATTCAATGATCTTACCCATGGCGCGATTTTAGCAGAGCGGCCCGGCCGCCCCTTACAGGATGTACCGGCTCAGGTCCTCGTCGGCGGCCAGATCGGTAAGGTTGCGATCGACCATTTCGGCGTCGATGACGTAGGTTTCACCGGATTTGTCCGCAGCTTCGAAGGAGATCCCTTCGAGCAGGCGTTCCATCACCGTGTGCAGCCGGCGCGCGCCGATGTTCTCGGTGCGTTCATTGACCTCGAAGGCGATCTCGGCCAGGCGGTCGATGCCGTCCGCGGTGAATTCCACGCGCACCCCCTCGGTGCCGAGCAACGCCGCGTATTGGCGGGTCAGCGCGTTGTGCGGCTCGCGCAGGATGCGCTTGAAGTCCTCGACCGAGAGCGCGGAGAGCTCGACGCGGATCGGCAGCCGGCCCTGCAGCTCGGGAATGAGATCGGACGGCTTGGCCAGCGAGAACGCGCCGGAGGCGATGAACAGCACGTGGTCGGTCTTGATCGGTCCGTACTTGGTGGTCACTGTCGAGCCTTCCACCAGCGGCAGCAGGTCGCGCTGCACGCCCTCGCGGCTGACGCCGGCGCCGCCCCATTCGCTGCGCTGGGCCACCTTGTCGATCTCGTCGATGAAGACGATGCCGTGCTGCTCGGCGGCGAACACCGCCTGGGCGCGGATCTCCTCGTCGTTGATCAGCTTGGCGGCCTCCTCCTCGATCAGCAGCGGCCGCGCCGCCTTCACCGTCAGCTTGCGCTTCTGCGTGCGCGCGCCGCCCAGGCTCTGGAACATCTGCTTGAGCTGCTGGCCCATTTCCTCCATGCCCGGCGGCGACATGATCTCCACGCCGACGTTCAGGGCGACGTCGAGCTCGATCTCGCGATCGTCCAGCGCGCCCTCGCGCAGCTGGCGGCGCAGTTTCTGGCGCGTCTCGTTGTCGGCCGGGGCGCTGTCCTGGCTCCAGTCGCCGAGCTGCCGGCGCGGCAGCAGGGCGTCGAGGAGACGGTCCTCGGCGCGGTCCTCGGCCTGGCTGCGCACGCGCTGGGTGGCCTGCTCGCGCACCAGCTTGTAGGCGACGTCGGCAAGGTCGCGGATGATCGACTCGACGTCCCTGCCGACGTAGCCGACCTCGGTGAACTTGGTCGCCTCCACCTTGACGAAGGGCGCGTTGGCGAGCGTGGCCAGCCTTCGCGCGATCTCGGTCTTGCCCACGCCGGTGGGGCCGATCATCAGGATGTTCTTGGGCGTCACCTCGTTGCGCAGCTCGGGGTCGAGCTGCATGCGCCGCCAGCGGTTGCGCAGCGCGATGGCCACCGCGCGCTTGGCCGCTTGCTGGCCGACGATGTAGCGATCGAGCTCGTTGACGATTTCGCGGGGAGTGAGTTCGGACATGGGGTCTTGTCGGCAATGGCGATGGGACAATCGGGAAGGTGGCGGTCGGTGGGCGCAAAACGCAGCCCTCAACCCCGCGGCGCGGCGTCCAGTTCTTCGATCGTGGTGTTGTGGTTGGTATAGATGCAGATGTCGGCGGCGATCTTGAGCGCCTTCTCGACGATGCTGCGCGCGTCCATGTCGGTGTGTTCCAAAAGCGCGCGGGCGGCCGACTGCGCGTAGGGCCCGCCCGAGCCGATCGCGATCAGGCCGTATTCCGGCTCCAGCACGTCGCCGTTGCCCGAGATCAGCAGCGAGACGTCGCGGTCGGCCACCGCCAGCATGGCCTCCAGCCGGCCCAGGCGGCGGTCGGTGCGCCACTCCTTGGCCATTTCCACCGCGGCGCGGGCCAGGTTGCCGCTGTGGCGGGTGAGCTTGTCCTCGAACAGCTCGAACAGGGTGAAGGCATCGGCGGTGGCGCCGGCAAAGCCGGCCAGCACCTCGCCGGTCTTGCCCAGGCGGCGGATCTTGCGGGCGTTGGCCTTCATCACCGTGTTGCCGAGGGTGACCTGGCCGTCGCCGCCGATGACGATGCGGCCGTGCCGGCGCACCGAGACGATGGTGGTGGCGTGGAAGGATTCCATGCGCGCTCCGGGATGTGGAAACCAGCACAGATGGGGGCGCCCGCCCGCGCCTTCAACGCGGTTTCGCTCCCGACCGCCGCCGCGCACGCGGATGCGCGGCGTCGTACACCTTGGCCAGATGCTGGAAATCGAGGTGGGTGTAGATCTGCGTGGTGGCGATGTCGGCGTGGCCCAGCAGTTCCTGCACCGCGCGCAGATCGCCGGAGGATTCCAGCAGGTGGCTGGCGAAGCTGTGCCTCAGCAGGTGCGGATGCACGTGCCGGGGGAAACGCTGCGCCTGGGCCAGGCGCTGGAGGCGCAGCTGCACCGCGCGCGGGCCCAGCGCCGTGCCTCGCGGTCCGCGGAAGACCGGCCCGCGCGCCTCGCCCTGCGAGGCCGCCAGCGCCCGCAGCGCGGCCACCGCCTGGCGGCCGACCGGCACGAGGCGGGTCTTGCCGCCTTTGCCGAGCACGCGGACTTCGCCCGCGTCGAGGTCCAAGTCCTCCCAGCGCAGGCTAGTAAGCTCGGTCAGCCGCAGGCCCGAGGAATAGAAAAGTTCCAGCATGGCGCGGTCGCGCCGGCCGAGCCGCCCTGGACCGACCGCCTCGATCAGGCTGATGGCCTCGTCCACGTCGAGCACGGTGGGCAATCGGCGCGGCGCGCGCGGGGCGCGCAGGCCGGCGGTCGGGTCATGTCCCAGCGCGCCTTCGCGCAGCAGGTGGCGACACAGACCGCGGCAGGCCGAGAGCAGGCGCTGCAGGCTCTTGGGCGCGAGCCCGGCGCGATGCGCGTCGGCGATGAACCGGCGCAGATGCTCGGCATCCAGCGCGGTGATGCGGTCGAGGCCGTGGCGTTCCATCCAGGCGAGCAGCTTGGCCAGGTCGCGCCGGTAGGCGGCCAAGGTGTGCGGCGAGGCACGGCGTTCGCCGGCCAGCCGCGCGAGCCAGGCTTCGGCCTGCGCACGCGCGTTCGCGTCGCGCTGGCTCAGAGCGTCCCCCGTGCGCGGGCGAGCGCGGCGCCGACGGTGGCGGCGATCATCTTCAGGAACAGCGTGCCCATGCCGGGCTGGAAATGGCCGGCATCACCGCTGCCGAGCGCGAGCAGGCCGTCTTCGCCGAGCGGCAGCACCGCCACCGAGCGCACCTGCGCGGCCTGTTCGCCGAACAACCGTTCCAGCCGGGCGGGGCCGAGGCGCCCGACGAACGGCTCGTCGCCGGCGAGCAGCCCGGCCAGTTCCGGCAGCGCCAGCCGCCCGGCCGGCTCGATGTCGAGCCATGGCGCCGACGAGAGGTCATGCGCGGCCTGGAACAGCAGCAGGCGCACCGGATCTAGGCCGAAGTCGCGGCCCAGCGCCTCGATCACCCCGTGCACGGCGAGCGCTGGCGTGGCCGATCGCAGCATGGCCACGTTGAGCGCATGCACCCGCTGCATCAGGCGCTCGTTGTCGGCGGCCAGCCGGACCAGCTCGAGCTGGCGCCGCTCGAGCTCGGCGTTGCGTTCGCGCAGGCGTTTCAACTGGTGCGCGGTGAGCGAAGCGACGCCGGGCGCGCCCGCTTCCAGCCGGGCGACGAGTTCCGGGTGCTCGGCGAGAAAGCCCGGATGCCGCTCCAGAAAGGCGGCGACCGCGGCGGCGTCGGGCAGCTCGGCGAGCAGCGGATCGGACATGCGCGAACCCCGGCAGAACTCAAGACGATGCGGCAGTGTGCGCCGGGCGCCGGACGCCATCAAGCCGCGTGCGGCCAGTCGCCCTCGAACACGAAGGCGGCCGGCCCGGTCATCCACAGCGGATGGCCGGGACCTGGCCAGTCGATGTGCAGCGTGCCGCCTGGCAGCGTCACCGCGACGCCGGCCTCGACCTCGCCGCGCCGGCGCAACACCGCCATCGCCGCGCAGGCGCCGGTGCCGCAGGCCAGGGTCCAGCCGCTGCCGCGCTCGTGCACGCGCAGCCGCAGGTGGTTGCGGTCGAGCCGGCGCACGAAGCCGGCGTTGGCGCCCTGCGGAAAGCGCGGATGCGTGCTGAGCGCCGGGCCGAGCGCGTCGATGCCGGCCGCCTCCGGGTCATCCACGACCACCACCGCATGCGGGTTGCCCATCGACACCGCGCCGATGACGAGCTCGCCTCCGGCGACCGCGATCGGATAGCGATCGGCCTCGGCCTCGGCAAGGAACGGGATGCGGGCCGGGGCGAATACCGGCTCGCCCATGTCCACCGCCACTTCGAGGGGCCCCAGCAGGCGCACGTCGACCGGGCCGGACGGGCTTTCCAGGCGTACCGTCTCACCGAGCTCGAGCGCGCCGGCGCGATGCAGCCACGCGGCCACGCAGCGCACGCCGTTGCCGCACTGGCCGGAGGGGCTGCCGTCGGCATTCCAGATGCCGTAACGGAACGCGCAGGACGGATCGCGCGCCGGCTCGATGGTCAGCAGCTGGTCGCAGCCCACGCCGGTGTGGCGGTCGGCGAGGGCGCGGATCGCCGCCGCGTCCAGCGCGAGCGGCCGGGTGCGCGCGTCGAGCACGACGAAGTCGTTGCCGAGGCCGTGCATCTTGGAAAAACGCATCGGTGTCGCCGCCCCGTCAGTGCCGGGCGGCGGGCGCCGGCGCGCTGGCGGCGGGTGCGGGGGCGACGGTGGCCGGCGGCGTGGCGGTCGGCGGCGGCAGGTACAGCGGCCCCTTGCGGCCGCAGCCGGCGAGCGCGGCGAGGATGAGACACAGCAGCAGCAATCGAGGCATGGCAAGGTCCGTGATGACTCAAGGTCGAGTATAGCCAGCGGCTATCATGCCGCGTCGCCGTTTCGCGAGAGCCGCCGCATGGACGAGTGGTCCACCCTGATCCGCCTGCCGATGACCGTGCTGCTGTTCGCGGCCGCACTGGCCGCGATCTTCGCGCTGGTGCAATTGGCCGCCATGCTGCGGCGGCGACGCGAGGGCCGGCCGCTGGCCGCCGCCGGCCGTTTCCTCGCCCTCCTGATCGGCCTGGCGCTGGCCTGTCTGCTGGCCGGTACCGGCCTTGCGCTGCGTGGTTACCGGCTGCTCGCCGAGGAGGCGCCGGTGCTCGACATCGATGCGCACATCCTCTCACCACAGCGCTGGCAGCTGCAGGTGAGCTGGCCGGACGGCGCCACCCGGCGGCTCGAACTGGCCGGCGATGCCTTTCGCGTCGAGGCGGTGGTGCTCAAGTGGAAACTGCCGGCCGTGCTCGCCGGTGTGCCGCCGCTGTATCGGCTCGACCGCATCGACGGGCGCTACGACGAGGCCGCCCAGGAAGCGCAGGCGCCACGCACGGTGGTCGATTTCGCGCCGTCGGGCTGGGACCTGCTGGAGCTGCGTCGCCGGTATCCGCAATGGCTGCCGGCGGTGGACGCCGTCTACGGCAGCGGCGCGTTCCTGCCGCTGGTCGACGGCGGCCATTACACGGTCAGCCTGATGCGTAGCGGCGCATTGGTGGCGCGGCCCGATGAAGCCACCGCGCGCCGCCTGGCCGCGCCGCTCGACTGATCAGTCCGCGGCCGGGGCCAGCGGCTTTGCATAGCGCCAGCCGTCGGCGCCGTCTTCGTAATAGTGCGGTAGGCGTTTGCCGCGCCGGTAGCCGGCGCGCTCGTAGAGCGCGATCGCCGCGGCGTTGTCTGCGCGCACTTCCAGCACCAGCCGGCGGCAGCCGCGCGCGCGGGCGGCCGCTTCGGCCGCGGCCAGCAGGGCACGGCCGATGCCGCGTCCACGCGCGGGCGAGGCGGTGGCGAGCGAGTAGAGCCGGGCGCTGGTGCCGCCGCGACGGAAGAACACCACTGCGCTGCCCAGCAGCGTTCCGGCGGCCGTCGTCGCCACCCACACCTGCGCGCTGGCGCTGCGCAGGTGCCGGTGGTACTGCGCGCGGCTCAGGCGGTCGCCGCTGAAGCTCGCCTGTTCCAGCGCAAGCAGCGCATCGAGATCGTCGCGCCGGGCCGGGCGCAGGTCGAGGTCGGCAGGCATATCGGTCGCACGGGTTTGCGGATCGACGCCGACTGTAAGGCCAAGAGGTCGGTCGATGGCGCGCAACGTGAACGTCAGCCGGACCGGCGCGGGTGAAGGCCTTGCGGGCGCGCCGCGCTGTGCCACACTGCCCGGCGCTGCGCCGGCCGCGGATGGCCGCGAGCGCCGCCGCAAGCGATTTCCTTCCCAAGGTGCCATGACCCGCCTCGTCGTCGTCGTCGAGAAAGCCTCCGACTGGAGTGCCTATTACCCCTCCGTGGACGTGATGAGCGCGATGGATTACCTGCGCGAGCCGGTGGTCGCCGACGAGGAACGCACGCAGGTCATCAACCTGTGCCGCAACTACAAGTACCTGGGCACCGGCTACTACGTCTCGCTGCTGGCCGAGGCGCGCGGCCACCGGGTGATGCCCTCGGTGCGCACGGTCAACGATCTGCGCCGGCGCTCGCTGTACGGCCTGGACATCGAGGACCTCAACCAGAAACTCACCCACTTCCTGCCCGCCGGCGGCCGCGACACCACCGATTTCGGCATTCTGGTCTATTTCGGCCAGACCGCCTATCCCGCCCTGCAGGACCTGGCGCGGCAGGTGTTCGAGATGTTCCCCTGCCCGCTGCTGCGCATCGAGTTCGAGCGCGAGCGGGTCTGGCAGGTGGCTTCCATCCGCCCGGTCGGCCTGCACACCCTGGACGATGCGCAGGAGGACGCCTTCGCCGCCGCGCTGGATGCCTTCTCGCGCAAGCTCTGGCGCCGGCCGCGTGCACGCAAGCGCTACCGCTACGAGCTGGCCATGCTGGTCGACCCCAACGAGGCGATGCCGCCGTCGAACAAGAAGGCGCTCAAGGCCTTCGTCGCCGCCGGCCGCGAGCTCGGCATCGAGGTCGACACGATCGGCAAGCACGACTATCCGCGCCTGGCCGAATACGATGGCCTGTTCATCCGCGAGACCACGGCCAGTGACAACCACACCTACCGCTTCGCCCACCGCGCCGAGCGCGAGGGCATGGTGGTGATCGACGACCCGAGCTCGATCCTGCGCTGCACCAACAAGATCTTCCTCAACGACCTCATGGTCGCGCGCAAACTCGCCGTGCCGCGCACCGAGATCCTCTACCGCGACGACGCCAAGGGCCTGCCCGAGATCGCCGAGCGGCTGGGCTTTCCGCTGGTGCTCAAGATTCCCGACGGCTCGTTCTCGCGCGGCGTGGTCAAGGTGGAGGACCCCGCGGCGCTGGAGAAGGCCGCCGGGGAACTGTTCCAGCACAGCGCGCTGCTGCTTGCGCAGGAGTTCGTCTACACCGAGTTCGACTGGCGCATCGGCGTGCTCAACCGCGAGGCGCTGTACGCCTGCAAGTACTACATGTCGCGCGGCCATTGGCAGATCTACAACCACGGCGCCAAGGGCACGGCCAAGTCCGGCGGCTTCGAGACGGTGCCGGTGCGCGATGCCCCGGCGGAGGTGGTCAAGCTCGCGCTCAGGGCCACCCAGCCGATCGGCGACGGCCTGTACGGCGTGGATCTCAAGCAGGTCGAGGGCAAACCGATGGTGATCGAAGTGAACGACAACCCGTCGATCGACGCCGGCGTCGAGGATGCCTATCTCGGCGAGGACTTGTACCGGCGGGTGATGCAGGAATTCCTGCGCCGGATGGAACGCAAGCGCCTGGGGCTGGACCGATGAGCGCGACGGACGTGCCGCGCTACGTGGTGTTCGGCCAGCCGGTCGGCCATTCGCGCTCGCCGGCCATCCACCGCGCCTTCGCCGCGCAGTGCGGGCTTGCCCTGCGCTACGACCGGTGCGAGGTGGCGCCGGCGGCGTTCGCCGAGGTCGCGAGGGATTTCTTCGCCCGCGGCGGCGCCGGCGCCAACGTCACCCTGCCGCACAAGGCCGCCGCACTGGCGCTGGCCGACGTGGCCGATCCGGCGGCACGGCGGGCTGGGGTCGCCAACGTGCTCACGCCCGTCGCGGGCGGGCTGCACGCGCACAACACCGATGGCGCCGGCCTGGTGCGCGATCTGCACGAGCGCCAGCGGCTGACCCTGGAGGGTCGGCGCGCCCTGCTGCTCGGCGCCGGCGGCGCGGCGCGTGGTGTGGCCTGGAACCTCTTGGACGCGGGGCTTGCCGAGCTTCTCGTCGTCAACCGCACGGAGCGCGCCGCCGCCGAGCTCGTCGCCCGGCTCGAAGATCCGCGTGCCGCCGCCGCACCGTGGTCGGCGCTCGCTGAGGCCGCGCCGTTCGACCTCGTCATCCATGCCACCGCCGCCGGCGTGCTGGGCCAACCGCTGGCCTTGCCATCGGGGCTGGTCGCGGCCGGCGGCCTGGCCTACGACCTTTCCTACGGGAGCGCCGCGGCGCCGTTCCTGGCTTGGGCCGCGCGCGCCGGGGTGGCGGCCTGCGACGGGCTCGGCATGCTGGTGGAGCAGGCCGCCGAAGCCTTTGCGATCTGGCACGGCGTGCGTCCGGCCACCGATCCGGTCTACGCCATGCTTCGCGCGTCGATGCCCGTCGCGGCTTCGCTTGCCTGAGCTGTCACCGCGCTGACATCCGCAGGCTCTAGCTTGCGCCCGCGCCACAACGGCGCTGCCAGCGGTGTCTTTGCGATGTCTTTTCCGGGGTCTGCCAGGCGCGTGCGCGCTCTGGTATTTGTCTGCGCCGTGCCGATCGTGGGCCTGATCGCCGTCGTCCTGGGCCGCCAGGCCATGGAACGGCGCGCCGCGCCGCCGGCGAACGAGGGGCTGGCGATCCTGCTCGACCTCGCCGCCAAGGCGATGGCGGAACACCGGCTGGTGGCGCCGGCCGGCAGCAATGCCTGCGAGTTCTACCTGAGCGTGCGCGAACTCGATCCGGACAACACGACGGCGCGCGAGGGACTGCGTCGCCTGTTTCCCGCCGCCACCGCCGAGGTGGAGCGCTCGATCAATGCCCTGCAGCTGGACGAGGCGGCGCGCGAGCTGCGTCTGCTGCGCGATGTCGACGGCACCGACTTCACACTCGCCCTGCTCGGCGGCAAGCTCGATGCGCAGCGGCAGATCGTGATTCGCGAGGACGAGGCACGCGCAGCGCGGATACGGGCGGCTGCATCGCCTTAACGAGGATCTGATCGGTCGCAAGCGCACACGGCGCGAGGTGTTCCTTGCCGAGATGGATCAGGTCGTGCCGTGGAAGGCGCTGCTGGCGCTGATCGAGCCGCATTATCCGAAGCTGGGCCGGCCCGGCCGGCAGCCTTACCCCTTGGCGACGATGCTTCGGATCCACTTCCTGCAGCAGTGGTATGCCTTGAGTGACCCGGCGATGGAAGAGGCGCTGGTCGATACGCCGGTGATGCGCCGCTTTGCCCGGATTGGTGGCATGGGCGACATCCCGGACGAGACGACGATCTTGAACTTCCGGCGCTTGCTGGAGACGCACGGCTTGGCCGAAAAGATCTTCAAGCAGGTCAATGCGCATCTTCAGCGCAAGGGCCTGAGCCTTCGCTCGGGCACCATCGTGGACGCGACGATTATCAATGCACCGAGTTCGACGAAGAACCGGGAGGGCGAGCGGGATCCTGCGATGCATCAGACGAAGAAGGGCAACCAGTGGTTCTTCGGGATGAAGGCGCACATCGGGGTGGACGATGCCTCCGGGCTGGTGCACCACGTGGAATGCACGGCGGCGAACGTGGCGGACGTGACGCAGGCGCACAAGCTGCTGCACGGCAAGGAAGACGTGGTGTTCGGCGACAGTGGCTACATCGGTGCCGAGAAGCGCGAGGAGATGCAGGACGTGGATGCGGTGTTCCTGATCGCGAAGAAGCCTTCGGTGATCAAGGCGATGAAGCGCAAGCGCGATCAGCGGGAAGCGAGGGCGTTGGAGCGCTTGAAGGCGAGCGTCCGTGCCAAGGTCGAGCATCCGTTCCGTGTGATCAAGCGGCAGTTCGGCTATACGAAGGTGCGCTATCGCGGCATCGCGAAGAACGCGGCACAGGTGCTGACGCTGTTCGCGCTGTCGAACCTGTGGATGTCGCGCCGGCGCTTGATGCCGGCGGCGGGGTAAGTGCGCCCGCTGGACGGGGAAAGCCGTCTGGCGGCGTGGCAAAAGGCGGAATTCCGAGCGGATTAACGTGATTTCGGCCTTCGAGGCTCGGAAATCACGGGGGTTTGGCGGATTGTTCAGACCTTCCTTAAAAGGTCCTGCGCGGCGAGCGCTCCCACGCCCGCCCAGCGCAGGACCCCGCGACCACCCGGTGCCTGGTCGGAAAGTCTCAAGTGCCCGGCTTCGGCGGCGGCAGCGCCGCGATCTTCAGGGCGATCGCTCGGCGGCGCCCCGGTCGGCCAGGTAGCGATCCTTGAGCCGCACGTAATGCGCGGCTGAATAGCGCAGCCGCTCGATGTCCTCTTCGCCGAGCGTGCGCACGCAGCGCGCCGGGTTGCCCAGCCACAGCTCGCGCGCACCCACGCGCTTGCCCGGCGGCACCACCGCGCCGGCGCCGATCAGCGCGAAGTCGCCGACCACCGCGCCATCGAGCACGGTCGCGTGCATGCCGATCAGGCAGTAGTCGCCGACCGTACAGGCATGCACCACCGCGCCGTGGCCGACGGTGACGCCCGCACCGAGCACGCAGGGAAAGCCCGGCCCGTAGGGTCCGGCGTGGGCGACGTGCAGCACCGCGCCGTCCTGGATGTTGCTGGCGGCGCCGACGCGGATGAAGTTGACGTCGCCGCGCAGCACCGCGCCCGGCCATATCGAGACGTCGTCGCCCAGGGTCACCGCGCCGATGACGCTGGCGGCCGGATCGACATAGACGCGTGCGCCGAGCACGGGGCGGGCGTCGCCATAGGGGCGTATCGGCAGGCTGGGCATGCGGCGCATTCTAGCCGCGCGCGTTCACGCCGCACCGTCGGCGGCGAGCCGATCGTCGAGGTAGGCCTTCAGCGCGACCGCGTTGTTGTGTGCCTCGTCGCGTGCGCCATACAGCAGGGTGACGCGGTGGTGCGCGGCCCTGGCCAGCAGCGGACGCCAGTACTCGGCCGCGCCGTCCAGCTCGCCGGCGTAGCGGTGGCGAAAGCCCTCCCAGCGCGCCGGGTCGTGACCGAACCACTGGCGCAGCACGGTGGACGGCGCCAGCTCCTTCGCCCACAGGTCGATCGCCGCGTGTTCCTTCTTCAGGCCGCGCGGCCACAGCCGGTCCACCAGCACGCGGTAGCCGTCGTCCGGTGCGGCCGGCTCGTAGACGCGTTTGACGGCGAAGCCCATGGGCGGCCCCACGCGCGGGAAGGACGGCCCAGCATACGCCGCCGCGGAGGGATCAGAGCTCCTCGACGCGGGTGACCTTGGCCCGGCGCATCAGCCAGGCCACCCCGCGCAGGTCGGCCAGCCCCACCCACAAGCGGTCGAGCATGCCGTACTTGGAAGTGCCGGCGGTGCGCGGCCGGTGGCCGACCGGCACGCTCATGCTGCGAAAGCCGGCGCGCTTGACCAGCGCCGGCAGGTAGCGATGCATGTGGTCGAAATAAGGCAGCAGCAGGAAGGTGTCGCGTTCGAACAGCTTGAGCCCGCAGCCGGTGTCCGGCGTGTCGTCCTTGAGCAGGCGCGAGCGCACCGCATTGGCGATCTTCGAGGAGAGCCGCTTGTTGAAGCTGTCGCGCCGGGTGGTGCGCCAGCCGGCGAAGAGCTTGACCTCCGGCGGCGCGGCCTCGCGGGCGGCGAGCAGCTTGGGGATGTCGGCTGGGTCGTTCTGGCCGTCGCCGTCGAGGGTGGCGATCCACGGCGAGCGCGCGGCGCGCACGCCGTTCCACACCGCCGTGCTCTGTCCGCTGCGGGTCAGATGATGGAGCACGCGCAGTTCCGGATGCACGGCTTTCTGCGCGGCGAGCACGGCGCGGCTGTCGTCGCTGGAATCGTCATCGACATAGACGATCTCGAAATCGATGCGACCGCGCAGGGCGGCGGTGATCTCGGCGAGCAGTGGCGGGATGTTGTCGCGCTCGTTGTATACCGGCACGACGACGGAGAGCTGGGGCATGGCGGAGCCTTGGCGAAAAACGGGTGCCGCGACGGCGGCACGCAGTTTAATCCATGCGTGGCGGTCTTCCCTTCCCGCGCGGCGGTGGATGGGATACGCCCGCGCGACGCGGACTTCAGCGCAGCTTGCCGAGGATGCCTTCCAGCTCGTCGTGGCTGTGGTAGTGGATCACCAGCTTGCCGCGGCCGCCGCGGCCATCGGCGATTTCCACGCGGGTGGCGAAGCGTTCGCCGAGTTCGCGCTCCAGCGCGTCGATGTTCGGATCGCGCGCGCCGGGCTTGCTCTTGCCGCGCGGCGCGGATTGCGCGCGGCGGGCGGCTTCCTCCAGCTCGCGCACCGACCAGCCGAGGGTCGCGGCCTGCCGCGCCAGCGGCACGGCGACGTCGACCTCCAGCGTCAGCAGGCAGCGCGCGTGGCCCATGTCCAGCTGGCCTTCGTCGAGCAGTTTCTTGATCGCCGCGGGCAGTTCGGTGAGCCGCAGCAGGTTGGATACCGCGGCGCGCGAGCGGCCGACCGCGTCGGCCGCCTGCTGGTGGGTGAGGCCGAAATCCTCGATCAGGCGCCTCAGCGCATCGGCCTCTTCCAGCGGGGTGAGATCCTGGCGCTGGATGTTCTCGATCAGCGCCATCGCCGGCACTGCCGCTTCCGGTACGTCCTTGACCAGCGCCGGGATCTCGGCGAGCCTGGCACGCTGCGCGGCACGCCAGCGGCGTTCGCCGGCGATCAATTCGTAGCCGTCGCCGCCGAGCGCGCGCACCACCACCGGCTGGATCAAGCCCTGTGCACGGATCGAGGCGGCGAGTTCCTCGAGCGCCTCTTCGTTCCAGTGCCGGCGCGGCTGGTAGCGCCCCGGGCGGATCTGTTCGATCGGCAGGCTGCGCAGCTCGCCCTCGGCTTCGCCCGCCGCGGACGGGGCCTCGCCGCCGAGCAGCGCATCCAGTCCCCGTCCCAGCCCCCGCTTCTTTGCCGCCATGGTCACTCCTGTCGATGCTCGGACGGCTCGCCGGCGTCGGTCTCGGCGAGCACCGGTTCGGCGGGCGCGCCGCGCTCGCGACGGATCAGTTCGCCGGCCAGGCCGATGTAGGCGATCGCCCCGCGCGAGCTGCGATCGTAGAGATGGATCGGCTGACCGTGGCTGGGCGCCTCGGCCAGGCGTACGTTGCGCGGGATGATCGAGCGCAGCACCTGGTCGCCGAAATGCTGGGTGAGCTGCGCCGAGACCTCGTTGCCGAGGTTGTTGCGCACGTCGTACATGGTGCGCAGCAGCCCCTCGATGGCGAGTTTCGGATTCAGCCGCTGGCGCACCGCCTTGACCGTCTCCAGCAGGCTGGACAGGCCTTCCAGCGCGAAGTATTCGCACTGCACCGGGATCAAGAGGCCGTCCGCCGCGGTCAGCGCATTGAGCGTGAGCAGGTGCAGCGAAGGCGGGCAGTCGATCAGGATGGTGTCGTAGCGGTCGGCCACCTTGGCCAGCTGTTCCTTGAGCCGGCTCTCGCGAGCCAGCGCGTCCATCAGCTTGATCTCGGCGGCGGTGAGGTCGCCGTTGCCGGGCAGCAGGTCGTAATGCGCCGCAGTGGCGACGATGGCGCGCTCGATCGGCGCCTCGTCCAGCAGCACCTCGCAGCCGTTCGGCTTGGCGCTGCGCTTGTCGATGCCCGAAGCCATGGTGGCGTTGCCCTGCGGATCGAGATCGACCAGCAGCACGCGCCGCTTCGCCGCGGCGAGCGCGGCGGCGAGATTGACCGCGGTGGTGGTCTTGCCGACGCCACCCTTCTGGTTGGCGACAGCGATGATGCGGGCCATGGATCGTCCGGACCTGTGAGGCGCGATAGGGAAACGCCTAAAGCTTAGCAGCCCGTCCCGGTCTCCCGGCCGGCATGTCCGAGCACCACCAGATGGCGCGGGGCGGCAAGTCCGGGCACGTCGAGCGCGTGTACCGCGCGCACCGCGAAGGCCGGTGGCACCTGCGCCAGTTCCTCTTCCGGCAGCCGGCCCTTCATCGCCAGCCAGCAGCCGTCGTCGGCGAGCAGGTGGCCGCCCCAGGCCAGCATGTCGGCGAGACTGGCGAAGGCGCGCGCGGTGACGCAGTCGAAGCGGCCCTCGACGTCCTCCACGCGCGATTGCACCGCGCTCACCCCTTCCAGCCCGAGCGTGCGGATCGCCTCGCGCAGGAAGCGCACCTTCTTGCCGTTAGCATCCACCAGCAGCACCTGCCGCCCCGGTGCCGCGATCGCCAGCGGAATGCCAGGCAGCCCCGGGCCGGTGCCGAGGTCGGCCAGCGTGCGGCCGCGTACATGGGGCAGGATGGCCAGTGAATCGAGCAGGTGCCGGGTGATCTGCTCGGCCGGATCGCGCACCGCCGTCAGGTTGTAGGCGCCGTTCCAGCGTTCCAGCAGCGAGCGATAGGCGAGCAGGCGCGGCACCGCCTCGGGCGGCAGGGTGAGCCCGAGCGCCTGGATGCCCTCTTCGAGGCGGGCTTGGAGGCTGGCGTCGGTCATGCCGTCTCGGTGGGCGGGTAACGAAGGCGGCGGTATTCGCCGGCCGGCGGAGGGCGGCCGGCGGAGCTTCAGGCGAAGTCGAGTTCGACCCGGGTGACCATCATGCCGCGTTCGCGCAGCGCGGCGTTGAGGCGCTGCTTGAGTCGGCTGCCGAGGGCGCGCGGATCGGCGCCCACCGACGCCGGTTCGGCCTCCAGCGCCTCCAGCAAGCCGCGCCGGATCCACGGTTCCACCTCATCGAGCACCGGATCGGCGCGTTCCGGCTCCAGGACCTGCCAGTACACGCGCCCGTGCACGTCCCGTGCCTCGGGCAGCGGCGCCGCGAACGGCAGCACGCGGCCGTTGAGATCGATGCGATGGACGACGCGGTCCAGCCCCGGCACCAGCGCGTGCAAACCGGGCTTGAGCAGGCGATGCGGCTTGCCGGCGCGGTAGACGCTAAAGACCTGACCTTCCGGCACGCGCCGGAAGGCGGTGGTTGCCGCCAAGGCGGTGAGAACGGTGAGGGGCAGTAGCGCAAGCATGGCGTCGAGCGTCTTTCTTCGTGGCTGGGTAGAGCCTATTACGGCCGATTGAACTTTTTATTAATCCCAATTTAACACCAATGCAAGCGATCGGGCGAACTGCCCCGCCGCCAGGGCCTGGCGGCGATGCTTCACTGCAGCTTTACAGCGGCGTATGAAAACGTTTACGTTCGGGCGCAAACGTCGATCAGGGGCGGCGGGACGGGCATGGTGACGATTAGAGACGTAGCGCGCGAAGCGGGGGTGTCCGTGGCCTCGGTGTCGCGTGCCCTCAACGGCCACGGCGGAGTCACCGCCGAGACCGCCGCGCGCATCCGCCAAATCGCCGCGCAGCTTCGCTACGTGCCGGACATGGCCGCGCGCAGCCTGATCACCCGGCGCACGCACACCATCGGCGTACTGCTGCCGGATCTCTACGGCGAGTTTTTCTCCGAACTGATCCGCGGCATCGATCTCGCCGCCCGTCCGCGAGGCCTGCATCTGCTGGTTTCCAGTTCCCACGGCGACGTCGAGGAGGCCGCACTCGCCATGCGGGCCATGCAGGGTCGCGTCGACGGCATGCTGATCCTCTCGCCCTGGGTCGACGCCGCCTTCCTGCAGGCCAATCTGCCGGCGGGCTTGCCCGTGGTGCTGCTCAACAGCGCCCTGGAGAGTGGCGAGTATGGCGTGCTCAATCTCGACAATTATGGCGGCGCCTATGCGATGACCCGGCACCTGATCGCCGCGCGCGGCAGTGCCGTCGCTTTCATCGGCGGGCCCGCGGCCAACTACGATGCCCGCCAGCGCGAGGCCGGCTATCGCGATGCGCTGGCAGCGTTCGCCCCAGGCACGGCGCCCTGCGTGTTGCCGGGTGAGTTCACCGAGGATTCCGGCTACCGCGCCGGACTCGCCCTGCTCGCCCTGCCGACCCTGCCGCAGGCCGTGTTCGCCGCCAACGACATGATGGCGCTGGGCTGTCTGCACGCCCTGCGCCAGGCCGGCTTGAACGTGCCGCAGGACATGGGCCTGGCCGGTTTCGACGACATCCCCATCGCGCGCTATCTGGATCCGCCGTTGACCACCGTGGAGGTGCGCATCGCCGAATGGGGGCGCTGCGCGCTCGAGACCTTGGTCGCGCGGCTGGACGGACCGCCCGCAGCGGTACCGGAAGACACGCTTTTTGCTGCCTGCCGCGTGCGTGTCCGCGGCAGCTGCGGCGCCACCACGGCGACCGCATCCACTGGATCAATCACCAACCCTTGAGGGAGGGGCACCATGCGCAAGACCCAGTTGTTGAGAAAGAGCCTGCTGGCGAGCGTCATCGCCGGTACATTCACCGCCCTGGCCGTCGCGCCGACGGTCGCCTGGTCGCAGAGTGCCAATGCCACCGTGCGCGGCTCGGCGCCGGCCAATGCGGAGATCACGGCGCGCAATGTCGCCACCGGCCTGGTCCGGCGCGCCCGGGCGGCGGCCGATGGCAGCTATGCCATCCCTGGACTGCCGCCCGGCACCTACCAGATCGACGCGGGCCCGGGCACCGAACGCACGGTGACCTTGAACGTGGCCTCCACCGTCACCCTGAACCTGCAGCCGGCAGCGTCCGCCGCGCCGGCCAGCGCCAATGCCACCTCGCTCGGCAGCATCACGGTGACGGCGACCACGCTGACCGAGGTGAAGACGCCGGAGGTCGCGCAGATCGTCTCGCAGCGCGAGATCGCGACCATCCCGCAGGTATCGCGCAACTTCCTGGAGTTTGCCGACACCGTGCCCGGCATGGTGTTCACGGTGGACGCCAATGGCAATACCTCGCTGCGTGGCGGCGCGCTCAACAACAGCTCGGTGAACGTCTACATCGACGGCGTCGGGCAAAAGAGTTACGTCAAGGAGGGCGGCGTCAGTGGCCAGATCAACAGTCAGGGCAATCCTTTCCCGCAGCTGGCGATCGGCGAATACAAAGTCATTACCTCCAACTACAAGGCCGAATACGACCAGATTTCCTCCGCCGCGGTGACCGCGCAGACCAAGTCTGGCACCAATGAGTTTCATGGCGAGACTTTTTATCGCTATACCAACGACGCCTTCCGCGAGCGGACGCCGGCGGAGAAGGCCGCCGACCGCAAGGCGCAATCCGAAGAAAAGGAATACGGCTTTGCGCTGGGCGGGCCGATCATCAAGGACATGATGCATTTCTTCGTCACTTATGAGGCGAAGACCTTCAATACGCCGATCACCGTCGTGCCCAATCCGGACGCGGCCCCCGGGGCGGCCTATTTGCCGCCCAGTGTGGCCGCCCAGCTGGGACCGGCCAATCTGCCGTTCCATGAGGATCTTTACTTCGGCAAGATCGACTTCGAACCGACCGACCGTGATCGTTTCGAGGCCACCGCGCAAATCCGTGAAGAAAAACAGCGTGGCGGTCTGGGCGGGCCCGTGGCACCCTCGGCAGCCTTTAATACGGTCAACAACGACAAACGCTTCGCCGTGCGTTGGCAGCACAGCGGCGATTTCTATTTCAACGAACTGCTGCTCACTTACGAGACCGCGGTGAACGCGCCGACCGCGATCAACTATGGCAACGGTTACGTATATACCTGGCCGCGCGGCAGCGATGACATGTCGATCGTCGAGACCGGTGCGGCCAATCCGCTGGCGACGCAGAACAAGGGGCAGAATGGCCCTGCGATCCAGGACGACTTCACTTTCAACAATCTCGAGTGGCATGGCGACCATGTGATCAAGATGGGCTTCAAGAAAAAGCTCATCAATCTGCATGCTGCCGACGCGGCGGACGTCAACCCGCAGTTCTATTACAACGTGACCCCCAATGGGCCTGACCCGACGCCGTACAAGGCCTTCTTCACCAAGCCGGTCGAGGGACTGGGGCTTTCACCCTCAGTGCGGACCAAGAGTCACCAGTTCGGCGCCTACATCCAGGACGATTGGGACGTCACCGACAAGTTGACCCTGAACCTCGGCGTGCGCTGGGATTACGAGCGCACGCCCTCGTATACCGATTTCGTCACCCCGGCCAACGTGGTGGCGGCGTTGTATGGCCCGGATCCGAACGCGCCTGGCCAGACCTATGCCGAGAGCCTGGCCAAGGGCGGCATCAACATCGGCGACTACATCAGCGACGGCCACAACCGCCACGCCTACAAGGGTGAATGGCAGCCGCGGCTGGGTTTCTCCTATGACCTGTTCGGCGACGAGGCGCATGTGATCCACGGTGGTGCCGGTCGTGCCTATGATCGGGATCTTTACGACTACCTGCAGCTGGAAACCACCAAGTCGGCCTTGCCGCAATACACGGTGTATTTCCGTGACCCGGTTACGGGGCTTTGCCGGCGTGATTCCACGCCCTGCTACGACTGGGATCCGAACCTGCTCAATGGCCTGCCCAACCTGCAGGCCTTGTTGGGCCCTTCCAGTAACGCAGGCACCGAGGTCGATCTGCTCAACAACCGCCTCAAGGCGCCGTATTCGGACCAATACAGCTTGGGCATGCGCAACCAGATCGGCGAATGGAACACCGATGCCACGGTGAGCCGCGTGCTCTACCGCAATGGCTTTGCCTTCACCCTGGGTAATCGCTATCCGGACGGTTCGTTCTGGAAAGACAACAGTCAGCCCTGGGGTAATGGCGTGCCCGGTTTCGGCCCCCTGATCCTGGGCAACAACGGCATCGAAACCCGCAGCACGCAGATCCTGCTTTCCGCCGAGAAGCCCTATACCAAGGAATCGGGCTGGGGGGCGACCTTCGCCTACACCTTTACCCACGCCAAGCAGAACCGCGATATCAACGAGCACTATTCATTCGACGAGGCGACCATCAAGGATTATCCCTTTATCACCTCCAATGCCGCGTCCAAGCACCGTTTCGTCGCCACCGGTAACATGGATGGCCCATGGAATACGGTGTATTCGCTGAAGTTGACCCTGGCCACGCCCATCCCCGGCAATACCGTGGCATGCTTCGGTAGCTACGGTTATACCTTCCCCAACGGCAGTGCCTGCGTACCTATCGGAGTGACGCCCGGCGGCAATGGCAAGTTCCTGATCGGTGGCAAGGTGTTCGGCTATCGCGACGTCGATTTCCAGGCCACCAAGAACTTCGATCTCGGCCATGGGGTGACGCTGTTCGGCCGCCTCGACGTGCTCAACGTGTTCGGCTTCAACAATTACAGCGACCTGCTTTATGACTATGCGTTGGCTAACGGTAAGCCGCATGCCAAAGCCAAGTACAATCCCACTGGAAACATCACCTACGTCCCGCGCACCTTCAAGTTCGAGGTGGGGCTCAACTTCTGACGTCGAAGACGCATCGAAAGTACCGCCGGCCGCCTGCATGGGCGGCCGGTCTTTTTACCAAGGGCTCATCCGATGATTCCCGCGAACCTGGAACGCATCCTCATCGTCGGCGGCGGGACCGCCGGCTGGATGGCGGCGGCGGCTCTCGCCCGCGTGCTCGGCACGGCCTGTCGCATCACGCTGGTCGAATCCGACGAGATCGGCACTGTGGGCGTGGGCGAGGCCACCGTGCCCCACCTCAAGTTGTTCAACAACCTGCTCCAGATCGACGAGCGCGAATTCGTCCGGCAGACCCAGGGCACCTTCAAGCTCGGCATCCAGTTCAACGGCTGGGGGCGGCCGGGCGACAGCTACGTCCACGGGTTCGGCGGCATCGGCCGCGAGCTCGGCTCGCAGCCTTTCCACCAATACTGGATCAAGGCGTTTCTGGCCGGCCGCGCCAAGGACATCGGCGCCTATTCGCTCAACACCGCGGCGGCGCCGCGCGGCAAGTTCATGACCTCGGCCAGTGACGTGTCGCCAAGCTCGCCACTGGCCAACATCGCCTATGCCTACCATTTCGATGCCGGCCTGTATGCGCGCTACCTGCGCCGCTATGCCGAGGCGCGCGGCGTGCGCCGCCACGAGGGTCGCATCGACCAGGTCAGGCTGGATCCGGAGAGCGGCTTCGTCACCTCGGTGGTGCTCGCCGATGGCCAGGCGCTCTCCGCTGACCTCTTCATCGACTGCTCGGGATTCCGCGGTCTTCTGATCGAGGATGCGTTGCACACCGGGTATCACGACTTCAGCCACTGGCTGCCGTGCAACCGCGCGCTGGCGGTGCCGTGCGAGAAAGTCGGCCCGCCCACGCCCTACACGCGCTCGACCGCGCGCGCCGCCGGCTGGCAGTGGCGGATTCCGCTGCAGCACCGCACCGGCAACGGCTACGTGTATTCCAGCGCCCACGTGAGCGACGACGAGGCCGCCGCCACGCTGCTCGCCCATCTGGACGGCAGGCCGCTCGGCGATCCGCGGCTGCTGCGCTTCGTGACCGGAAGACGCAAGAAGTTCTGGAACCGCAACGTGGTCGCGCTGGGGCTGGCCAGCGGCTTTTTGGAACCGTTGGAGTCGACCAGCATCTATCTCATCCAGTCGGGCATCGCCAAGCTCCTCAGCCTGTGGCCGCGCCGCGATTTCAACCCGGTGCTGATCGACCGCTACAACGCGCAGTCGGCGTTCGAGTTCGATCGCATCCGCGATTTCCTGATCCTGCACTATCGCCTCAACGATCGCGCCGAGCCGTTCTGGCGCGCCTGCCGGTACATGGACATCCCGATCGAGCTGGCCGACAACATCGCCCTGTTCCACGACAGCGGTCGCTTCTATCGCCATGCCGAGGAGATGTTCGCCGAGCCGAGCTGGGTCGAGGTGATGCTGGGCCAGGGACTGATGCCGCGCGCCTATCATCCGCTGGTCGACCAGGTGCCCGAGGCCGAGCTCCAGGCCTTCATCGCGCACGTGGAGGAGGTCATCGCCAGCTGCGTGGCGGCGATGCCGCCGCACGAGGCCTTCATCGCCCGCCATTGTGCCGCCGCCGCACAGGCCGCCTGACGAGCCGCGCGCCCGCCGCGTGACGTAACCACGGGAATACCCCATGCCCACTCTGCTTCGTGATGCCATCGCCCGCCTCGGCGGCGTCCTGCTGATGCTGCTCGTGCTCGCGGTGCCGCCCGCGTCCGCGGGGGAGCCGCCGCTCTTGCGCTACGAGGAAGCCACGCCCTCGCAACGGGCGCTGGTCGACGAGCTGGAACGGCGCACATTCGACTGGTTCTGGGCGAGTGCCGACCCCAAGACCGGCCTGGTGCCCGATCACTTCCCCGGCGAGTCGTTCGCCAGCATCGCCGCCGTCGGCTTCGGCCTCACCGCCTACGGCATCGGCGCCGAACGCGGCTACGTCAGCCGCGAACAGGCGGCCGAGCGCACGCTCGCCACGCTGCGTTTTTTCAAGAATGCGCCGCAGAACGCGAGCGAGGACGATGCCACGGGCTATCACGGCTTCTACTACCACTTCCTGGACATGCGCAGCGGCCGGCGTTTCGCGCGCTTCGTCGAGTTGTCCAGCGTGGACACGGCCCTGCTGCTCGGCGGCGTATTGTTCGCGCAGTCGTATTTCGATCGCGACACGCCGGCCGAACGCGAGATCCGCGCACTCGCCGATGCGATCTACCGTGCGGTGGACTGGCCGTGGATGCAGCCGCGCGCGCCGCTCATCAGCATGGGCTGGACACCGGGCGGCCAATACATTCCGGTGGACTGGGTCGGCTACAACGAAGGCATGCTGGTCTATCTGCTCGCCTTAGGCTCGCCCACGCATCCGGTCGGCGCGGACGCCTGGCAGGCGTGGAGCGCCGGCAACGACAAGCACTGGGGCGCTTTCTACGGCGAGACCCTGCTCAATTTCGCGCCGCTGTTCGGCCATCAGTACAGCCACATCTGGGTGGATTTCCGCGGCATCCGCGATGCCTGGGCACAGGCCCACGACATCGACTTCTTCGAGAACAGCCGGCGCGCCGTGCGCAGCCAGCGCAACTACGCGATCGCCAACCCCGGCCGCTGGACCGGCTATGGCGCGAACGTGTGGGGGCTCACCGCCTGCAACGGGCCGGGCGGTTACGTGGTCGAGGACGTCGACGGCGTCCGTCGTTTCGAGGGCTACAGCGCGCGTGGCGCCGGGCTCGACTACATCAACGACGACGGCACCCTGGCGCCGACCGCCGCGGGCGGCTCGATCGTCTTCGAGCCGGCGCTGGTGCTCTCGGCGCTCGCGGAGATGAAGCAGCGCTACGGCCGGTACATCTACAACCGCTACGGTTTCGTCGACGCCTTCAACCCGAGCTTCCATTTGCGCACCGAGCTGCGCACCGGCCAGCTGACGCCCATGGGCTGGGCCGACACCGTGCAGCTTGGCATCGACCAGGGACCGATCCTGCTGATGATCGAGAACTGGCGCAGCGGCCTGGTGTGGCGGGTAATGCGCAAGAACCCGTATCTGCGCAAGGGCCTGGAGCGCGCCGGCTTCACCGGCGGCTGGTTGCAGGCGTCACCCGCGCCATGAGTCTGTCTTACGCCTTTCGCTGGAAAATGCTCGCGACTCTGGCGGTGTTGGGGCTGTCGTCGTTGCCGCTGCATGCGCAATCCGGACAAGAAGAGACAATACGCATCGATGCCCGGGAACCGGCGCGGCCCTTTCCGCATTTCTGGGAACGCATGTTCGGTTCAGGCCGTGCGGTGCTCTCGCTGCGTGAGGACTATCGCCGCGACCTGCGCGCCGTGAAACGGGTGGCCGCGCTGGGCTACGTGCGCTTTCACGGCATCTTCGACGACGATCTCGGCGTATATACCGAAGACGAACATGGCGCGCCGGTCTACAACTTCACCCTGGTCGATCAGGTCTACGACGGGCTGCTCGCCGAAGGCGTGCGGCCGCTGGTGGAGATCGGCTTCATGCCGCGCCGGCTCGCGTTCAACCCGGATGCGCTGCACCCGTTCTGGTACAAGCCGAACGTGTCCGCGCCCAAGGACTACGCGCGCTGGGACGCGCTGGTGCGGGCCTTCGCCGAGCATCTGCTGCAACGCTACGGCAGCGATGAGGTGGCGCAGTGGTATTTCGAGGTGTGGAACGAACCCAACATCGACTTCTGGGTCGGCGCGCCGCGCCAACGCAGTTATTTCGAGCTGTACGACCACACCGCCCGCGCGCTGAAGTCGGTCAGCGCGCGGCTGCGCGTGGGCGGCCCGGCGACCGCGGCCGCCGCCTGGGTCGATGCCTTTCTAGCCCACGCTGCGCGTGAGCATGTGCCGGTGGACTTCGTCTCCACTCACGGCTATGCCTCTGATCGCGAGCAGGATCTGTTCGGCGACGACACGCCGGTGCCGCCGCAGGATCGCGTGTGTCGTGCGGTCGCCAAGGTGCATCGACAGATTGCCGCCTCGCCGCGACCCGGGCTGCCGCTGTTGTGGACCGAATGGAACGTGCTGCGCGAGGGTGGCCTACGCGACACCATCTACGTCGGTCCGGCGCTGGCCGATACGGTGCGCGCCTGCGATGGCCTCGTGGATGCGATGTCGTTCTGGACCTTCTCCGACATCATCGACGAGCAGGGTCCCAACCACGCGCCGTTCGCCGGCCTGTTCGGCCTGCGCGCGATCGGCGGCATCGACAAGCCGAGTTACTACGCCTTCGCCCTGCTGCACGAGCTCGGCGAGCAGCGTCTGCCCCATCCGTCGCCGCATGCCATCGTCACGCGCCGGACGGATGGCAGCCTGGCCATCGTGCTGTGGCATCTGGTCAATCCGGGTGAAGACGCTGCTACACGCCGCTTTCGACTGGAAGTAACGGGCCTCGCGGCAGATGCAGTGGCGGTGATTCGACGCGTCGATGCCGAACATGGCAACGCGCTGGCGGTGTACGAACGGCTCGGCCGGCCACGTTATCCCACGCCCGCACAGGTGGCGCAGATCAATGCCGCCACGGCGCTTGTACCGGAGCGACGACGCTTGACGAACGGCGTGCTCACCCTGACGCTGGGGCCCAATGCCCTGGTGCAGATCATGCTTTCGAGCGGGCGCCCCTGATTGCGGTCCCAGGTGCGCTCGGCATCGGGCAGGGCAGCGGTGAAGCCGGTGTAGCGATCGGGCGGGCGGCGGACATGCCGGAGCGAGGCGGGCGGGCACGCAGGTGGCGGCGGGGGCTGATGGCCTTCGTGCTGGCGGGGCTGTGCGCCTGCGCCGGTCCGCCGCGCGGGGAGACGATCAAGTTCTGGACCTTCGGCCGCGAGGGCGAGGCGGTGGCGATGCTGCTGCCCGACTTCGAGCGTGAGCATCCGGGCCTGCACGTCGAGCTGCAGCGGCTGCCGCATTCGGCGGCGCACCAGAAGATGCTCACCGCCTTCGCCGCCGGCACCCTGCCGGACCTGGCCCAGCTCGGCAACACCTGGCTTGCCGAATGGGTCGCGCTGCATGCCCTGGCGCCGCTGGATGCGTATCTGGCGCAGACGCGCACGGTCGTGGCGCAGGATTATTTTCCCAGCCTGTGGGCCACCAACGTGGTCGCCGGCCGGGTCTATGGCATTCCCTGGTATGCCGACACGCGGCTGCTGTTCTACCGCCGCGATCTGCTCGCCGCGGCCGGTTTCGATCACCCGCCGCGCGACTGGGCCGAATGGCGGCGCATGCTGGCCGCGCTCAGCCGGCCCGAGGCGCAGCGCTACGGCATCCTGCTGCCGACCAACGAATACGAGCAGTTGCTGTCGCTGGCCTTGCAGCAACCCGAGCCGCTGCTGCGCGACGGCGACCGCTACGGCAACTTCCGGAGCGCCGGCTTCAGGCGCGCGCTGGCTTTCTATGTGGAGACGTTCCGTCTGCGCCAGGCGCCGCCGATCAGCAACGTCGAGGCCGGCAACCCGTGGGAGGCCTTCGGGCGCGGCACCTATGCGTTCTACCTGTCCGGCCCGTGGAACATCGGCGAGCTGCGCCAGCGCCTGCCGCCCGCGTTCGAGTCGGCCTGGGCGACCGCGACGCTGCCCGGCGCGGATGGCCCGGGCAGCGGGCTTGCCGGCGGCTCCAGCCTGGTGGTGTTCGCCCGCTCGCCGCACCAGCGCGGTGCCTGGGCGCTGATCGAATACCTTTCCCGCCCCGAGGTGCAGCAGCGCTTCTACGCGCTGCTCGGCGACCTGCCGGCGCGGCGCAGCGCATGGGCGGAAGGCGCGCTGCACGACGATGCCAAGACGCGCGCCTTCCTCGCCCAGCTCGAACGGGTCAAGCCGATTCCGCAGGTGCCCGAGTGGGAGCGCATCGCCAACGAGATGCAGCTGGTCGCCGCGCAGACCGTGGCCGGCGAATACGATGTCGATCAGGCCGCCGCCGAGCTCGACCGCCGGGTGGACCGCATCCTGGCCAAGCGGCGCTGGCTTCTCAAGCGGACGGCACGGCGATGAACACGCATCGCGCGGCATGGCTGTTCCTCGCCCCGGCGGGGCTGGTGCTCGGCGTGTTCTTCCTGTTGCCGGTGCTCGGTGCGCTGCTGCTCAGCCTGACCGATTACGACCTCTACGCGCTGGCCGACTGGCACCAGCTGCGTTTCGTCGGCCTGCACAACTATCTGGATCTGCTCCGGCGACCGCTGTTCTGGTCGGCGCTCGGCCACACCGTCTATTTCGTGCTCGTCGGCGTGCCGCTGTCGATGGCCGTCTCGCTCGGCGCCGCTTTGCTGCTCGACTCGCCGCTGGCGCGGGCGAAGGCCTTCTTCCGCACCGCGCTGTTCGCGCCGGTGGTGACTACGCTGGTGGCGATGGCGGTGGTCTGGCGCTATCTCTTCAACGCCCGCGAGGGCCTCGTCGACGCCTGGCTCGCCCGGCTCGGGCTGCCGGTGGTGGACTGGCTCGGCGATCCGCACTGGGCGATGCCGACCATCATCCTGTTCGCGGTGTGGAAGAACTTCGGCTACAACATGATCATCTTGCTCGCCGGCCTGCAGGGCATCGCGCCGGAACTCTACGAGGCCGCGCGGCTGGACGGCGCAGGGCCGCTGCGGCGGTTCTGGCACATCACCCTGCCGGCGCTGCTGCCGACCCTGAGCATGGTGACCATCCTCACCGTGGCCGGCTATTTTCAGCTTTTTGCCGAGCCTTACGTGATCACCGAGGGCGGCCCGCTGCAAAGTACGGTCAGCGTGCTCTACCTCATGTATCAGGAGGGCTTCCAGTGGTGGAACCTGGGCGTGGGCTCGGCGGTGGCCTTCGTGCTGTTCGCGCTGACCCTGGCGGCGACCACCAGCCTGCTCGCGCTGTTCCGGCGCGCGGGGGAATCGTGAGTCCGCGCCTGGCCCGGGTGCTGGTCAACGGCCTCCTGCTCGGCGGCGCGCTGGTCGCGCTGTTCCCCCTGGGCTGGATGCTGGTGGTATCCCTGCTGCCGGCCGGCACGGCCGGGGCGGGAGCGTCGCCCTGGCCGCCGGCGCCGACGCTGGACAACTACCGCGCGCTGTTCGCCCGCGCCGGCATGGGCCGCTACCTCGCCAACAGCCTCGGCGTGTCCGCCGCCATCACCCTGCTTTCGCTGGGCTGCAATCTCGCCGCCGGCTACGCCTTCGCCCGGCTCGATTTCCCGGGGCGCCGCGTGCTCTTCCGCGGCGTGCTGGCCGCGCTGGCGATTCCCGCGCAGGTGACCATGCTGCCCCTGTTCCTGGAACTCAAGGCGCTGGGCTGGGTGAACAGCTACGCCGGCGTGGTCGTGCCGGCGCTGGCCAGTGCCTTCGGCATCTATCTGGTGCGGCAGTTCGCCCGCGCCGTGCCCGTCGAACTGATCGAGGCCGCGCGCATCGACGGCGCCGGCGAGTGGCGCATCTTCGTCGCCATCGTGCTGCCGCTGCTCAAGCCGGCGATGGCGACGCTGGCGGTGCTGACCTTCCTGGCCGCCTGGAACGATTTCATGTGGCCGCTGATCGTGCTGACCGGCCAGGAGCACTACACGCTGCCGGTGGGGCTGGCCTCGCTCGCGCGCGAACACGCGCAGGACACCGAGCTCATGATGGCCGGTTCCGCGGTCACCGTGCTGCCCGCGCTCGCGCTCTTCATGGCGCTGCAGCGGCACTATCTGGCCGGGTTGCTGCTCGGCAGCCGCTGAAGGCCTTCAGAAACGACCCGCGCGCAAGTCGGCGATCGCCTCGCGGATTTCCGCCGGCGTGTTCATCACGAAGGGGCCGTAGCGCGCGACCGGCTCGCCGAGCGGCCGGCCGGCGACCACCAGCAGCCGCACCGGCGATGCCGCTGCGGCCAGCGCGACCCGCGTGCCGGCGGAAAGCACGCCCAGCTCGCCGTGCCGCAGGGGTTCGCCGCCGACGGCGACCGTCGTGCCGTCGAAGAGATAGACGAAGGCGTTGTGCGTGGCGGGCAGCGGCACGTCCAGGCGCGTACCGGCACCCAGCGCGACGTCCAGATAGACCGGCGCGGTGGCGATGCCCAGGGCCGGCCCGACGGCGTCGCCGAAGGTCCCGGCGATCACGCGCACCGTCACGCCCGGCGCCGGCTCCACGTGCGGGATGTGCTCGGCGGGGATGTCCTGGTAACGCGGCGCGGTCAGCTTGTCGCGGGCCGGCAGGTTCACCCACAGCTGGAAACCCCACAGCAGGCCGGCTTCCTGCTGCGGCATCTCCGAGTGCACGATGCCGCGACCGGCGGTCATCCACTGCACGCTGCCCGGGCCCAAGTCGCCGCGATGGCCGTGGTTGTCGCCGTGACGCATATGGCCGGCGAGCATGTAGGTGACCGTCTCGAAGCCGCGATGCGGATGCTCGGGGAACCCGGCGAGGTAGTCGTCCGGGCGGTCGGAACGGAACTCATCGAGCAGCAGGAACGGGTCGAGGCTGTCCAGCGCGCTCTGGCCGATGATGCGTTTCAGGCGCACACCGGCGCCGTCGGCGGTCTCGACGCCGTGCACGCGCCTTTGGAGGTGTCGTTCGGACATGGCTGCCATCGTTCGGGACGGGCCCTTGCAGATGCGGTCCGCGTCGCGCGTGCGCAAGGGGGCGCATCCCCAGCCACCACGATCGCCTCAGCGTGCCGGCCTCTCCCGCAGGCGTTCGGCCAGGCGCCTGGCGTCGAACGGCGCGCGGACCTTGGTGTCGTTGTCGAAATAGCAGTAGACGTCGCGGGAACGCCGCTTCGGCGGCGCCGCGTCGCTCACCGTGCGCGCATCGCCGGGCTGACCGCCGCGCTGCCAGGCGCGGATGCGGCGCGCCCACTCGTCCAGTGCGGCATCGTCGTAGCCGCTGGCGTAGAGCTCCTTGTCGCCATGCAGACGCAGATACATGAAGCCGGCGGTGACGTCTTCCAGCAGCGGCCAGCGGCCGGCGGTGTCGGCCACCACCAGCGCCACCCGATGCCGGCGCAGCTGGGCGATGAAGCCGGCGCAGGCAAAGCTCGGGTGGCGGATCTCCAGCGCATGGCGCAGGCGATGGTTGGCGGATACCGCCAACCAGGTGCGCTCGGGCGTCATGCGCGGCTCGTGCCGGCGGGCGAGCGCCTGCGCCTGGCGGCTGTCGCGCGGCAGGGCGGCCAGGAAATGCTCGATCGACGCGGCGTCGTAGGCCAGCGAAGGCGGCAGCTGCCACAGCACCGGGCCGAGCTTTTCACCCAGCGCCAGCACGCCGGAGGCGAAGAAGTTGGCCAGCGGCCCGTCGACTTCGCGCAGGCGCCGGATGTGGGTGATGAACCGCGGCGCCTTGACCGCGAAGACGAAACCGCGTGGCGTGTCCGCATACCAGCGCCGGTAGCTTTCCGGGCGCTGCAGCGCGTAGAACGAGCCGTTGAGTTCGATGCTGGAGAAATGCCGCGCGGCGTAGTGCAGCTCCAGCCGCTGTGGCAGGTCTTCAGGATAGAAACGCCCGCGCCACGGCGCATAGCGCCAGCCGGAGATGCCGATGCGCACGCTCATCGGCGGGCCGCCTGACGCATGCGCTGCGGGAAGGAGCGTTCGGGCATCGCTGCAGCCTGCGCCGCTGCGCGTGCAGGCCGCGTGGTGCTTGACCGCATCTCGACGCCTGCCGTGTGAGCGTGGCGGCGAAGCGTCGGCGCGATGCCGCGCATTTCGAGGTCGCTGCCATGTCCGAGAAACGTACCCGCCAGGCCGCCGCCCGCGACAAACGCGAGGGCAAGGCGCCCAGCACCCAGGCCGGCGAATTCGTCCGCGAGGAGATCGAGCACGTGCGCGAAGGCAAGCACGGTGTCCGTTCGACCAAGCAGGCGATCGCGATCGGCCTGTCCAAGGCCCGCCGCGCCGGCGTCAAGGTGCCGGCGAAGAAAACCGCGAGCAAGGCCACGCGCAAACGCGCCGCTCGCGACCAGGCCGCCGGCGAGCATCCGCACAAGCCGGATCCGAAGCGCTCGCGGGCGACCACCGGCGCGCTCAAGCGCGAAGGCCGCGCCGCGGTGTCCAAGCGGGCGCTGTCGAGTCAGGCGCACAAGAGCGCGGCCAAGCGCCCCGCAGCCAGCCGTTCGGCAGCTGCCAAGAAGGCGGCCAGGACCAAGGGCGCGGCCGGCCGTTCGGCGGCGGCGAAGAAGGCGGCCGCCACCCGCGCCCGGCGCCGGCACTGAAGGCAAGCGACCCACGGCACTGGCCGGCTGGCGCTGCGGCATGGCCTGGGCGATCCCCGGCGCATGGGCCGGATGGCCGATGCGCGCCTTAAGCTAGGGCGCGGCCGGGGCGCCGCTTTGCACCGGCCGCCGTTCCTCGTGATGCAGCGCCTGATAGGTGCCCACCGCGAGCACGACGAGCAGCGCGATCACCAGCGTCCACCAAGCCAGCCGGCGCCTGTCTTTCATGGCCTCGCCCCGGGCGCCGCGCATCGACCGGCATGCGCGGCCGGTGCACATGCCCGGGCGCGGTCGCGTTCAGCCATGGCCGAGCGGTCCCAGAAAATCGCGCTTGCCGAGCTCGACGCCGATCCCGCGCAGGATCGCGTAGGTGGTGGTGCAGTGGAAAAACAGGTTGGGAATGACGAAATCCAGCAGGTAGTCCCGGCCTTTGAAGTGCATCTCGCCGTGGCGGGTCTTGAGCGTGATGGCGCGTTCCTCGCTGCCGTCGATCTGCTCGGCGCGATAGGACCGAAGATGCTCGGTGGTGCGCTCGATGCGGTCATACAGCGCGGCGAACGTGGTCTCGTCATCGGCGAAGGTGGGCGGTTCGCCGCCGGCCAGCCGCGCGGCGCCGCCCTTGGCCATGTCGGTGGCGATCTGCACCTGTCGGACCAGGGGAAACATGTCCGGCACCAGCCGGGTGGCCAGCATCACCTCGTCGCTGACCTGTCGCGCCTTGGCATGCGCCTCGCCCTTGGCGAGCACGTGGCGCAGGTTGCCCAGCGCACGGATGAAGACGGGCACGGAAGCCTGATACATCGAGAGGGTCATGGGATGCTCCGGTCGGAGGGGGGTACCGGGTCCGCATGATACGCCGCGCCGCCCGCACCGCCGTGCAGGTCGCGGCTCGCCCGCACGGCCAGCACGGTGCCGATGGCGAGCAGCAGCGCGGCGAGCACGAACGGCAATCCGGGCACTTCGAGCGGCGATGCCGGCGCCACCGCCAGGGCGAACACTTCGGCGAACAGGAACGGGCCGAAGATGCCGGCCAGGCTGCCGAGGCTGGTCAGCGCGCCCTGCAGGCGGCCCTGCTCGCTCGGATCGACCTCGTGCGTCATCAGCGACTGCAGCGGCGGGTTGGCCAGCCCCCACAGCGCCATCAGCGGCACCGCCGTCAGGAACAGCCAGCCGCGGTCGGCCAGGCCCATCAGCAGGAAGGCGGCGATGCCGGCGAGCATGCTCCACAGCAGCAGTCGCCGTTCGCCCAGGCGCAGGCTCAGACGGCCGGTGAGCAGCGCCTGCGCGGCGCCGTCGCAGGCGCCGACCAGCATCAGCACGTAGCCCACCGCCTGCGGACCCCAGCCGTAGCGATAGTCGGCGTAGAGCACGAAGGTGGCCTGCAGCGCGTAATTGGCCAGGTAGACCAGGAACAGCACCACCGCCAGCCGCAGCACCGGCGGATAGCGCCGCAGCAGCGTCAGCGCGCCGAGCGGATGGGCCATGTGCAGCTCCAGTCGCGCGGTGCGTCGTTCGCGCGGCAGCGATTCGGGCAGCACGCACAGGCCATAGAGGAAATTGACGAAGGCCAGTGCGCCGGCGACCCAGAACGGCAGCCGCAGCGAGAGCTCGCCGAGCAGGCCGCCCAGGCCCGGACCGATGATGAAGCCGGCACCGAAGGCGCTGCCCAGCAGCCCGAAGGCCGCCGCGCGCCGTTCCGGCGGCGTGATGTCGGCGATGTAGGCGTTGGCGGTGGTGAAGCTCGCCGCGGTCGCGCCGAGCACCACGCGCGCGACGAACAGCAGCCACAGCGTCGGCGCGGTCGCCAGCACCACGAAGTTCAAGGCCAGGCCCAGGTTGGAGATCAGGATCACCGGGCGCCGGCCGTAGCGGTCGGCCAACGCGCCTTGTAGCGGCGAGCACAGGAACTGCACCAGCGCGAACACGGTGGAGAACACGCCCACCCACCACGCCGCCCGCGCCACGCCGCCGCCGGCGAGCTGGGCGACGAGATGCGGCAGCACCGGGATGACGATGCCGAAGGCCAGCATGTCCAACAGCACGGTGACGTAGATGAAGGCGAGCGCCGCGCGGCGGCGGGACGCACCGGGCGATGGTGACGGCGTGGACATGCGGGCTTCGTGGCCAAAAACGGCCAAGATAGCGCAAGCGCCAGCGGCCGGGCGGCGCGCATCCTGCGCAAACGGCGCGAGGCGTCACCGGTGGCACGCGACAGGACGCGGCGCGCTCCCTAGACTTGGCCGGCATGGACATCGTATTCATCGAAGACCTGCGCATCGACGCGGTGATCGGCATCTACGACTGGGAGCGGCGCATCCGCCAGCCGCTCGCCTTCGACATCGAGATGGCCTTCGACAACCGCGTGCCGGCGGCGAGCGACGCCATTGCCGATACCCTGGATTACAAGGCGGTGGCCAAGCGCCTGATCGCCTACGTCGGCGGCAGCGAGTTCCAGCTGGTGGAAACCCTGGCCGAGCGCTGCGCGGCGCTGATCCGCGAGGAATTCGGCGTGGCCTGGGTGCGGCTGAAACTTTCCAAGCCGGGCGCGGTGCGTGGATCGCGCGCGGTCGGCGTGCGGATCGAACGCGGCGTGCGGCCGGGCTGACGATGGCGCGCGCCTACCTGAGCCTGGGCTCGAACGTGGAGCCGCGCCGGCACCTGCGCGCGGCGCTCGCGGCGCTGCGCGAGCGGTTCGGGCCGCTCGTCGTCTCGCCGGCCTACCGCAGTCGTGCGGTCGGCTTCGACGGGCCGGATTTCATCAACCTCGCGGTGGCCCTCGACAGCGATCTCGCGCCCGCTGAGCTCGACGCCTGGCTGCACGGCCTGGAAGATCGCCTGGGCCGCCGCCGCGACGGTCCGCGCTATGCCGACCGCACCCTCGACATCGATCTGCTGGCCTGGGTCGGCGACGACGGCCGCATCCGGATGGCACCGCGGCCGGAGCTCGCGCACGCCTTCGTGCTGCGCCCGCTGGCCGAGATCGCGCCGCAGCTGCGGCTGCCGGACGACGACCGCAGCCTGGCCGAGCGCTGGGCGGCGTTTGCGCAGGCGTGCGAGCCGCTGACGCCGGTGAGCCTGGACGACGACGCGGACGATGCGCTCACGCGCTAAAGCGTACGTCCGCCGTCCACGTGCACGATCTCGCCGGTGACGAACGCGGCGTCGCGCAACAGCCACAGCACGGCGGCGGCGATGTCCTCGACCCGGCCCAGTCGCCCGAGCGGCGTGCGGGCGAGGATCGCCGCGCGCGCGGCCTCGCCCTTGCCGCCATCGGGCCAGAGAATCGCCCCCGGGGCGACGCCGTTCACCCGCACCTGCGGCGCAAGTTCCAGCGCGAGGGCACGGGTCAGCGTGACCTGCGCCCCCTTGGCCATGCAGTACACCGCATGGCCGGCGAGCGGGTGCTCGGCATACAGGTCGAGCAGGTTGACGATCGCGCCCTGCCGCGCGGCGAGCGCCGGCGCCGCGGCCTGGCTCAACAGCAGCGGCGCGCGCGCGTTGACCGCGGTCAGCGCTTCCCAGTCGGCGGGGGTGATCGTGCCCAGCGGCGTCGGGGCGAAGTTCGACGCGTTGTTGACCAGGCCGTCCAGCCGCCCGAAACGGTCGAGCGCGGCATCGACCAGGGCGGGCAGCCGCGCGCCGTCGGCAAGGTCGGCCTGTACGGTCAGCACGCTGTCGGGACGCGCGGCGGTGAGCGCGGCGGCGAGCGTGGCGGCCTCGGCGCTCGAGGCGCGATGGTGCAGGACGAGGTCGTAGCCGGCCGCATGCAGGGTGCGGGCGATGCCGGCGCCGATCCGGCGCGCGGCTCCGGTGACCAGGACGACCGGGCGGGAGGAAAGGGACGCCATCTTCGATTGGCCTTTGCACGGAGGCGAGGCCATGAGCTTGCCGCAAGCGGCAGGGCACGTCACCGCTGCGCGTCGCTCTCCTGCCGTTGCGCCGGAATCGCGCGCGAGACGCGCGGCGCCGCTTCGCCGTCTTCCTGGCTGAATCCGCCTTCGAGCATGGCGAGCGCGGTGGCGCCGACCTGCTGGGTGTCGTAATAGGCGTAGGCACCCACGCCCAGCGCACCGATCACCGGCAGCCAGCGCGCGCCGCCGCGCCCGAGCGCGCGGCGTGACAGATGCTTGCCCAGTCGCGTCAGGAGTTGCTGCAGCACGCCCAGCGACACGCGGCGGAACAGCAGGCGGTCGCCCATGCGCACCACCAGGTCGCGGAACGCCTGCGCGGCGGTATGCCGGAACAGGCACCAGAGCATCTGCTCGCGCCCGAGCTCGGCGTGCTTGCCGTACAGCGCGGCCAGGTCGCTCACCAGCTGCGCCTGGATGCGCCAGATCGCGGTGATTTCCGGCAGCACGGTGAGCCAGCCGATCACGCCGGGCGGCAGCGACAAGGAACCCGAGGTGAGCGCGGCCCGTCGCGCGGCACGGTGGATCAGGCGCTGGGCCGCGGCATGCGGATGGGTGCGCGGCCGCTCGCGACTGGGCGGGACCTGGCCGGCGAGGTCCAACAGCGCCTGGGCGATGCGGTGACCTTCCTGGGCCGGCGGCAGGGCGGGTAGACGATCGTTCGACATGGCGGTTCCTCGAGGCAGCTTCGACGGTCGGCCGGGCGGGCCGTGCCGCAGTGTCGGCAAGCGCGGGTGAACGCGCGATCAGGGCCGGCGCAAGGCGCGTTGAAAAGGCCTGCCGATGCTGGACAACGCCGCGCCGGTGGATGTTATATTGTATCAATACCCGCGCTTCGAGCCTGTACCGATGCCCCGTCCGCTTGCCCTTGCGCTGGCCCTCGCCGGCCTGTCCGCCACTGCCGCCACGCTCGCCGGCACGGCCACTCCGCCCGCGCCGCAGGATGCCAAGCCGGTGAAGGAGCTCGACGCGGTCGACGTCAGCGCGGCACTGGACCAGGCGCGCAACGCACTCTCGCCCGACACCGGCTCCAGCCAGTATGTGATCGATCGCGAGGCGATCGCACGCATGCCGCTCGGCGACTCGACACCGCTCAACCAGGTGCTGCTGCAGGCGCCCGGCGTGGTGCAGGATTCCTATGGCGGCGTGCACGTGCGCGGCGACCACGCCAACCTGCAGTACCGCATTGATGGCGTGATCATCCCCGAGTCGATCTCCGGCTTCGGCCAGACCCTGGACGCGCGCACCATCCGCAGCGTCAAGCTGCTGGACGGCGCCCTGCCGGCCCAGTACGGGCTGCGCACCGCGGCGGTGGTGGACATCGCCACCCGCGACGGCCACGCGCTCGGCAACGGCGGCAGCGCGGGCGTCACCGGCGGCTCGTTCGGCACGCTCAACCCGAATGCCTCGCTGTGGGGCAGCGCGGATCGCTGGAGCTGGTTCCTGACCGCCAACTATCTCGAAAACGACGTCGGCATCGAGAACCCGACCGCCAGCCGCAAGCCCGACCACGACCACACCAACCAGGTCAAGGCGTTCGGCAAGCTCTCCTACCTGATCGACAACGACACCCGGCTGAGCCTGTTGTTCGGCATGGCCAATAACCGCTTCGAGATCCCGAACCGGCCCGGCCAGACGCCCGCCTTCCAGTATCTGGACCAGACCGATTTCGATTCGTCCCGGCTCAACGAACGCCAGCACGAGCAGACCCGCTTCGGTGCGCTCAGCCTGCAGGGCAAGCTCGGCGCCACCGACTACCAGGTATCGCTGGGCCAACGTTATTCCAGCCTCGACTTCACCCCCGATCCCATCGGCGACCTGATGTTCAACGGCATCGCCGGCGCGATCTCGCGCAGCAGCCGCGCGAGTACGCTGCAAGCCGACTTCGCCACGCCGCTGGGCGATACGCACACCCTGCGCTACGGTTTCTACGGCAGCTTCGAGAGCGCGCCCAGCCGCACCGATGCCCAGGTTTTCCCCGCCGACGGCGAGGGCAGGCAGACGAGCACCGTGCCGATCGGCATCGTCGACCGCAACCGGCTCATCGCCCGCACCGGCTCGGCCTACGTGCAGGACGAATGGAGCTTAGGCGACCGGCTGACGCTGAACTACGGGCTGCGCGGCGACGTCTATTCGGCCTTCCGGCACGAAAGCCAGCTGAGCACCCGACTGGGCGCGGTCTACCAGGCCACCGACAGCACCACGCTGCATGCCGGCTACGCGCGTTACTTCACGCCGCCGGCGACGGAGGCGATCACCACCACCGCGATCCACAAGTTCGACGGCACCACCAACGCGCTGCCCGACAACGGCAGCAACACGCCGCTGGCCGAACGCAGCGACTACTTCGACGCCGGCGTGCAGCAGCAGCTCGGCCCGTTGACCCTGGGCCTTGACGCCTATTACCGCAAGGTCCGCCGCCTGCAGGACGAAGGCCAGTTCGGCGCGGCGCTGGTGTATTCCACCTTCAACTATGCCGAAGGCCACATCCGCGGCGTGGAGTTCACCGCCAATTACGCCGCGGGCCCGATCAGCACCTATTTCAACCTGGCCTACGGGCGGGCGATGGGCCGGCGCGTGATCACCGGGCAGTACAACTTCGCACCGGAAGAGCTCGCCTACATCGCCGATCACGACATCCATCTGGACCACGACCAGAAGCTGACCTCCTCCGGCGGCATCAGCTACGCGCTGGACGCGGCCACGCGCATCGGCGCCAACTACCTTTTCGGCAGTGGCATGCGCAGGGATGGCGGCGTGCCCAACGGCGCCTCGCTGCCGTACTACTTCCAGCTCGACTTGAGCCTCTCGCACGACTTCAGCTTCGCGGCCACCGGCAAGCTGCATACCCAGCTGGCGCTGATCAATGCGCTCGACCGCAGCTACGAGCTGCGCGACGGCAGCGGCGTCGGCGTCGGCGCCCCGCAGTACGGTCCGCGAAGGGGCGTCTATCTCAGCGTGCAGAAAGACTTCTAGACGTCCATGGCACCAGGCCCGCGGCGAAAAATGCGCGGGCTTGCGGCTATGCTTGTGGCTTTCCCGCTACGCACAGGCGATGTCCAGTCCGTTGCCCGCCCCCAGTGCCGAGGAGCACGCGCATGCCGAGCGCCTGGCCGCGCTGCTGCGCGAGATGATCGCCGCGCACGGCCCGCTGCCGTTTTCCAGTTACATGGAGCGCTGCCTGTATGCGCCGGGGCTGGGCTACTACAGCGCGGGCAAGACCAAGTTCGGCCCGGCTGGCGATTTCATCACCGCGCCCGAGCTCGGCGAACTCTTCGCCCGCTGCGTGGCCGAGGCGATGCGCCCGGCCCTGGCCGCGCTCGGCGCGCAGGCGGACGTCCTCGAACTCGGCGGCGGCAGCGGCGCCTTTGCCGAGACCGCGCTGCGTGCGCTGGCGGCAGGCGGCACGCCGCCGCGGCGTTATCTCATCCTCGAACCCAGCGCCGACCTGCGCGAACGACAGCGCGAGCGCCTGCGGTCGGCGCTGCCGTCGGCTCTCGCCACCCGCGTGCAATGGCTGGACCGGCCGCCGCGCTCGCCGTGGCGCGGCGTGCTGTTCGCCAACGAGGTGATCGACGCCCTGCCGGCCACGCGCTTTGCGATCGCGCAGGGCGAGGTGTACGAGGAACACGTCGCGCTCGACGAGCACGGCGCCTTCGTGCGCCGCGACCTGCCTGCCGATGCGCTGGTGCGCTCGGCGGTGCGGCGCGTCGAGCGCGACCTGGAAGCGCCGTTCGCCGACGGCTACCGCTCGGAGATCCTGCCGCAGCTGCCGTACTGGCTCGAGGCGGTGGCCGGCACGCTGGAGGCCGGGCTGCTGCTGTTCGTCGACTACGGCTATCCGCGCCGCGAGTACTATCTGCCCGAGCGGCGCGACGGCACGCTGATGGCGCACTATCGCCATCGCGCGCATGCCGACCCGTTCTTCCTGCCCGGTCTCAACGACCTCACCGCCTCGGTGGACTTCACCGCCCTGGCCGAAGCCGGCCACGGCGCCGGTTTCGAGCTACTTGCCTACGTGCCGCAAAGCGCGTTCCTGCTCGCCCACGGCTTGCCGGAAGCGTTCGAGCAGGCCTGGTCGGCCAGCGAGGATGAGGTCCGGCGGCTGGGCCTCGCCCAGGAAGTCAAGCGCCTGACCCTGCCCGGGCAGATGGGCGAGCGCTTCCAGGCGATGCTGTTCGCGCGCGGCCTCGAACTCGCCCTGCCCGACGAACTCCTCGCCGCGGACCGGCGCGCGCGCCTGTGAGGTCGGTCCACCGGTCGTCGGTCGCGCCGCCGTTGCGCTGGTGTCCGCTGTGGACGGGGATCGGCGTCGCGCTGATGCTCTTCACCCTGTGGATGGCGCTGCGCCCGGATCCGGGCGTCACCCTCGCCGTGCCCGCGGGCGACAAGCTGCTGCACGCGTTCACCTTCGCCGTGCTCAGCGGTTGGTGGGGCAACGTGTATCCGGGCCTGCGTGCCCGCCGACTCGCCGCGCTCGGTTGTCTGCTCTTCGGCGTCTTCATCGAGCTCGCGCAGTGGCTCGATCCGCCGCGCGACGCCGATGCGCTCGACGTGCTCGCCGATGCCGCCGGCATCGCCCTCGCGCTGGTCCTGCTGCGCACGCCGCTGGGACATGTGCTGGCCGGTGTGGAGCGGCTGGTCGGCCGCTGAAAGGCGTGCGTTCTTCAGCCCGCCGGAGGCCACGCCGCCTTGAGCGCGCGCAGCGCCGCGATGCGCGCCTTCGTCATCGCCTGGCCGATCGCCGGGCCGGCCAGGCCCCGCGCCACGAACGGCGCGGCGGTGATGCCGGCGGCGGCCTCGCGTGCGGCGCGCAGGTAGTCGGCCTGCGGATAGTCGTCCTGCGCGTGGCCGAGGCGACCGCGCTTGTCGGCGGCGCAGGCGGCGAGGAACGGTTCCAGCCGCGCCGGCCGGCGCAGCGCATCGAGGGCGATCAGCAGCCTGAGCAAGGTGGCGGCGCGCAGCTCGAATGCGCGATGCGCGTTCAGGTGTTCGCGGCAGACGAGCTCGGCGAGCGCGGCATGTTCGGCCGGCACCTTGAGTCGCGCGGCGAGCGCGCGCAGCGGGGCGAGGCCGCGGCGTTCGTGGCCGATGTGGCGCGGCCATTCGGCCTTCGGCGTGAGCGCCTTGCCGAGGTCGTGGGTGAGCGCGCAGAAGCCGACCCGGTCGTCGCCCGGCGCGAGCTCGGCGGCGGCATCCAGCACCATTTCCACGTGTATGCCGGTGTCGATCTCCGGATGGTAGTGCGCACTCTGCGGCACGCCGTAGAGCGCATCGATCTCGGGGAACAGCACCGCGAGTGCGCCGGTCTCGCGCAGCAGGCGCAGGAAGGCCGAGGGGCGCGGCTCGGCGAGCGCCTTGCGGGTTTCCTGCCACACCCGCTCGGGCACCAGATGGTCGACTTCGCCCGCGTTCACCATCTCGCGCATCAGTGCCATCGTCTCGTCAGCGACGGTGAAGCCCAGCGGGGCGAAGCGCGCGGCGAAGCGGGCGACGCGCAAGAGGCGCACCGGGTCCTCGGCGAAGGCCGGGGAAACGTGGCGCAGCACGCGCGCCTCGAGATCGCGCGCGCCGCCGAAGGGATCGATCAGCCGGCCGTGCTCGTCCTCGGCCATGGCGTTGATGGTGAGGTCGCGGCGGGCGAGGTCCTGCTCCAGCGTCACCCCGGGATCGGCATGGAAGACGAAGCCGTGATAGCCGTGCCCGCTCTTGCGCTCGGTGCGCGCCAGGGCGTACTCCTCGCCGGTCTGCGGATGCAGGAACACCGGAAAATCGCGCCCGACCGGCCGGAAGCCGCGCGCGAGCATCTCCTCGGCGGTGGCGCCGACGACGACGTGGTCGCGATCGCCGCCCGCGCGGCCGAGGCGCTTGTCGCGGACCGCGCCGCCGACGAGATAGCTCTGCATGCAGCCGATTGTGCCATGCGCGTCGGACCGCCCGGGCGCCGAGGATTGCCTGCCGGCCGCGATGTGGGGATGCTACCCGTCCGATCCCTTCACCGGGCCATAAGTCCCATGTCCCTGTCCAAGCGTCTCGCCGTGCTGCTGTCCGCTCTCGTCCTCGCCGCCGCGGCGGCGGCCGCCACGCCCGATCCGGCGCGGACCCGCGCCTACATCGACCAGGCGTGGGACACCCTCACGCGTTCGATGGACGACTGCGCCTCGCTCGCCGATCCCAAGCTCGACGGCACGCCGGTCTTGTACCTGCCCGCCGGTGTGCCGCAGCCGGACGTGCTGACCCGCGCCGTGCAGCGCTGCCGCGTCGACGTGCGCACGCTGCCCGCGATCACCCGGCTGGGCGAGCTCGATGCCAGCCGCTTGCCGCCGGGCCTGCTCTACCTGCCGCAACCGTACGTGGTGCCCGGCGGGCGCTTCAACGAGATGTACGGTTGGGACAGCTACTTCATCGTGCTCGGCCTCATTGCCGATCATCGCGAGGCGCTGGCGCGTGGCATGGTGGAGAACTTCCTGTTCGAGGTCGAGCACTACGGCGCGGTGCTGAACGCCAACCGCACCTATTACCTCACCCGTTCGCAGCCGCCGTTCCTCACCGCGATGATCCGCGCGGTGCTGGACGATCCGGCGAGCTTCAAGGATGCCGGCGAAGCCAGCGCCTGGCTGGCCCGTGCCTATCCGCTGGTGCTGCGCGACTACGCCACCTGGACGCGACCCGAGCACCGCGCCGGCGACACCGGCCTCGCGCGCTATTTCGACTTCGGCGCCGGGCCGGTGCCGGAGATGAAAGACGCCAGCTACTACCGCGGCGTGATCGCCTGGGCGCTCGCCCATCCCGAGCAGGACCCGGGTTACCTGATCGCCGCGCCCGAGCATCCGGACGCGGCCGAGGCCGCGCAGCTGGCCACCCGCAGTTGCGACGTGCGCGCCTCGACCATCTGTCTGCAGGCCTGGCAGGACGGCCATCGCCTGCGCGCGGATTTCTATCGCGGCGACCGCGCGATGCGCGAGTCGGGCTTCGACACCAACTTCCACTTCGGGCCCTACGCCGGGCTTACCCACCACTACGCGCCGGTGGATCTCAACAGCCTGCTGTACCGCTACGAGCGCGACCTGCACGATTTCGCCCTGCGCCTGGGCAAGGTCGCGGACGCGCAGCGTTTCGAGCAGGCCGCCGCCGCGCGCAAGGCGGCGATCGACCGTTATCTGTGGCAGCCCGCGCTCGGCCGCTACTGCGACTACGACTTCGTCGCCCGTCGCGCCAACCCCGACCCCTACCTCAACACCTTCTATCCGCTGTGGGCCGGGGTGGCCTCGGCCGAGCAGGCCCGGGCGGTGCAGCGCCAGCTGGCGCTGTTCGAGCGCAAGGGCGGCCTGTCGATGAGCACGCGCCCGAGCGGCGCGCAATGGGACGAACCGTTCGGCTGGGCGCCGACCCACTGGCTGGCGATCGCCGGGCTCGAGGCCTATGGCTTCCACGACGATGCGCGTCGGCTCGCCGCCAAGTTCGCCGCCACCGTGGATCGCGGCCTGGCCGCGGACGGCACCATCCGGGAGAAGTACGACATGGTCACCGGCAGCGCGCAGGTGCAGATCACCGCCGGCTACAGCGAGAACGTGATCGGCTTCGGCTGGACCAACGGCGTCTATCTCAAGCTGCAGGAGCTGCTAAAAAACGCCCGCACCGCGGTGGCCACGCCCTGAGAAGGCCGCTCAGCGCGTCTCCAGTTCGGCCGGCGCGGGAGCGGCGGCGCAGCTCACCGGCCGGCGCGTCGCGGCCGGGGCGGCCTGGCCGGGCGGCTGCAGGCGCGCGCTCATGGGCAGCGGCGCGCCATGCAGGCGCCAGTCGTAGATCACGCTGAAGGCCAGCACCCGCGCCACGTACTCGCGCGTCTCGGCATAGGGGATGGTGGCGATGAAGACGTCCGGCGGCAGCGCGCCGCGGGCGTCCAGCCATTGCTGCACCTTGTCCGGACCGGCGTTGTAGGCCGCCGCGGTCAGCCACGGCGCGCCGCCGAAGCGCCCGGCGAGCTCGGCGAGGTAGCGCGTGCCGAGGGCGACGTTCACCGCCGGGTCGTACAGCGAATCGCCGCCCTGCCAGTCCAGCCCGTGCCGCCGCGCGACCTGGGCGGCGGTGGTCGGCAGCAGCTGCATCAGCCCGCGGGCGTCGGCGCCGGAGCGGGCATCGACGGTCCAGGCGCTCTCGGCGCGGGCGATCGCATAGGCGAAGGCCGGCTCGATGCCCGCCTGATCGGCCTGCGCCGGCAGGCCGTCCTCCTCGGCCAGCGGAAAGCGACGGTCGTAGTAGCGCAGCCCCGGACCGTGGCTGAACACGTAGATCGCACGGTCGTACCAGCCCTGGCGGAAGGCCAGCTCGGCGGCGAGCGCGAGCGTGTCCGCGTCGGCACCCTCGAGCGCGCGCGCCCATTCGCGCCGCGCCAGGCGCGGCAGGCCGACGGCGTAGAGTTCGAACGCCCGCACCAGCCCGGGATCGTTCGCCAGCGCCTGCTCGCGGGCCGGATCGTGCGGCGGCTCGAGCGGACACAGCGCGTAGCCCGTGCCCAGCCGGTCGGCGGCGAGAAAGCCGAAATAGCCCGGCTCGGCGGCGAGTGCGGCATACAGCGTCCGGGCCTGCGCTGATTGACCCAGCGCCTCGGCGGCGCGGGCGCGGAAATAGCGCCATTCGGCATCGTCCTGCTGTTCGGCAGGCATCGCCGCGATCGCCGCGAGCACCGCCGGCCAGTCCAGCCGGGCCAGCGCCACGCGTGCCCGCCAGGCGCGGCTGAGCGGTGTCTGCGCCGCGGCCGGCAACGCGGCCAGCCGCTCGAGCGCGCGTTCGTCGAAATCGGTGGCCTGATAGAGCGCGAGCGCATATTCGATCGCGGCGATTTCGGCCGCATCGAAGCGCAGCCGCGGCTGCAGGGCCTGCCAGGCGGCCGCGGCATCGGCCGGCCGCCGCCGCGCCAGCCGCTGCACCGCGAGCGCGGCCGCCTGGCGTTCGCGCGGGGCGTCGGGCCACGTGGCGGCGTCGCGCACGGCGTTGGCCGGATCGCGCAGTGCCAGGGCCAGATGCTGCGCCGCCGGCGCCTGGTCGGCCGGCAGCCAGGCGGCGAGCGCGGCGACGGTGCCGCCCTGGCCCGCGGCAAGCGCGGTGTCGATGCGTGCCCACAGCCGCGTGGTTGTGAGCAGGCCCTGCGCATGGGCGGCGGCGAGCACGTCGTCGCAGGCGTCGGGCAGCGCCGGCTTTTCCCACAGCGCGGCCAGATCGCGGTCGAAATCGAGCGTACCGCCGCGGGCCAGGCGTGCCCTCAGCGCATGGCAGGCGAGCGCATCGCCCAGTCCCGGCCGGTAGAGGGCGAGAAAACCGTCCCAGTCCTGCCGGCGCGCCAGTTCCAGCAGGAAATCGCGGCGCAGGTCGGCGGCCGGAATGGCATCGGGATAGCGACGCAGGTAATCCTCCACCCGCGCGCGGTCGAGCTGGCGCAGATCGTGGCTGAGCGCGGCCGCCTCCAGGTATGGATAGAGCGGATAGCCGGCCAGCTGCGCATCCCAGGCGCGCCAGCCCTCGCCGCCCTGCTGGGCCGCGGCCCAGGCTTGGCGAAACGCCTCGCGCTGTGCGGCCGTCGCCGCGTCGGCGGCCTGCGCGACACCCGTGAGCAGCACCAGGCCAAGGCCGAGGACGAGACGCAGGGGCCATCGGATCTTCGCGGCGGGCGATGGGCGTAGGGCAAGACGGGCGGACTGGAGGGACACGGGTCGAATCGACTTGGCGGATGAAGGCGGGCGAGGGCGGCCGACAAGCTTGCCGCAAAGCGCCTGAGCGCGTGGTTAAGCGGTGCCAGGCCACCCGCCTGCTAAGCTCACGCGCCCGTTCCGCGCCCTCGAAACGCCGCATGCCTGCCGCCCCGTTTCCGTTGCGTTCCCCTTGGCCGGCCCGCGGCCTGCTCGCGCTGCTGGTCGTGCTGGGCGCGCTGTGGTGGTGGCAGCTGGGCCGGCCGGTCGCGCTGCCGGATGCGCCCTCCGGACGCATCGCCTGTGTGTCCTACGCGCCGTTCCGGCTGCCCGGCGAGACGCCCTACGATCCGCACGCCTTCGTGAGCCCGGCGCGCATCGACGCCGACCTGCGCGTGCTCTCGCAGCGTTTCGATTGCGTGCGTACCTATTCGCAGGCCTACGGGCTCGACGCCGTGCCCGCCATCGCCGCGCGTCACGGCATGCGCGTGCTGATGGGCATCTGGCTCGGGCGCCGGGCGGACGAGAACGCCGCCGAGATCGCCCGCGGCATCGCCACCGCGCGGGCCCATCCCGAGGCGCTGCGCGGGGTGATCGTCGGCAACGAGGTGCTGCTGCGCGGGGAGCTCGCCCCCGAAACGCTGGCCGGCTACGTGCGCCAGGTCCGCGCCGCGCTGCCTGCCGGCGTGCCGGTGACCTACGCCGACGTCTGGGAGGACTGGCTGCGCTATCCGCAGATGGCCGAGGCGGTGGACTACCTCACCATCCACATCCTGCCCTACTGGGAGGACGAGCCGGTGGCGCCGTCACGCGCGGTCGGTCACGTGGCGGAGGTGTATGCACGCATGCGCCGGGCCTTCCCCGGCCGCACGGTGATGATCGGCGAGACCGGCTGGCCGAGCGCGGGCCGCGCCAGGCGCGCGGCGCGACCCAGCCTGGTCAACGAGGCGCGCTACCTGCGCAGCTTCCTCACCTATGCGGCCACCGTCGACATGCCCTACAACGTGATCGAGACCTTCGACCAGCCGTGGAAACGCGCCCAGGAGGGCACCGTGGGCGGCTATTGGGGGCTGTATGACGTGCAGGCGCGGCCCAAGTTCCCGATGACCGGGCCGGTCACCGAGGAGCCGCGCTGGTGGCTGGCCTGGCTCGCCGCCGCGGCGGGGGCGGGGCTGTTCCTGGGGATCGGCGGCCGGCGCGGCGACCGCGCGGTGCTGGCGCTGGCCGGCGCGGGCACCTTGCTCGCCCTGGCCTGGCAGCTGCGGCAGATGAGCTATGCCTGCCGCAACGGGCTGGAATGGACGCTGGCCGGCGGCGGTTGCCTGCTCGCCCTCATCGCCGCCTGGGGGCTGGCGCGCGCGCTGGCCGAGCAGGTGACCGGCCGGCCGCCGCGGCCGCTGCCCGCGCTCTGGTACACCGCCGCGCTGTTCGCCCTGGCCTGGTTCGACCTGCTGCTTGCCGCCGACGGCCGTTATCGGGATTTCCCGCTGGGCGCCTTCATGCCGGTGGCGGTGGGATACGCCCTGCTCGCCGGCCACGGCGCGCGACGCGCAGCGCTGCCGGAGCAGCGTCTGCTGGCCGCCGCGGGCGTGTTGTTCGCCGCGCTGGTGGTGGCGCAGGAGCGCGGTCAGGATCCGGTGACCTGGCTATGGCTGGGCCTCAACCTGGCCCTCGCGCTGCCGCTGGTCCTGGGCGGCCGCGCGCACCAGCAGCACGCAGCCGAGCAATAGCGCCAGCGCGCCGGCTTCCGCACAGTAGAGTTCGAGCGCGAAGACGCCGAGCGCCGCGGCGAGCCAGGCCAGCCAGGGACGGCGGCGCCACAGGGCGAGTGCGGCGGCGAGAAGGGCGGCGTAACCGTAGCCGTAGTCCAGGAAACCCCGCACCACCCAGCCGCGCAGCAGGCAGTCCGGCGTGGCCGGCGCGGCCTCGCAGCGGTGCGCGATCGCGCTGGGTTCGATCCAGCCGTAGCGCAGCCAGGCGGTGCCGATCGCCACCAGCGCGAGCAGCAGCCAGGGCCGCAGGCGCCGGCTCATGACGAGGCCTGCGGCGCGGCAGGCAGCAGCCCGGCCGGCACGCTGATTTCGGCGGCCAGCGGCAGATGGTCGGAAAACGCCTGCGGCAGGGTCCAGCTGCGCTCGATCTCAAGCGCCGGCGAAACGAGGATGTGGTCCAGCGCGCGGCGCGGCTTCCAGCTGGGGAAGGTCGGCACCGGCTGGGCCGGCGGCACCAGCGGGCTGTGCCGGAAGAGGATCTGCATCTCGCGGCTGCCCGGGTCGGTGTTGAGGTCGCCCATCAGCACGGCATGCGGGTAGTCGCTCAGCACTTCGGCGATGAATTGCAGCTGCCTGGCGCGCGCCGGGGCGCTCAGCGAGAGGTGGGCGATCATCACCGCCAGCGCCGTCTTGTCCGCGCCGTAGCGCACCAGCAGCGCGCCGCGGCCGGGAATGCGGCTGGGCAGCGGGTAGTCGTGCACGGCGTGCGGCGGCAGCCGGCTGATGAGCCCGTTGGCCGAATGCGCCAGCCGTGCCATCGGCCGGTTCGGCTGGTGGCTCCAGAACGGCAGCCCCGCGGCCTCGGCGAGGTAACGGGTCTGGTTGAGGAAACCCGAGCGCAGGCTGCCGGCGTCGGCCTCCTGCAGGCCGATCACGTCGAACTGCGGCAGCACCTCGGCCAGGCGGTCGAGGTTGTCGAGCTTGCTGCGCCCGGGCAATACCGCCTGCACGCTGCGGGTCACGTATTCGTGATAGCGCTGCACGCTGGCGCCGGCGAGGATGTTGCAGCTCAGCAGGCGCAGGCGTTGGCGGGCGGCGGCAGGGGCGTTCATGGCGTGGCGACGGCGATCGGGTAGCCAGACGTAAGGATCGCGACCGGCCGGGACAAGCCCCTCCGGCGCCGGCCGCTCAGTGCCCGGCCAGCTCGCGTTGGGCCAGCCACTGGGCGAGCGCGGCGAGCTGGTCGAGCGTCCTCACCTGGGCGCTGCGGTACTTGCCGTCGACCACGATGGTCGGCGTCGAGTCCACCTGCCAGTGCTGGATCAGCTCGAAATCGCGCTTGATCTGCGCGGTGACCTCGTCGGAATTGGCGATGCGCAGGAACGTCGCGCGATCGACGCCGTGACGGGCATAGAAATCGGCCAGCTCGTCCAGCGTACCGATCGGATAGTGCTGCTCGAATTTCTCCGCGAACAAGGCCAGGTGGGTCTGTTCGAGCACGCCCAGCCGGCGCGCCGCGTAGTAGGCGCGGGCGTAGGGCACCCATTCCTCGCTGAACGGCGCCGGCACCAGCTTGAACACCACACCCTTGGGCAAGGCGTGGCGGAGACGCTCGGCGATCGGCGCGAAGTGGGCGCAATGGATGCAGCCGTAGGAGAACACCTCCACCACCTCGACCTTGCCCTCGTCGCTGTAGCGGCGATGAGGCGCCGGCAGGGTGACGTATTCCTTGCCCTCGATATAGGGCGCGGCGGCCGGCGTATCGGCGGCGCTGCAGGCGCTGGTGAGGGTGATCAGGCCGACGAGCAGGAACAACAATCGAACGGGGCGAGGCATGCCGGACACTCCATCGGATGAGGCGCTCTTTGCAAAGAGCCGCGGTAGAACCTTCGCCAGACGCCGCTTTAGCGGCCGGACGCTTCCCGGGCGACCAGCCACTGGGCCAGCGCGATGCTCTGCTCGGCACCGACCGCCATCGGCGAGAAACGGTACTTGCCGTCGATCACGATGGTCGGCGTGCCTTCCACGCCATAGGCTTTCACCAGCTCATCGGCGCGTTTCATCTTGGTGTTGATCGCAAACGAATGAGCCACCGCGACGAATTCCTTCGGGTCGACGCCAAGGCGGGCGTAGACCTTGGCCGCATCCTCGATGGTCGGCAGCTCGGACTGTGGCAGGAGGCCGTCGCCGCTCGGCTTGTAAGCGGTCAGCTCGCGGGTCTTCCACACCGCGTCGTACATGGCGTCCATGCCCTTGTCGTCGGGCACGCCGAGCGCCTGCGCGGTGAGATAGGCGCGCTGCAGCATCGGCCAGTTCTCCTGCGGGATGAACGAGGCCGGCAGATAGACCATCACCGCGCCGGACGGCAGGGACTTGGCCAGACGCGCGGCGGTCAGGTGATAGGCATTGCAGGCGGGGCAGCCGAACGAGAACACCTCGACCACCTCGATCTTGTCGGTGCCGGTGACCTTGGGCTGTTGCGGCTCGATGCGAAAATAATCGCGACCCTCGACCCAGCGGCCCTCGTCCGCGGCATTCGCCGCGGGCGTGCTGGCGGCGCTGGCCGGCGCACTCGTGGCCGCCGCCGGGGCGGACGCGACCGGCGCGGCCGAGGCGCTGCCGGCCGGCGTGCCACTCGAGGCGGCGGCCGGCGTCGGCGCCGTGGTGGCCGGCGCGGTGGCGGTGGAGGCCGCCGGTGCGCGCTGTTCGCCGGCCGCACGGTCTTCCTGTCCGCCGCAGCCGACCAGGGCGATCAGCAGGGTGCACAGCACCGGCAGGCGCTTGAACATGGCTCGACCTCGAAATGCGTTAAGGAATGTCTGGCAAAAAACCGGCCGCACCGCGCAACGGCAGCGCGGTCCGGTCCAGGGCTCACCGTGCCGCGGGTTGCGCGGCGTCGGCCGGATGCAGGCCCTCGATGTAGCTAGCCACCGCGGCGATGTCCGCCTCGGAAAGCTTCTTGGCGATGGTCGGCATGATCTGCGCGAGCGCGTCGTCGCTCCAGGTCACGCCGTCGTGCCAATCCTTGAGCTTGGCCTGCACGTACTGCGCGTGCTGGCTGGTGAGCTGCGGATACTTGGCGCCGGGATTGCCGCGTCCGGCGATGCCATGGCAGGCCATGCAGGCGGGCACGCCGAGTTCGGGGTCGCCCTCGCGGAACAGCTGCTGGCCGCGTTCGACCAGCGCGGCATCGGCCACGCCGGGCAGCGACTGCTTGCTGGCGAAATAGGCGCCGATGTCGTGCATGTCCTGCTCGGACAGCGGCGTGGCCATGCCCAGCATGATCGGGTTCTGCCGCTTGTTGGCCTTGAAGTTGGTCAGCTGGCGGACGATGTAGTCCTCGTGCTGGCCGGCGAGCTTGGGATACTGCGGATCGCTGGAATTGCCGTCCATGCCGTGACAGGCGCCGCAGGCGGCGGCCTTGCCCTGCCCGGCGGCGGCGTCGCCGGGTTTGCCGGGCGCGGCGGCCGCGGTGGCGTTGCCCGCGGGTGCCGGCTCGCTCGCCGGCTGGCCGGCCGTCTGCGTGCTCGAGCCGCTGGCGGGCGTGGCTTCCTGCCCGGGCTTGGCGGTGTCCTGCGCGGCCAGCGGGCCTTGCCAGGCGAAAATCAGGGCGGCGACGACGCCGAGGGCGACAGACCGGAAACCGGCGCGCGAAAAGCTCATACACTTGTCTCCGAGAATAAGGTCTTTCGATGCGCCACCGGCCGCACCGGCGGGAAACCGCCGAATTATCCCCGTGCCGCCCGACCCAGGTCAAACCATGCCATGCCTCACCGCCTAGAGCTCGCACGCTTCGTGCTGGCCGCCCACCGCCTTGCCCAGCTGCCGCCCGACGCGGGCGCCGAGGTGGCCTTCGCCGGCCGCTCGAACGCGGGCAAGTCCAGCGCGCTCAATGCGCTCACCGGGCGCCGGGGGCTGGCGCGCACCTCGCGCACGCCGGGGCGTACCCAGCAGATGGTGGTGTTCGAGCTGCCGGATGCGGCCGGTGCGGGCGCGCGCCTCGTCGACCTGCCCGGTTATGGCTATGCCAGCGTGCCGGTCGCGCTGCGCGAGCACTGGCGGCGCGAGATCGACGCCTATCTGCGCCGCCGCCGCAGCCTGCGCGGCGTGGTGCTGCTCATCGACATCCGTCATCCGCTCAAGGACTTCGACCGCACCATGCTGGCCTTCTGCGCCGCCGCCGGCCTGCCCTGCCACGTGCTGCTGACCAAGGCCGACAAGCTCTCGCGCAGCCAGGCCGCGCAGGCGCTTGCGGCGCTGCGGCGGCAGTTCGCGGCGGATGGCTTCACGGCGCATCCGCAGGTGTTTTCCGCGCACACCGGCGAAGGCGTGGCGGAGGCGCGCCAGGCGGTGCTCGCGCTGCTCGGCGACGACGCTAGCCCACCTGCGCCATGAACACCGCGCACAGGGCTTCCATGCCGGCGCGGTCGTCCTCGTCGAAGCGCGCCACGCGCGGGCTGTCCACGTCCCACACGCCGAGCAGCGAGCCGTCGGCGCGCACCAGCGGCACCACGATTTCCGACTGCGAGGCGGCGTCGCAGGCGATGTGGCCGGGGAAGGCGTGGACGTCGCGCACCAACTGGGTTTGGCGGGTCTGCGCCGCGGTGCCGCACACGCCGCGGCCGAGCGCGATGCGCACGCAGGCCGGCTTGCCCTGGAACGGCCCGACCACCAGCTCGCGACCGTCGTAGAAGTAAAAGCCCGCCCAGTTGAGGTCGGGCAACGCGTGGTAGACCAGCGCGCTGAAATTGGCCGCGTTGGCGATGAGATCGGGCTCGCCGGCCAACAGGCCGCGGGCCTGCTGGACCAGTGCGGCATAGGCGGCGGGTTTGTCCGCCACCGGCAGGGGTGTGCTCTGGAACATGGGGGCATCGACACGGAACGGGACGCGTATTATGCGCGCCTGATCCGCGTCGGCCGCGCCGGCGCCGCGCCATTTCGCCCATTTCCCGGAGGCATGCCATGCGCAATCGCTACTTCATCACCATCGACGACCTGCGCCACGCGCGCGGCCCGATACCCGCGCTTTCCTTCGACGGAGTGGGGCCGGGGGAGCTCGCCGCCGCCGTAGAGGAGGCGCTGCGCACACCCGCGCTGTTTGAGCGCTGGCGCGCGCTGCAGCCCGACCCCGATGCCGTCGACGAGGCGCTGGGCGCGACCGATCCGCAGGCCGAGGTCAAGGCCCAGGTGGTCGATCTGCATATCGAAATGGAGGTGACCACGCAGCTGCCGATGCAGGTGCTCAGGCACCGGCTCAACCTTCTGATCGGTACCCGCTGGCGCTTGCACGACCTGCGCCCGGCATGACCTTCGGCAGGGCTTTGCGGACCGGCCAGGACCGGTAAAGTCCCGTCATCCGTTTCGTCCGTAGCGAGGAAATCCCATGCAACTGCGCACGCTCGCGCTTGCCATCGCCGCCGTCCTTGCCGTCGCCGCCCTGCCCGCCGCCCAGGGGGCGCCGGCACCCGCGCAGGCGGCAGCGACCGCCGCATCCACCGCCATGACCGCCGACAATCCCTTCGCCCACGAGAGCACGCTGCCGTTCCAGGCGCCGCCGTTCGACCGCATCAAGGACACCGACTACCAGCCCGCGCTGGAGGAAGGCATGCGCCAGCAATTGGCCGAGGTGCGCGCGATCGCCGACGATCCGGCGCCGCCTACCTTCGACAACACGCTGGTGCCGCTGGAAAAGTCCGGCGCGCTGCTCAAGCGCGTGATGCTGGCCTTCGATGCCGTCACCGGCGCCAACACCAACGACGCGCTGCAGAAGGTGCAGGAAATCGAGGCGCCCAGGCTCGCCGCACATCAGGATGCGATCTATCTCGACGCCAAGCTGTTCGCGCGCATCGAGGCGATCTACCAGCAGCGCGACCGCCTTGCGCTCGACCCCGAATCGCGGCGCCTGCTCGAGGTCACCTATCGCGACTTCGTGCACAACGGCGCCAAGCTGTCGGCGGCCGACCAGGCCAGGCTGAAGGCGCTCAATCAGCAGGAATCCACGCTGAGCACGCAGTTCACCAACAAGCTGCTCGCCGCGACCCGCAACGGCGCGCTGGTGGTGGACGACGAACGCAAGCTCGCCGGGCTCTCCGCCGCCGATCGCGCCGCCGCCGCGCAGGCGGCCAAGGAGCGCGGCCTTGACGGCAAGTGGGTGTTGACGCTGCAGAACACCACCCAGCAGCCGGCGCTTGCCGACCTTGCCGATCGCACCACCCGCGAGGCGCTGTTCAAGGCCTCGTGGAACCGCGCCGAGCAGGGTGACGCCAACGATACCCGCGCCACCATCGAGGAGCTGGCCAGGATCCGCGCCGAACGCGCCAAGCTGCTCGGCTTTGCCAGCTACGCGGCGTGGAAGCTCGACGACCAGATGGCCAAAACGCCGGCCAACGCGCTCGGCTTCATGCAGCGTCTGGCGCCGGCGGCGACGGCGCGGGCACGCCGCGAGGCGGCCGACATCCAGGCGCTGATCGACCGCCAGCACGGCGGCTTCAAGCTCGCCGCCTGGGACTGGCAGCACTATGCCGAGCAGGTGCGCAAGGCCAAGTACGATCTGGACGAAAGCCAGATCAAACCCTACTTCGAGCTCGACAACGTGCTCGAGAACGGCGTGTTCTACGCCGCCAATCAGCTCTACGGGCTCACCTTCAAGGAGCGCAAGGACATCCCCGTCTGGCATCCGGACATGCGCGTGTTCGAGGTGTTCGACAAGGACGGCCGTTCGCTCGCGCTGTTCTATGTCGACTACTTCAAGCGCGACAACAAGAACGGCGGTGCCTGGATGAGCAACCTGGTCGAGCAGTCGCACCTGCTCGGCACCCGGCCGGTGGTCTACAACGTCGCCAATTTCCCCAAGCCGGCGCCGGGCGAGCCGGCGCTGCTGTCGTTCGACGACGTGATCACCATGTTCCACGAGTTCGGCCACGCCCTGCACGGCATCTTCGCCGACGCGCGCTATCCCAGCCTCTCCGGCGCCAACACCGCGCGCGATTTCGTCGAGTTTCCCTCGCAGTTCAACGAACACTGGGCCACCGACCCGGCGATCTTCGCCCACTACGCGAAGCACTACCGCACCGGTGCGCCGATGCCGGACGCGCTGGTGGCCAAGATCAAGCAGGCCAAGACCTTCAACAAGGGCTACGACATGACCGAGCTGGTCGCCGCCGCCCTGCTCGACATGGAATGGCACAGCCTGCCCGCCTCGGCCGGCAAGCAGGACGCCGATGCCTTCGAGCTCGCCGCGCTGAAGAAGGACGGCGTGGACCTGCCCTACGTGCCGCCGCGCTACCGTTCGAGCTATTTCCAGCACATCTGGGGCAACGGCTATGCCGCCGGCTACTACGCCTACCTGTGGACGCAGATGCTGGCCGACGACGCCTTCGCGTGGTTCGAGGAGCACGGCGGCCTCACCCGCGCCAACGGCGACCGCTTCCGCGCCATGATCCTCTCGCGCGGCAATACGGTGGAACTGGAAAAACTCTACGAGGACTGGCGCGGCCGCAAGCCGGACATCGAGCCGATGCTGGAAAACCGCGGGCTCAAAGCGGCGGTACCCGGGACGCATGACCGCTGATGCCCGAGAGCCGGCGCAAACCGGCTCTTTATTTTTAAATGCCGTAAGAATAACTAGTAAATATGGAAGAATAGTTTTAGAATCAGGACATGGCTCGTCCCAGTCGTTCCCATGAAATCGATGCTGCCTTGCTTCAGGCGGTCGCCATGCACCCGCGCGATCTGGTCGGCATGGTGGCGGCGCAACTTGGTTTGTCGAGTGCACGGGTCAGCATCCAGGTCCGCAGGCTTGTGGCGGACGGCTATCTGCAAAAGCAGGGGACGACGCGCCCCATCTACACGCTGGGCCGCAATCGCCGGTTCCAGCAGCGTTACCCGCGGGCAGGGCTGGCCGAGGACATCCTCTGGTCGGGCCAATTGTCACCGTTGCTGCGTGACGTACCGCGCAATGTCCTGGACATTGCGCACCATGGCGCAACGGAAATGATCAACAACGCCATCGAACATTCCGAAGCCATGCACGTGGAAGTGCGCATGGATCTGCGAGACGGGCGCCTGTCGCTGGCGATCGCCGATGATGGAATCGGCATCTTCCGCAAGGTCGCGCGTGCGCTCGAGCTGCCGGACGAGCGACTGGCACTGTTGGAACTGTCCAAGGGCAAATTCACCACGGACCCGAAAAATCATTCGGGCGAAGGGGTGTTTTTCACTTCGCGCATGTTCGACCGCTTCCGGATCGCATCCGGGGGGCTGGTGTTCTCACACGACGAAGAACAGGACGAGGATGTACTGTTCGACGTCGACGACATGTCGCGCAAGGGCACCGTTGTCTTCATGGAAATATCCACGGCATCCACGCGGACCACCAAGCAGGTGTTCGATGAATACTCCAGTGGACCGGACGAGTACACCTTTGCGAAGACCGTGGTTCCGGTCCGTTTGGCCCAGGTGGGCGATGAAAACCTGATCTCGCGTTCACAGGCCAAGCGCCTGATGCAACGGGTGGACAGGTTCCGCCACGTGATGCTCGACTTCAGTGGCATCAACGCCATAGGGCAGGCGTTCGCGGACGAAATATTCCGCGTGTTCGCCCAGGCGCATCCGGAGGTCGAGCTGGTGCCGGTCCATGCCGTGCCGGAAGTGCAGCAGATGATCCGCCGTGCCGAGGTGGCGCGCGATCGTGACGGTGGGCAACGGCCCTTGCTCTGAGGCGCGCTCAGTACGCGAACTCGCGGAACACCGGATCGACGCTGCCCTGCCAGGGGCCGTGGAAGCGTTCGAGCTTGTCCTCGGCCGGCGTCTTGCCGGTCTCGACGATCTCGAGGAGTGGGGCGAGGAAGATGCGCTCGTCCTCGCCGCGGGCGTTGCGGCGGGCGCGGCGTTCGAGGCCGTGGGCGGCGATCTTCAGCGCCTCGCGGGTAAGGTCGCGCACGCTGCCGCCGCGGAAGGGCAGCTTGAGCGCATGTTTCGGCACGCCGTCGCGCAGCGCATGGCGCTCCTCGCGGGTGAAGTCGCGCACCAGGCGCCACGCCGCATCGAGCGCATCATCGTCGTAGAGCAGGCCGACCCACAGCGCGGGCAGCGCGCACAGCCGCTTCCAGGGGCCGCCGTCGGCGCCGCGCATTTCCAGGTATTGCTTGAGACGCACCTCGGGGAAGGCGGTGGTGAGATGGTCGGCCCAGTCTTTCAGCGTGGCGCGCACGCCCGGCAGGGCCGGCAGCTCGCCTTTCAGGAAGCGCTTGAAGTCCTGGCCGGCCAGATCGACGTAGCGGCCGTTCTGCTCGCTGAAGTACATCGGCACGTCGAGCATGTAGTCGACGTAGCGTTCGTAGCCGAAGTCGTCCTCGAAGACGAAGTCGAGCATCCCGGTACGGTCGGGGTCGGTGTCCTCCCACACGTGGGAGCGGTACGACAGATAGCCGTTTGGACGGCCATCCGTGAACGGCGAATCGGCGAACAGCGCGGTGGCGACCGGCTGCAGGGCGAGGCTGGTGCGGAACTTCTTCACCATGTCCGCCTCGCTGTCGAAGTCGAGGTTGACCTGCACCGTGCAGGTGCGCGTCATCATGTCCAGGCCGAGCTTGCCGACCTTGGGCATGTACCTGCGCATGATCTCGTAGCGACCCTTGGGCATCCACGGCATGTCCTCGCGGCGCCATTTGGGCTGGAAGCCCATGCCCAGGAAGCCCAGGCCCATGCCCTCGGCGATCGAGCGCACTTCCTCGAGGTGCTCGTTCACCTCGCGACAGGTCTGGTGGATGGTTTCCAGCGGTGCGCCGGAGAGTTCGAGCTGGCCGGCCGGTTCCAGCGTGATGTTGGCCTGGCCGCGAGTCAGCGCCACGGGCGTGTCGCCTTCGCGCGCAATCTGCCAGCCATAGCGTGCGGCCAGTCGTTCCAGCAGCGCGCGGATGCCGCGCTCGCCCTCGAACGGCGGCGGGCGCAGGTCGTCGGTGCGGAAGCCGAACTTCTCGTGCTCGGTGCCGATACGCCAGGCCTCGCGCGGCTTCTCGCCCGCGGCGAGGTAGTCGACGAGCTGCTGCCGGCTTTCGATCGGCGTGTTTTTCACCGTACTGGCGATGGACATGAGGGGCCTTGAGGTCGGGCGAAGCGGCGGTAATGGGTACGGCGAACCCCGCGCCAAGGGACGCGGGCGAAAAATTGTACCCAAGGGTTCAGTGACGCGTATGCGCCACGCGGGCCAGGCCGTTCAATGCCCTTGGCGCCGGGCAGCCGAGGCGCCGGACCCAAGGGCCGGGCCGGTGGGCCTTTGCCGCGTCGAAGGCCGCGCCGCGCGAAAGCCGATGTGCGTCGATCACCACCGGCACATCCGAAAAAGCCGGCGCGGGGCCGGCCTTTCCGGATGCCTTGCGCACTTGTCGCGGCTCAGCGCTTCATCGAATTGAAGAACTCGTCGTTGGTCTTGGTGTTCTTCATCTTTTCCAGCATGAACTCCATCGCCGCCAGCTCGTCCATCGGGTGCAGCAGCTTGCGCAGGATCCAGATCTTGGCGAGCAGGTCCGGGTCGATCAGCAGATCCTCGCGGCGGGTGCCGGAGCGGTTGATGTCGATGGCCGGATACACGCGCTTCTCGGCGATGCGGCGGGACAGGTGCACCTCCATGTTGCCGGTGCCCTTGAACTCCTCGTAGATCACCTCGTCCATCTTGCTGCCGGTGTCGATCAGCGCGGTGGCGATGATGGTCAGCGAGCCGCCTTCCTCGACGTTGCGTGCGGCGCCGAAGAAGCGCTTGGGCCGCTGCAGCGCGTTGGCGTCCACGCCGCCGGTGAGCACCTTGCCCGAGCTCGGCACCACGGTGTTGTAGGCACGCGCCAGGCGGGTGATCGAGTCGAGCAGGATGACCACGTCCTTCTTGTGCTCGACCAGGCGCTTGGCGCGCTCGATCACCATCTCGGCGACCTGCACGTGGCGCGCGGCCGGCTCGTCGAAGGTGGAGGAAATCACCTCGGCGCGCACGGTACGGGCGATCTCGGTGACCTCCTCCGGCCGCTCGTCGACCAGCAGGATGATGAGGTGCACGTCCGGATGGTTGTACTGGATGGCCTGCGCGATGTTCTGCAGCATCATCGTCTTGCCGGACTTGGGCTGCGAGACGATCAGTCCGCGCTGGCCGCGCCCGATCGGCGCCATCAGGTCCAGGATGCGGCCGGTGATGTCCTCGGTGGAACCGTTGCCGCGTTCGAGGTGGAACGCCTTGCGCGGGAACAGCGGCGTCAGGTTCTCGAACAGCATCTTGTTCTTCGACGCCTCGGGCGGATCGCCGTTGATGTCGTCGACCTTGAGCAGCGCGAAGTAGCGCTCGCCTTCCTTCGGATGGCGCACGCGACCGGTGATGTAGTCGCCGGTGCGCAGGTTGAAGCGGCGGATCTGGCTGGGCGAGACGTAGATGTCGTCGGGGCCGGCGAGGTAGGACTCGTCGGCCGAGCGCAGGAAGCCGAAGCCGTCCTGCAGGATCTCCAGCACGCCCTCGGCCCAGATGCCGCCGCCGGAGCGCGCATGGGCCTTCAGGATGTTGAAGATCACGTCCTGGCGGCGCTGGCGGGCGACGCCTTCGCGCAGACCCAGCGATTCGGCGAAGGCGAGCAGTTCGGGCGCCTTCATCCGCTTGAGTTCGGTGAGATTGATCAGCCGGTCGCTGCTGCCGATGTCGGCGTTCTCGTCGTCGTCCATCGGATAGCCGTGCGGATTGGGCCGCGGCGCGTTGCCGCCGCCACCCTGCCCGCGTTGTTGCTGGTTGCGTTCGTGGCGGCGCCGGCGGCGGCTTTCGCGATCGTTGCGACGCTCGTAGTTCTGGCCGCCTTGTCCGTTGCCCGGATTGCCCTGGGCCTGCGCCGCCGGCTGTCCTGCCGACGGGGCGGCGGACGAGGCGCCTTCGCCGGGTGCGCTGGCGGCCACCGGCATCGGCGCGGACGTTTCGCGCTCGGCGGCGTGCGTGGCCTGCGCGGCGGCGGGTTCGGACGGCGATGGCGCGACCGGCGCCGGCGGCGCGGCCGTTTCGGTTTGGGCCGACGCGGCGGGCTGCTCGGCCGGCCTGTCGGCACCGGCCGAACGACGGCTGCGCGGACGCGGCGCGGGTTCGGCCACGGGCTTGGTGTCGACGCGCGCGGCGTCGTGGGTTTCCTGACTTTCGGTATCGGACACGGGCAGACCTCTCGAGGCGCCGTTATTGAGCCAAAGGATGGGATGGAGGGGGCGAGCGTCGCGCCTGTCTGCGCTCAATGGGGACCGGGCGTCCCGACGGCTGCCGGCGGCGAATCTAGCATCCGCCGCGCGGCGGCGTAAAGCGCGGCGCGGCGGGCTTTGCCGAGGGTGTCAAAGGGTCTTGTCGATGAGCTGGGTGAGCTGGCCCTTGCCGACGGCGCCGATCTGGGTCGCCTCGACCTTGCCGTTCTTGAACAGCATCAGCGTGGGGATGCCGCGCACGCCGTAGTCACGCGGCGTCTTGGGGTTGTGGTCGATGTTGATCTTGGCGATGCGCAGCTTGCCTTCGTACTGCTTGGCAAGGTCGTCGAGGATCGGCGCGATGGCCTTGCAGGGACCACACCATTCGGCCCAGAAATCGACCAGCACGGGGGTTTCCGATTCGAGCACTTCCGCTCGGAAGGCATCGTCGCTGACATGGGTAATCAATTCACTCACCGATGACTCTCCACTCGGGTGGTTGACGCTTGAAGGGGGTTTAAGGGCGACTCGTGAGCCGGCTTGGGCTACACTCAGGCGTCCGCAGCGTAGGCAGTGCACGCACCGGCAGGTCGATCATGCCGCGGCTTGGCAAGTGTAACTGAAGGCGCGCGGCGGACGTTTCAAGGCGCTTGGCACCGACGCGCGGCATGTCCCTTATCCCATGCCGGCGCCGCCGCCGCGCTCCATTCCACAGCCCGCGTGCCCGGCACGCCGGTCGGCCGCATCGCCTGCGGCCCCATGCCATCCGACCCAATGTCCCAGACCGTACTCACCGATACCTATTTCCGCCAGTTCGACCTTCACCCCTCCCTGCAGCAGGGACTCGACGAAGCCGGTTTCGTCCGCTGCACGCCGATCCAGGCGCTGACGCTGCCAGTCGCCCTCGCCGGCCGCGACGTCGCCGGCCAGGCGCAGACCGGCACCGGCAAGACCTGCGCCTTCCTGGTTGCGCTGATGAACCGCCTGCTCACCCGGCCCGCCGCGCCCGACCGCAAGGACGGCGATCCGCGCGCGCTGGTGATCGCGCCGACCCGCGAGCTGGCGATCCAGATCGACAAGGACGCGCGCAGCATCGGCCGCCACACCGGCCTCAAGATCGCGCTGATCTACGGCGGCGTCGACTACGACAAGCAGCGCCAGCAGCTGCGCGAGGGCTGCGACATCGTCATCGCCACGCCGGGCCGGCTGCTGGACTACTACAAGCAGCACGTGTTCGGCCTCGACAGCGTCGAGGTGATGGTGGTCGACGAGGCCGACCGCATGTTCGACCTCGGCTTCATCAAGGACGTGCGCTACATCTTCCGCCGGCTGCCGCCGCGCGAGCGCCGCCAGGTGCTGCTGTTCTCGGCCACGCTCAGCCACCGCGTGCTGGAGCTCGCCTACGAGCACATGCACGAGGCCGAGAAGCTGGTGGTGGAGACCGACAACGTCACCGCCGACCGGGTGCGCCAGCGGGTCTATTTCCCGGCCAAGGAAGAGAAGCTGCCGCTGCTGCTCAACCTGATCGAACGCGAACGGCCGGCGCGCAGCATCGTCTTCGTCAACACCAAGATGGCCGCCGAGCGTGTCACCGAGCGGCTGAAGAAGCAGGGCCACCGCGTCGGCGCGCTGTCCGGCGACGTGCCGCAGCTCAAGCGCCAGAAGCTGCTGCAGCGTTTCCAGGACGGCCAGCTCGACATCCTGGTCTGCACCGACGTCGCCGCGCGTGGCCTGCACATCCCGGCGGTCAGCCACGTGTTCAACTACGACCTGCCGCAGGATGCCGAGGACTACGTGCATCGCATCGGCCGCACCGCGCGGCTGGGCGCCGAGGGCGACGCGATCAGCTTCGCCTGCGATCTCTACGCCATGAGCCTGCCGGAGATCGAGGCCTACATCGGGCAGAAGATCCCGGTGGCGACGATCGAACCCGAGCTGTTGGTGATGCCGAAGCCGCGCGAGATGGATGCCGCGTTCGCCGCCGACACGGCCGCCGACAGCGCGGCCTTCGGCGACAAGGTGGCGCCACGCACGCCGGCGGGCCGGCCCGGGCCGCGTCCGCGGCCTCGCAAGAACATCGCCGATGCGCCGCGCCCGACGCCGGCCACGGCCGAGACGGCGGCGCCCGCACCGGCGCCCGCACCGGCGGGCGAGGACGGACCCGCGCGCAAGCGTCGTCGGCGCGGCGGGCGCGGCCGTCGGCGTCCGGAAGCGGAGACCCCCGCGGTCCAGGCCGCCCAGGGTCCGGCCAGGCCGGCCCGCGAGGAGCGGCGTCCGCCTCCGGCCGAACCGGCCGCGGCCAAGCCCGCGCAACGTCCGTCGCGCCAAGTGGCGGCGACCGCGCCGAGGCCTGCGGCCAAGAAGCCGGGGTTCTTCCGGCGGCTGGCCCGGCTCTTCACCGGGCGCTGAACGGCGCCACGCGCATCGCTTATCCTTGAAAAAAGTAAGGCGGCGGCGACGCGGCTAGATACCCGCGTTGCGCTCCATGGATCCTAAGGGGTTGTCGTCCTTGAGGATCCATGCCGGGGCACCTGCCCCAGATTTCAGGAGACGCTGAATCCATCAGCGCCGCCTTGGGTTCCGTGGGCAGCGGCTTGCGCCACGGATGAAACCGGGAGAGGGCCGCGGTGATCCGTTTCGAGCAAGTCAGCAAACGCTATCCGGGCGGACACGAGGCGCTCGTGCAGCTTTCCTTCGAGCTGGCCGATGGCGAGATGGCCTTCGTCACCGGCCACTCCGGCGCCGGCAAGAGCACCCTGCTCAAGCTGATCGCCCTGCTGGAGCGGCCCTCGCAAGGCGAGATCGTGATCGACGGGCAACGCTTGTCCCGGCTTCACCGCCGCAACATTCCCAAGCTGCGCCGCGGCATCGGCATGGTGTTCCAGGACCATCACCTGCTGATGGACCGCAGCGTGTACGCCAACGTCGAGTTGCCGCTCTTGATCGGCGCGGTGCCGCCGGCCGAGCGCGCGCGGCGGGTGCGTGCGGCGCTGGAGAAGGTCGGCCTGCTCGACTATGAACGCCAACTGCCGGGTTCGCTCTCGGCCGGCGAGCAGCAGCGGGTCGGCATCGCCCGCGCCATCGTCGCCCGCCCGGCGCTGCTGATCGCCGACGAGCCGACCGGCAACCTCGATCCGCAGCTCGCCGTCGAGATCATGCAGCTGTTCGCCGAATTCCAGGACGTGGGCACCACCGTACTCATCGCCAGCCACGACCTGCCGCTGATCAAGCGCATGAAGCGGCGCGTGGTGGTGCTCGACCACGGCCGGCTGATCGCCGACGTCGCCGCTGCGGAGGTGCAATGAACACGCCATCGGCCGCCGAACCCACGCGCACCGCCACGGCGCGGCCGCGGCGCTTCGCCGCCTGGCGCGAGCACCATCGCTGGAGTGCCGTCGCCAGCCTGCGCCATCTGCTGCGCCGGCCGCTGGGCACCCTGCTCACGGTCACCGTGATGGGACTCGCGCTGGCGCTGCCCTTGCTGTTCTATCTGTTGCTCGACAACCTCGATGGTCTTGGGCGCGGCCTCGAGCGCAACCCGGCGCTCAACGTGTTCCTCGAGGCGGGCCAGGGCAACGCGCAGGCCGAGGCCTTGGCGCGCAGCTGGCGCGAACGCGCGGACGTGCAGGCGGTGACCGTCAAGACGCCGCAGCAGGGCCTGGACGAACTGGCCGCGCAGCAGGGCTTTTCCGGCGTCCTGCACGCGCTGGACGAACACAACCCGCTGCCCTATGTGCTCGAGGTGACGCCCCGCCAGGACCTGGACGCGGTCGCCGTGGCGCATCTGGCCGAGCAGCTGCGCGGCGAGCACGGCGTGGCGCAGGTGCAGGACGGCACGCTCTGGCGCCAGCGGCTGGATGCGCTGCTGGCGCTGGGTCGGCGCCTGACCGCCGTGCTCGCGCTGTGGCTGACGCTGGCCGCCGTGCTGATCGTGGCCAACAGCATCCGCATGGACATCGCCGGCCGCCGCGAGGAGATCCGTGTCCTGCAGCTGCTCGGCGCGAGTCCGGGTTTCGTGCGCCGGCCCTACCTGTACGCCGGCGCCTGGTACGGCGGCCTGGCCGGCGTGCTCGCCGCGCTGCTGGTGGCGGCGGTGGAGGCGGCGCTGGCCGAACCGGCCGCGCGGCTCGCGCTGGCTTATGGCGGCCGATTGCAGCTGCACGGCCTGCCGCCCTGGCTGCTGCTCGCGGTGCCGCCCGCCGCGGCGCTGCTCGGCTGGCTGGGTGCGCGCGGCGTCTGCGCCTGGCAGTTGCGCCGCAGTCGATGAGCCATTGCGAACGGCCAAAGTGACTCCGCCATGAAGACATCCATCGGCCGACGCGATGTGAGCGATGCCCCGCGGGTGCTGGTCGTCGATGGCTCGCGGGTGGTGCGCGAGCTGATCGCGCGGGTATTGCGCGAGACCCTGCCCCGGGCCGAGGTGGTCGGTTGCGCCAGCGGCGCGGAGGCGCAGCGGCAGCTCGCCGCGGGCGTATTCGACTTCATCACCGTGGCGCTGCGCCTGCCCGACATGGATGGTCTGGAGCTGGCCCGCCACGTCCGTGCGTCGGCAGCGCAAGCCTACGTGCCCATCGTGGTGATCTCCGGCGACGTGGACGAGCGCCTGCAACGCCGCACCCTGGGCGAAGACGTCACCGACTATTTCGACAAGTCGCTCGGCTTCGGCGCGCTGGCCGAATTCATCCGCGGCTACGTGCATCCGCCGGCAACCGGCAGCGGCGAGGTGCTCTATGTCGAGGACAGCAAGGTGGTGGCGCTCACCATCCGGCGCATGCTGGAGCGCGCGGGGTTGACGGTCCGTCACGTGGCGAGCGCCGAGGATGCGCTGGCGCTCCTGGAAACCGAGGCGGCGCGCGGCCGCATCGGCGCCGACCTGGTGCTTACCGACGTCAGCCTGAAAGGGCAGCTCACCGGCGGCGACCTGCTTCAGCGCATCCGCAACGGTTTCGGCTACGGCAAGGGAACGCTGCCGGTGCTGGTGATGACGGGCGACGAGAACCTCGCCAACCAGGCCGCCCTGCTCAAGGCCGGCGCCAACGATCTCGTGGTCAAGCCGGTGGAGGAACGTTTGCTGATCACCAAGCTCCTGTTCCAGCTGCGCGTGGGCCGTCACCTGCGCGAACGCACCGCCGCGCATGGCTGACGCGGCCGACCGGGTCCGCCTGGAGCCCTCCTGGAAGGCGCGTCTCGGCGATTATCTCGAGCGGCCGGACATGCGCGCCCTGGCCGACTTCCTGCGCGCGGAAAAACGCGCCGGCAAGGTGATCTATCCGCCGGGGCCGGACATCTTCGCCGCCTTCGACCACACCCCCTTCGACGCCGTGCGGGTGGTGATCCTCGGCCAGGACCCCTACCACGGCCCCGGTCAGGCGCACGGCCTGTGCTTTTCGGTGCGTCCGGGCGTGCCGGTGCCGCCTTCGCTCGTCAACATCTTCAAGGAGATCGAGCGCGACCTCGGCATCGCGCCGCCCGACCACGGCTGCCTGATTCCCTGGGCCGACCGCGGCGTGCTGCTCCTCAATGCCGTGCTCACCGTCGAGCAAGGCAAGCCCGGCTCGCACCAGGGCAAGGGCTGGGAAGGGTTCACCGATGCCGCCATTGAGGCGCTCGTGCGCGAGCGCGAGGGGCTGGTCTTCATGCTGTGGGGCGCCTATGCGCAGCAGAAAGGCCGGCTGGTCGATCCGCGCCGCCATCTCGTGCTGAAGGCGCCGCACCCCTCGCCGCTCTCGGCCCATCGCGGGTTCTTCGGATGCGGGCATTTTTCCAAGGCCAACCGCTACCTCGCGGAGCGCGGCCTGGAGCCGGTCGACTGGTCGCTGCCGCCCTACCGGGAACTCGTGCGGCATTTTCACGTCGGATGAATCCTGCCGCGGGCATCATGTCCACCGCCGGTGAACCCGGTTTCTGCCAGCCCCACATTGAACTTTTGGCCTTTTTAGCACTCTCAAGTACAGATTGCTAAAGTGCATCCTGTTTTGGGGAGGTCCCACATGTCACAAGCCTTGATGAGCGCCAGCTGGCCCATTCCCAGCGTCGTCGGCAGCCTGGATTCCTACATCGCCGCCGTGCATCGCATTCCGGTGCTCAGCCAGGAGGAGGAGCAGGCCCTGTCGCGCCGCTACCATCAGGAGAACGATCTGGAGGCCGCGCGCAAGCTGGTCATGGCGCATCTGCGCTTTGTCGTCCACGTTGCCCGCGGCTATGCCGGCTACGGGCTGCCGATGGCCGACCTGATCCAGGAAGGCAACATCGGCCTGATGAAGGCGGTCAAACGTTTCGACCCGGACCAGGGCGTGCGCCTGGTCAGCTTCGCCGTGCACTGGATCCGCGCGGAGATGCACGAGTTCATCCTGCGCAACTGGCGCATCGTCAAGGTGGCCACCACCAAGGCGCAGCGCAAGCTGTTCTTCAACCTGCGCAAGAACAAGAAGCGCCTGGGTTGGATGAATGCCGAGGAAGTCCGCCTGATCGCCCAGGATCTGGGCGTGCCGGAGGCGACCGTGCGCGAGATGGAATCGCGCCTGGCCGGCCGCGACATCGGCTTCGATGCGCCGGCCGATGCCGACGAGGACGCCAAGCCGGCGCCGGAGGCCTTCCTGATCGACGAAGGCGCCGATCCGTACGAGAACGTGGCCGAGGCCGACCAGGCCGACAACCAGCTCGAAGCGCTCTCGGGCGCGCTCGAGAAGCTTGATGAGCGTTCGCGCGACATCATCCAGCGGCGCTGGCTGAACGAGGACAAGGCGACGCTGCAGGATCTGGCCAACGAATACGGCGTTTCCGCCGAGCGCATCCGCCAGGTCGAGGCCAACGCGATGAAGAAGATGCGCGCCGCGATCGCGGCCTGACGAGGCCGTGCGCCGGCTCCCGCCGCAGCAGGATTCGACGGCCCCGCACGGGGCCGTCGTCGTGTTCGCCGCCCGTACACCGCCGGAGACGCCGCGATGCCGCGCATTCTGGTGATCGAGGATGATGCGGTGACCGCCGGCGAGATCGCCGCGGAACTGGCCGTGCATGGGCTGGATGCCGACCGTGTGGCCGACGGCGGCGAGGGCCTGCGGCGCGCCTGCACGCAGGCCTACGATCTCATCACCCTGGACCGCATGCTGCCCGGCATGGATGGCATCGACGTGGTGGCTGCGCTGCGCGGGCGTGGCATCGACACCCCGGTGCTGATGATCAGCGCCCTTTCCGACGTCGACGAGCGCGTACGCGGCCTGCGCGCCGGCGGCGACGACTACCTTACCAAGCCGTTCGCGCCGGACGAAATGGCGGCGCGCGTGGAAGTGCTGCTGCGCCGCCGTCAGGCGCAGGAGCAGACCCGGCTGTGCGTGGCCGATCTCGAACTTGACCTCGTGCGTCGCGTCGCGCGCCGCGCCGGACGGCCGCTCACGCTGTTGCCCACGGAGTTCCGGCTGCTCGAGTACCTGATGCGCAACCATGGCCAGGTGCTCACCCGGGCGATGATCTTCGAGGCGGTGTGGGGGTTTCATTTCGATCCCGGCACCAACCTCATCGACGTGCACATCGCCCGCCTGCGGCGCAAGCTCGATGGCCCGGGGCTGCCGTCGCTGATCCGTACCGTGCGGGGCAGCGGCTATCTGCTTGCGCCGGCCGGGTGAGCGTGCTGGCATGAGGCCATGCGATCCCTGCCGCATTGCCTGCGCGATGCCATGAGCCTGCCTGCGGTGCCCGGCGCCTGGCGTTCGGCCGCCTCGCGGTTGATCCTCGTCTACGGCGCGCTGTTCGCCCTGTGGGCGCTGCTGCTGCTCGGCGTCGTGCAATGGGAGGCTACGCGCTATCTCAACGGGGTGATCGACCAGCTGCTCGAGCAGCGCATGCGTTATCTCCTCGCCACCGAGCCGACCCAGCTGCCGGCGGCGGTGGCCGCGGCCAGCGCCATCGACCCCAACGGACTGATGGCGCTCGGCCTGTTCGACCGTGAAGGCACACGTCTGGCCGGCAACATCGTGCGCGTGCCGGACGCCCTGCCGGCCGATGGCGCGGTGCATCTGCTCGGCCGTGGCCTGCCGCGTACGGCCGAAGGCCGTGCGAGCCGTGCCCGGGTGCTGGCGACACGGCTGGGCGACGGCCGCCTGCTGGTGGTGGCGCGCGACACCAGCACCATCGACGGCCTGGGCGCGATCATCCGCCGTGCACTGGTCTGGGGACTTTCGTTGACCCTGATCCCCGGCGTGCTGGGCGGTCTGCTGCTGCACCGCGGTCATCTGCGCCGCATCCGTGCCCTGGCCGCGGCCACCGAACCCATCCGCCGCGGCGATCTCGCCCGCCGCCTGCCGGTCAGCCGCCGCGGCGACGAGCTCGATCAGCTCGCCGGCATCGTCAACGGCATGCTCGACGAGATCGAACGTCTGCTGAGCGAGGTCAAGGGCGTGTGCGACAACATCGCCCACGACCTGCGCACGCCGCTCACCCACCTGCGCGCGCGGCTCTACCGCGTGCAACAGCAACTGGCCGACCGGCCGCAGGCGGCGCTGCTGGACGCGTGCATGGGCGACATCGACGCGGTGCTGGTGCGGTTCCGCGCGCTGCTGCGGATCTCCGAGCTGGAGGAACGCCAGCGCGCGGATTTCGGCGTGGTCGATCCGGCCGAATTGCTGCGCCAGGTGCACGAATGCTATGCGCCACTCGCCGAGGATCGCGGCCAGCGCTTCGTGCTCGACCTGGCCACGAATGCGCGCCTGCACGGCGACGCTCACCTCTTGTTCGAGGCGCTGGCCAACCTGGTCGGCAACGCGATCAAGTTCGCTCCGCCGGGCGGCGAGATCCAGTTGCGGATGCTGGCCACGACGGCCGGGACCTGCATCGAGGTGTGCGACGACGGCCCGGGCATCCCCGAGCAAGAGCGCGAGATGGTGACCCGGCGCTTCTATCGCGGCGACAAGTCGCGTCATCAGCCCGGTTCTGGCCTCGGACTCAGCATCGTCAGCGCCATCGCGCGCCTGCACGGCTTTACGCTGGAGATCGACCGCAGCCAGCGCGGCGGCGCGCGCATCGCGCTGCACTGCCCGGCCCGCGCGGGCCATCCCGCCGTGATGGACCTCGCCCCGCCTTGAGGCTTCGCTGGCGCGGGGCGGAGATGAAAATATCTTCATCCCGGTGCCGCGGTCCGGCCGCCGGGCCCATGCCACAATTTTCCGAGCATCCTCGCGCTCGGAAAACCCCCGCATGCTAGGCCTCGTCCGGATCGCACTTACGCGGCCCTACACGTTCATCGTCCTCGCCCTGCTCATCCTCATCATCGGCCCCCTGGCCGCCCTGCGCACACCGACCGACATCTTCCCGGAGATCCGCATCCCGGTGATCGCGGTGGTGTGGCAGTACAACGGGCTTTCGCCGGGACAGATGGCCGGCCGCGTGACCGCGCCCTACGAGCGCGTGCTCACCACCACGGTGAACGACATCGAGCACATCGAGGCGCGCTCGATCGCCGGTTTCGGCATCATCAAGATCTTCTTCCAGCCCGGGGTCAACATCGCCACCGCCAACGCGCAGGTCACCGCGGTGTCGCAGACCCTGCTCAAGCAGCTGCCGGCCGGCATCACGCCGCCGATGATCCTCAACTTCAACGCCTCGACGGTGCCGATCCTGCAGCTTGCGCTGTCGGGCAAGGGGCTCACCGAGCAGAATCTGGCCGATCTCGGCCTGAACACGCTGCGTCCGCAGCTGGTGACGGTGCCGGGCGCGGCGATCCCGCTGCCCTACGGCGGCAAGACCCGGCAGGTGCAGATCGACATCGACCCGGCCAAGCTGCAGGCGCGCGGCCTGTCGGCGCAGGACGTGGCCAACGCGCTGGCGGCGCAGAACCTGATCACGCCGGTCGGCACGCAGAAGATCGGCAGCTTCGAGTACACCGTGCTGCTCAACAACGCGCCCGATGCGCTGGACGCGCTGGGTGATCTGCCGGTCAAGACGGCCGACGGCACCACGGTCTACGTCCGCGACGTGGCCCAGGTGCGCGACGGCGCGCCGCCGCAGACCAACGTGGTGCACGTCGACGGCGGCCGCTCGGTGCTGGTCAACATCTTCAAGAACGGTGCGGTGTCCACCCTGGCCATCGTCGCGGGCGTCAAGCAGCGCGTAGAGGATGCGCGCGCTTCGCTGCCCGATGCGCTCAAGATCGCGCCGATCGGTGACCAGTCGCTGTTCGTGCGGGCGGCGATCAGCGGCGTGGCCAAGGAGGGGTTGATCGCCGCGGCGCTGACCAGCCTGATGGTGCTGCTGTTCCTGGGCAGCTGGCGCTCGACAGTGATCATCGCGGTGTCCATCCCACTTGCCGTGTTGGGCTCGATCATCGCGCTGTCCGCGCTCGGCGAGACGCTCAACATCATGACCCTGGGCGGGCTCTCGCTCGCCGTCGGCATCCTCGTCGACGACGCCACGGTGACCATCGAGAACATCAACTGGCATCTGGAGCACGGCAAGGACGTGGAGACCGCAATCATGGACGGCGCGCGGCAGATCGTGACGCCGGCCTTCGTCTCGCTGCTGTGCATCTGCATCGTGTTCGTGCCGATGTTCTTCCTCGAGGGCGTGGCGCGCTTTCTGTTCGTGCCGATGGCCGAAGCGGTGATGTTCGCCATGGTCTGCTCGTTCATCCTCTCGCGCACGCTGGTGCCGACCCTGGCCAAGTACCTGCTGCGACCGCACGCGCCGCACACCGACGAGCACGGCACCGACGCGGCGCTCGGGCCTTCGCGCAACCCGCTGGTGCGTTTCCAGCGCCATTTCGAGGCGCGCTTCGAGCGCGTGCGCGAGGCTTACCGCGGGCTGCTGGCGATGGCGATGGGCAGCCGGCGCGCCTTCGTCAGCGGTTTTCTCGCCTTCGTGCTGCTGTCGTTTCTGCTGATGCCGTTTCTCGGCCGCAATTTCTTTCCGGACGTGGATGCCGGTCAAATCCTGATGCATGTGCGGGCGCCGGTCGGCACCCGGATGGAGGAGACCGCGCGGCTGTTCGCGCAGATCCAGGACCGCATCCGGCAGATCATCCCGCCCGCCGAGCTGGGCACGCTGGTCGACAACATCGGCCTGTCCAACAGTTCGATCAACAACGCCTACAACAACACCGGCACCATCGGCGAGCAGGACGGCGACATCCAGATCGCGCTGGAGGAAGGCCATCACCCCACCGCCGGCTACGTGCGCCGGCTGCGCGAGGTGCTGCCGCGCGCCTTTCCCGGCACGGTGTTCTCGTTCCCGCCGGCCGACATCGTCAGCCAGATCCTCAACTTCGGTGCGCCGGCACCGATCGACCTGCAGATCCGCGGCGGCAAGCTCGGTCTGGATTTCGCCTATGCGCAGCGGCTGCTCGGCGAGATCCGCCGCGTGCCGGGCGTGGTCGATGCGCGCATCCAGCAGTCGCAGGCCAACCCAGTGTTCCGCGTCGACGTGGACCGCACCCACGCGCAGCTGCTTGGCATCACCGAGCGCGACGTCACCAACTCGCTGGTGGTGAACCTGGCCGGCTCGATCCAGGTGGCGCCGACCTACTGGCTCAATCCGGCCAACAACATCACCTACCCGATCGTGATGCAGACGCCGCAATACCAGCTCGACACGCTGACGGACCTGGCCACATTGCCGATCAGCGCCGCCGGTGGCGCACGTCCGCTGCAGCTCCTGGGCGGCTTGGCCAGCATTCGCCGCGACGCCGACAACGCGGTGGTCAGCGAATACAACATCCAGCCGATGGTGGAGATCTTCGCCGCCACCCAGGGGCGCGACCTGGGCGCGGTGGCGGGCGACATCCGCACGCTCATCGACCGGCACGCCAAGGAGCTGCCGCGCGGCGCCCACGTCGCCCTGCTCGGCCAGGTGGAGACCATGCAGAACGCGTTCTCCGGGCTCCTCTTCGGCCTCTTGGGCGCCATGGTGCTGATCTATCTCCTGATCGTGGTGAACTTCCAGTCCTGGAGCGATCCGTTCGTGATCATCACCGCGCTGCCGGCGGCACTGGCCGGCATCGTCTGGATGCTGTTCGCCAGCCACACCACGCTGTCGGTGCCGGCGCTCACCGGCGCGATCATGTGCATGGGCGTGGCCACGGCCAATTCCATCCTGGTGGTGAGTTTCTGCCGCGAACGCCTGGCCGAACACGGCGATGCGGTGCTCGCCGCCGTCGAGGCCGGCTTCGTGCGTTTCCGGCCGGTGCTGATGACCGCGCTGGCGATGATCATCGGCATGACGCCGATGGCGCTCGGCCTCGGCGAAGGCGGCGAACAGAACGCCCCGCTCGGCCGCGCGGTGATCGGCGGCCTGCTGTTCGCCACCTGCGCCACGCTGTTTTTCGTGCCGGTCGTGTTCAGCCTGATCCACGGCCGCCGCGGCGCCGCCGCATCCGTTTCCGGAGCCTCCGCCCATGTCCACTGAGCTGCCCACGCCTTCCGAACACAGCCGCCGACGCGTGCGGCTTGGCCTGCGCATCGCCCTCGTCGCCGCCCTGCTGGTGGCGGCGGCGGGCCTTGCCCTGCGCTTCATGCAGTCGCGCCAGTTGCGCCAGTGGACCGATGCGCAGGCGGTGCCGACGGTCAGCGCCGTGCAGCCCGAGCACGGGCAGCCGAGTGCCGAGCTCACCCTGCCCGGACGCCTGGAGGCCTATGCGCAGGCGCCGCTCTATGCCCGGGTCAGCGGCTATCTCAAGAGCTGGCGGCGCGACATCGGCGCGCCGGTCAAGGCCGGCGAGCTGATCGCCGAGATCGACACCCCCGATCTCGACCAGCAGCTGCTGCAGGCCCGCGCCGATCTTGCCAATGCCCAGGCCAACGCCGCGCTGGCCAAGATCAGTGCACAGCGCTGGCAGTCGATGCTGGCTTCCGATTCGGTGTCACGCCAGGAAGTGGACGAGAAGACCAGCGACTACGCCGCCCGCCAGGCGCAGGTCCGGGCCGCGCAGGCCAACCTCGAACGCATGCAGGCGATGAAGCGTTTCGCCCGCATCGTCGCGCCGTTCGACGGCATCGTCACCGCGCGCAACACCGACGTCGGCGCGCTGATCGACGCCGGCGCGGTCGGCGGCCAGGAGTTGTTCGCCGTCTCCGACACCCGCCAGCTGCGGGTCTACGTGCAGGTGCCGCAAAGCTACGCGCCGCAGGTCCGGCCCGGCATCGCTGCCAAGCTCAGCGTGCCCGAGTATCCGGGGCAGGATTTCCCCGCCCGCGTCGAGGCGGTGGCACAGGCAGTGCGACCGGATTCGGGCAGCATGCAGGTACAGCTGCTGGTGCCGAACCCGGAAGGCCGCCTGCTGCCCGGTGGCTTTGCCAACGTCGCCTTCGAGCTTCCCGCCGCGGCGGCGCTGCGCATCCCGGCCAGTGCGCTGGTGTTCGACCAGCAGGGGCTGCGCGTGGCCACGGTGGATGCGGGCGGCAAGGTTCGCTTCAAACGGGTGAGCATCCTGCGCGACCTCGGCAAGGCGGTGGAGATCGGCAGCGGGCTGGATCCGTCCGACCGGGTGATCGACAGTCCGCCCGATGGCCTGGTCGACGGCACGGCGGTGCAGCTGGCCGGCAAGCCGGCCGCCGCCGCTGCGGAGGATCGCCGCCATGCGCCGACCTGAACGCACCGTCCTGGCCGGGCTGTTTGCGCTCGCCCTGGCCGGCTGCGCGCTGGCGCCGCCGTACCAGCCGCCCGCGGTGCCGGTGGCGGCGGCTTATCAGGGGCCCTGGCAGCCGGCGCAGCCGGCCGACCAGCTGCCGCGCGAGGGCTGGTGGCGGATCTACGCCGAGCCCGAGCTCGATCGCCTGCAGCAGGAACTCCTGCGCGGCAATACCGATCTTGCCGCCGCCTATGCCCATTACCGGCAGGCCGCGGCCTATACCGCGCAGGCACGGGCCGGGCTGTTCCCGCAGATCTCGCTCGGCGCCGACGCCGAGCGCAACCGCCAGTCGGACACCAAGCCGTTGCGCGGCGCCACCTCGCCGTCCTACTACGATGCCTATACGGTGGATGCACAGCTCGACTACGAGATCGACGTCTGGGGGCGCGTGCGCGCGGCGGTCGAGGCCGGTCGTGACGAGGAACTGGCCAGTGCCGCCGACCTGGCCGCGGTGCGGCTCAGCCTGCAGGCGACGCTGGCCGACGACTACCTGCAACTGCGCGGCCTCGATCAGCAACTGGACCTCCTGCGGCAGAGCACCGACGCCTATGCCAAGGCGCTGGAGCTCACCCGTTCGCGCCACCAGGGCGGCATCGCCTCGGGGCTGGACGTGGCCCGCGCGCAGACCCAGCTCGATGCCGTGCGTTCGCAGCTGGCGCAGGTTGAGGCGCAGCGTGCGCTGATGCAACACGCCATCGCGGTGCTGGTCGGCCAGTCGCCCTCGCGTTTCAGTCTCGCTGCGGCCACCCGCGCCCCGGCACCACCGGCCATTCCACCCGCGGTGCCTTCCACCCTGCTCGAGCGGCGTCCGGACATCGCCGCCGCCGAACGCCGGGTGGCCGCGGCCAATGCCCGCATCGGCGTGGCCCGTGCCGCTTACTTTCCATCGCTGAGCCTGAGCGCGGTCGGCGGCTGGCAGAGCGACCGCTGGGGCGATCTCGTTTCCGCGCCCAACCGATTCTGGGCGATCGGCCCCGGGCTGGTGTTCGATCTCTTCGACGGTGGCCGGCGCAAGGCGGAGGTGGCGGCGGCCAAGGCCGCCACCGACGAAGCCGCCGCGCGCTACCGCGGCGTGGTGCTGGCGGCCTTCGCGCAGGTGGAGGACGAGCTCAGCCTGCTCGATCGTCTGGGCAGCGCGAGCGCGCAGCAGCATGCCGCCGCCGAGGCCGCGCAGCACGCGCTGGACCTGGCGATGGACCGCTATCGCGCCGGTGCGGTGGGCTACCTCGACGTGGTGCAGGCGCAGACCGCTGCGCTCGATGCCAAGCGCAGCGCGCTCGACCTCGATACCCGTCGGCTGAGCGCCAGCGTACGGCTGGTGCGCGCCTTGGGTGGCGGCTGGCAGGCCGGCCCGGATTACGGGCGGGCGGTGGCCGATGGCGCGGCCGCCGGGGCGCGGTAGGTCGCCGCCGCGCCCGCGATGCCCGGCCATCCACGCCAAGGGGTTTCGCTAATAGAGATCGATCGGGTCGACGTCCAGCGACCAGCGTACCCGGTGCGCAGCCGGCAGCGCACCGAGGCCCTCGGCCCAGGGCCTGAGCGCGGCGTGCAGTTCGGCGCGGCGGTCGGCCTCCAGCAGCAGCTGGCCGCGCGCACGGCCGGCGCGACGGGGCATCGGCGCCGGCATCGGGCCGGCCACGCGCAGTCCGGGTGGGGGTGACAAGGCGGCGCGGGCGGCGGCGAGAAAGGCCTCCACCGCCTGCGCCTGCGGCGCCTCGGCACGCAGCAACACCTGATGCGCATAGGGCGGCAGCGCCGCGGCGCGACGTTCGGCGAGCAGACTGCGCGAGGCGGCGGCATAACCGTGGGCGAGCAGTTCGCGCAGCAGCGGATGGTCGGGGTGATGGGTCTGCAGGAGCACCTGCCCGGGCTTGGCGGCGCGGCCGGCGCGGCCGGCGACCTGCACGATGAGCTGCGCCAGCCGTTCGCCGGCGCGGAAGTCCACGCTGTACAGACCCTCGTCGACGCCGACGATGGCGACCAGGGTGAGGTTGGGCAGATCGTGCCCCTTGGCCAGCATCTGCGTGCCGACCAGGATCGCTGGACGGTCTTCCGCCAGCGTGCCGAGCAGGTCCTCGAAGGCGTTGCGCCGGCGGGTGGTCTCGCGGTCGACGCGGATCACCGGCACGGCTGGAAAGTGCCGCGCCAGCGCCTCCTCCAGCCGCTCGGTGCCCTGGCCCTGCGGCTTGAGCGCCGCCGCGCCGCAGTGCGGGCAGAGCGACGGCACCGGCGCCTGGTGGCCGCAGTGGTGGCACTGCAGCAGGCGGCGCGTCGCGTACAGCGTCAGCGGCCGCTCGCAGCGCGGGCAATCCGCATGCCAGCCGCAGGCATGACACAGCAGCACCGGCGCGTAGCCGCGGCGGTTCTTGAAAACCAGCGCCTGTTCGCCGCGCGCCACGGTCGTGCCGACGGCTGCGAGCAGTGCCGGGGTCAGCCCATGCTCCAGGGTCTGCGCGCGCAGGTCGACGATACGCACCGTCGGCGCCTGCGCGGCCCGTGGCCGCGCGCGCAGGTGCAGGGCCCGATAGCGGCCGGCTTCGACATTGGCCAGGGTTTCCAGCGCCGGCGTGGCCGAGCCCAGCAGCACCGGCACGCCGAGCGCACGGGCGCGCACCAGGGCGAGATCGCGGGCGTGATAGCGAAAACCTTCCTGCTGCTTGTAGGCGGCGTCGTGCTCCTCGTCGACCACGATCAGCCCGGCATCCGGCAGCGGGGTGAACACCGCCGAGCGGGTGCCCAGGATCACCTTCGCCTCGCCGCACCGGGCGCGCAGCCAGGCGCGCGCGCGTTCGCCCTCGGCCAGCCCCGAATGCAGCACCTCCACCGGCACGCCCAGGCGTTCGCGCAGGCGCCGCGCGGTCTGCGGGGCGAGCCCGATCTCGGGCACCAGCACCAGGCTCTGCCGGCCGGCGGCGAGTGCGCGGGCGATCAGCGCGAGATACACCTCGGTCTTGCCGCTGCCGGTGACGCCGTCGAGCAGGAACGGCTGGAAACGCCCGAAGCTGGCCGCCACCGCGTCCACCGCGGCCTGTTGTTCCGTGCCGAGCACCGGGGCTGGCAAGGGCGCCGGCGCGGCCGCGGGTGCGGCCGTGGCGCGCTCGATGAGCCCGGCGCCGGCCAGGCGGCGGGCCGCCGCGCGCCAGCCCGGCACGGCGGCATCGAGCTCCCCGGCCCGGCAGGCCCCCCCGGCGAGCGCGGCGAGCAGGGCCAGGCTGGTGCCGCGCCTGCGGCCCGCGGCCAGGGCCGCGTGGCCGGCGGCGGTCAGCGTCCAGGCCTCCGGATGCGGGTCGGGACAGGGACGCGGCTCGCGCAGGGCGAGCGGCAGGGCCTGGGCATAGACCTCGCCGGGCGCGCCGAGCCAATAGTCGGCCGCCCAGGCCAGGCTGCCCATCAGCTCGGCGTCGAGCAGCGGCGTTTCGTCCAGCACCGCGAGCAAGGATTTGAGCCGCTCCGGGGCGACCTGCGCCTCCGCAATGATGCCGACGACCACGCCGACCAGTCGTCGTCGCCCGAACGGCACCAGCACCCGGCAGCCCGGCGCGGGCAGACGATCCGCGGGACGGTAATCGAACAGCCGGGTCACCGGCACGGGCAGGGCGACGCGGACGAGGGGCGGCATGCAGCTTCGCGAGGGGTGCAGGCGCACAAGCATAGCGGCCGGCGCCGCATGCGGGGTTGAGGCCGCCCCGCAGCTGGCACGCCCAAGTGGTTCACCTGGCAGTTAATTTGCGTTTATCCACAATCTCTGTGGATAACTCTGTGGACGGTCATGGAGCGAAGGGCTGCCATAGCGGTCCGCAGGCCATGCGTCACGCCTTGGTCATTTTTTGACCAATCAAAAATGTTTTTATATTTCAATTATTTATGAATCATCCATGGGCCCGCTTCACGAAGCATGCACCAACTGCCCGGCCGCCTTAACAGTGCCGTGACACTGTGCAAAACGCTTGACAAGCGCCCGCGGATGCCTTTCCCAAAGCGGCGCCGACACCTGCGACGGGCCGATGGCTTTTAGCTCTTGCGGCGGAAGGCCACGCTATCGGTCGGCATGACTGCTCCCTCAGCAAAGCGGCTAATCTGTCCGCTTTGCCGCCGATCGCGCCGCCATGAGCACACCGCCGCCGCTGCCCTCCCGCCGCCCGCACGGTTTCCGCGCTTTCCTGCGCCGACTGGGGCGCGGTCTCAACCTGGTGCGCTTGGTGATCCTCAACCTGGTGTTCTTCGGCCTGCTTGCGCTGGTGGCCTTGCTGGTCCTGGGCGGCATCGCCGGCAACCGCCTGGCCCGCACCGTGCAGGACAACAGCGTGCTGGTGCTGAAGCTCAAGGGCACGCTGGTCGAGCAGTACAGCCTGGATCCGCTGCAGCGGACGCTGGCCGGGCTGTCCGGCGATGCGCCCCGGCAGGTGCAGGTGCGCGATCTGGTTGCGGCCATCGACGCCGCGGCCGGCGATGCGCGCATCACGCGCCTCCTCTTGATGCCCGAGGACCTGCATGCCGGCGGTTTCGCCGCCCTGCGCGAGGTGGGCGCGGCGCTGGATCGCTTCCGCGCCCGCGGCAAGCCGGTGATCGCCTGGGGCGTCAATCTGGAACAGGGGCCGTATTACCTGGCGGCGCATGCCGACCGCATCCTGCTCGATCCGCAGGGCGGGGTGATGCTCACCGGCCTGGCCAACTATCGGCTGTTCTACAAGAACCTCCTGGACCGGCTGGGGGTGGACGTGCACCTGTTCCGCGTCGGCCAGTACAAGAGCGCCGCCGAACCCTTCGTGCAGGACCACGCCTCGCCGGAGGCCAAGGAAGCCGACCGTTACTGGATGGGCGGGTTGTGGGACGAATACCTGGTCGAGGTGGCCGCCCGGCGCGGCATGACGCCCGCGAACCTGCGGGCACTGATCGACGGCCTGCCCGAGCGCATCGGCGCGGCGCAGGGCGATCTCGCCCGGCTGGCGGTCGCCGAGCACCTGGCCGACGCCACCGCCACCCGCGCCGAGCTCGAGGCGTGGATGCGCGGGCAGGGTGTCCCGCCCGGCAAGCGCGGCGAGGGTTTCCGGCAGATCGCCTTCGGTCGCTACCTCGCCGGGCTCGGCCATGCCGATGCGCTGCGGCCCGGGGTGGCGGTGGTGGTGGCCGAGGGCGAGATCAGCCCGGGCCAGCAACCGCAGGGCGAGATCGGCGGCGATTCCACCGCCGCGCTGATCCGCGCCGCCCGGCTCGACCGGCGTACCCGCGCACTGGTGCTCAGGATCGATTCGCCCGGCGGCGAGGTCTACGCGGCCGAGCAGATCCGGCGCGAAGTGGAGCTCACCCGCGCGGCCGGCATACCGGTGGTGGTGTCGATGGGCGACGTGGCGGCGAGCGGCGGCTACTGGATCGGCATGAACGCCGAGCGCATCTATGCCGAACCGAACACGATCACCGGCTCGATCGGCATCTTCGGGCTCTACTACACGATCCCCGGCACGCTGGACAAGGTCGGCGTGAAGAGCGACGGCGTGGCCACCGGGCCGCTGGCCGGCGCCTTCGACATCACCCGGCCGCTCGACCCGCGCGTCGCCGCCCTGATCCAGGCCGTGATCGACAAGGGCTATCGGGATTTCGTCGGTCGCGTGGCCAAGGCGCGCGGCAAGGACTACGCCAGCATCGACGCGGTGGCGCAGGGCCGGGTCTGGACCGGCCGGCAGGCGCTGGAGCGCGGTCTGGTCGACCGCCTGGGCGGCCTGCGCGAGGCGATCGCGGATGCGGCCGAACGGGCCAAAATGGGCGATCACTACGGCGTGCGCTACGTGGAGCGTCCGCTCGGCGGACTGTCCGCGCTGTTCGGCGATGCCGATCCGGATGCGCTCGAGCAGGCGCTCGCCGCGCTCGGCCTGCCGCGCCCGGCGGCGCTGGCCCGCCTGGCCGGCCGCAGGCTGGCGCCGCTCGAGCTGCTGCGCCGGGCGCCGGCCGGCCGGCCCAACGTCTACGCCCACTGCTACTGCGCGCCGCCCGACGGGTGGTGAATCAGGCCAGCGCCGCGCTGTACCACGGGTCGCGGCGCTCGATCCGCATCGGCACGCCGAACAGCGCCGACAGCGGCGTATCGGCGAGCAGTTCGGCCTTGGCGCCATCGGCGCGGATCTTGCCCTGATCGAGCAGGATCACCCGGCCGATTTCCGGCAGCACTTCCTCGACGTGGTGGGTGATCAGGATCAGCGTGGTGCCGCCCCGGGCGAGCTCGCGCAGGCTTTCCAGGAACTGCCGGCGCGCGGCCGGGTCGAGGCCGGTGCACGGCTCGTCCAGCAGCAGCGCCCGCGGGCCATGCACCAGTGCGCGGGCGATCAGCACGCGCCGCGCCTCGCCAGTGGACAGGCTGGCCAGCGGCCGCTCGCGCAGGTGCTCGACGCCGAGTGCGGTCAGCACGGCCTGGGCCCGCTCGCGCATCGCCGGGGTGACACGGTGGTCCAGACCGAGCGCGCGGGCGGCGAAGAACCCGGCGAGCACCGCCTCGCCGGCGCTGACCGGCTCGTCGAGGGCGAAATCGTTCTGCAGGGCCGGCGAGACGATGCCGAGCAGGCCGCGCAGTTCGTCGACCGCCCAGCGCTCGCGGCCGAATACGCGCACGCTGGCGCGGCCGTCGGCGCGGGCGAGCGGATAGAAGTTGCGGCTCAGCAAACCGGCCAGGCTCGATTTGCCCGAGCCGTTCGGCCCCAGGATGGCGGTGTGCTCGCCTTCGTCGATGCGCAGGCTGATGTCGTCGAGCACGGTGCGCGGGCCGCGCAGCACGCTCGCGTGGTCGAGTTCCAGCAGGGGCGATGAAGGCATGCTCGTCGTCAAGTCTTCGGGTTCGGGGGAAAAGGGCTGTTCGGCGGTTCAGTCGGCCGCCCAGCGCAGGCGGCGGCCTTCGGCGGCGCTGCGCTGGGCAAGCTCGATCAGAGCGAGCGCGTCGCGGGCCTGCTCGGCGCGCACCGGCGGCGGCGCGCCGTCGAGCAACGCCGCGGCGATGCCGCGGTAGTAGCTCTCGTAGCTGCCGCGCGCGTTGACCAGCGGCGTTTCGCGGCCGTCGCCGTCGATCAGCCGCGCGCGATGCGCGGGCGGTTCCTCGCCCCAGCCGGGCATGCCGGGGCGGCGGCCGGCGCGCAGCGCGGCCTCCTGACCGTCCAGGCCGTCGCGCAGGAAGCTGGCGCGCTCGCCGTGCACGGCCAGTTGCGGACCGGGTCCGGCGATCAGCGAGGAGACGCCGAGCAGCACCCGGCGACGGCCGTAATACAGGTCGAGCTCGAAAGCATCGGGCACCTGGGCCTGCGCGCGCTGCACGAACACGTCGGCGCTCACCGCCTCGGGCCGGCCGAACAGGAGCAGCGCCTGGTCGATCAGATGCGCGCCGAGGTCATACAGCACCCCAGCGCCGGGCGCTTGCGGCGCCTCGCGCCAGCCGCTCTTGGGCTGCGGGCGGAAACGGTCGAAGCGCGCCTCGTAGCGCATCACTTCGCCCAGCCGGTCTTCCTCGAGCAGGGCGCGCAGGGTGAGAAAACCGCTGTCCCAGCGCCGGTTCTGGAACACGCTGAGGAGCCGCTCCTGCCGTCTGGCCAGGGCGATCAGCGCGTCGGCCTCGGCCACCTGCACGGTGATCGGCTTGTCCACCACCACGTGCTTGCCGGCCTCGAGCGCACGCCTGGCCAGCGGAAAATGGCTGGCGTTGGGGCTGGCGATCACCACCAGCGCGATCGCCGGATCGTCGATCAGCGCCTCGGGCTCGGCCACGGCCGCGACACCGGGCAGGTCGCGGGCGATCTCCTCGCGGCGGCTGCTCGCCACCGCGACCAGCGCAAGCCGCGGCTCGGCCTGGATCAGCGGCGCATGGAAGTAGCGGCCGGCGGTGCCGTAGCCGATCAGGCCGGTGCGTACGGGGCAAGATGGCGTGTTCATGGGGTGTCCTCGTCGATGCGCTGGCGCTCGGCCGCCTGCTGGTGCTCCAGGGTCTGGCGGACGGCGCGGGCGCGCTGCTCGTCGGCCCGTAGCGCCGCCCAGGGCGGGCGGGTGCTGGCCGGGACGGCCGGCTGCGCCTGCGGTGCCGGCGGTTTGCCGGTGCAGGCGCCGAGCAGGAGCCATCCGAAGGGCAGAAGGGCGGCTTTCATCGCGGCGGCAGTGTGCAAGCTGCGAGTGTCGCCCGGTATCGCGGTGCAGGACAAGCGTCCTGGCAAGGCTATGATGCAGGCTTGAGACTCAAGCCTCGAGGGCATGGCCTTGGCCCACCTTTCCGATGCCTGGCGGCTTACCGGCCGCACCGCGCTCGTCACCGGTGCCAGCCACGGCATCGGCCGCGCCGCCGCCCGCGAGCTGGCCGGCTTCGGCGCGGATCTCTTGCTGGTCGCCCGCGACGCCGCCGGGCTGGAGACCACGCGCCAGGAGCTCGCCGAGGCGTTTCCGGCCATCGAAGTGCTCGCCCTGGCCGCCGATCTCGTCGAGGCGGAGGATCGCCTGGCGGTGTTCGACTGGATCACCGACCTCGGCTTCTCGCCCTCGATCCTGGTCAACAATGCCGGCGGCAACCAGCCCCGCGCCGCGCTGGACTACGCCCCGGAAGAGCTGCGCGCGATCTTCGAGCTCAACACCTTCGCCGCCTTCGAGATGTGCCGGCTGGCCCATCCCTTTCTGGCCACGCACGGCGGCGCGGCGATCGTCAACGTTGGCTCGGTGTCCGGCATCACCCACGTGCGCACCGGCGCGGCCTACGGCATGAGCAAGGCCGCGCTGCACCAGCTCACCCGCAACCTGGCGGTGGAATGGGCAGCCGACGGCATCCGCGTCAACGCGGTGGCGCCCTGGTACATCCGCACCCGGCGCTCGGCACTGGCGTTGGCCGACGCCGACTATCGGGAGGAAGTGCTCGAGCGCACGCCGCTCAAGCGCATCGGCGAGCCGGAGGAAGTGGCCGCGGCGATCGCCTTCCTGTGCCTGCCGGCGGCCGCCTACGTCACCGGCCAGGTGCTGGCGGTGGACGGCGGCTTCCTGGCGCTGGGGTTCTAAGCCTTAAAGCGGACGAGCGCGGACAGTTGTCCACAGCGACTGGGGAAAGGCTGGTGGCAAGCCTGTGGAAAGGTCGGATTTCCCCAAGGGTGGCGCGCGCTTGCCTTGATTTGCGCAAGTCTTGCGCAGGCTTTAGCGGCAGGCGCGCAGCTGTTCGAGCAAGGTGCGCTCGCGCGCCTCGAGCGGCGGCTTCTGGCTGTCGAAGGCGCGCTGCAGCTTGCGCTCCACCTCGGCGTAGGCGTCCGCGAGGGCCGCGCAGGTTTCGGCCGGGCTCAAGGCTTCGCAGCGGTCCTGCACCCAGACGTAGTAATTGGCGACCAGCGCGGCGGTGACCCGGCCGCGGTTGGCTTCGGGCGCCGACATGCCGGCGGCGCCGTGGTCGGGCCCGTAGACTTGAGAGAGCGGGGCGCCGAAGCGGCCGAGCATGCCGAGCGGTGCCTGGTAGGGCGCCGGCTGTCCGTTCTGGCTGAGGTAGGTTCCGCCGTCGGTGGCGCGTACGCAGCGGAACAGCGCCAGCAGGGGTGGCGGCGGTTCCGCGGCGGCCGGCGCCGGCGAAGGTGCGGGCCGGGCGAGCGGCGTGTCCGTCGCCGGTGCAGGCAAGGCGCTGGAAGGGCCCGCGTCCGGCAAGGACAGCCGTTTCGAGCGCGCCGACGGCGGGCAGGGGACATCCTGGTAGCTCACCGCGCCGGCGGCATCGGTGCATTGATAGACCGTGGTCGCCGCGGGCGGTGTGGCGGCGATCAGCAGGCACCAGGCCGGCAACCATCCGCTTCGGCGCGATCGCGGTGCAGCCACGACGCGGCCCCGCCTTTTCAGTAGCGAGGCACCGACGGATCGATCTCCCGCGCCCAGGCGTCCATGCCGCCTTCGACGTTGTAGACCTCGCTGAAGCCGTGGGCGACGAAGCGTTCGGCCACGGCGCGGCTGGAGATGCCGTGGTGACAGATGAAGGCGAGCGGGGTGTCCTTGGGCAGGCCGGCGAGCGCGGCGTAGCCTTCCTCTTCCAGCACGCGAGCCTGCGGCAGCGGTGCGGCCTGCGCGCGGCCTTCGGCGGGCCGCACGTCGATCAGGGTGAGCCCGCCCTCCGCCAGGCGACGGGCCAATTCCTGCACGTCGAGCGAGCGCAGCGCCCCGGGGAAACTCAGCGACAGGCCCTCGCCGCCGAGCGTGGAGACCCAGTCGATGACGATGCCCTGCGCCCGCCGCGCGCTGCCCGGATCCAGATGCACCTCGATGCCGTTGCTCACCGTGACGATGTCGTACTCGCCGGCCGGGGCGAGCTCGAAGCGGGCCTGACGGTTGGTGTCGATGGACAGATGCAGCGCCATGCCATCGGCCTCGCGCGTACCTTCGCGGATGGCCTGGGCGGCGCGGTCGGTGATGGTGATGGTCGGCGGCGTGCGGTCCGGCGGCGCCAGCCCGAACAGGGCGTGCAGCTCGCCGCTGGCATAGAGCTGGCGCACGATGTCGGCGCCGCCGACGAGTTCGCCCTCCACGTAGAGCTGCGGGATGGTCGGCCAGTCGCCGTAGCGCTTGATGCCTTCGCGCAAGGCCGGGTCCTCGAGCACGTTCACCGTGTGGTAGTCGGGCAGCACCTCGTCGAGCACCTGCACCACGGCGGCGGAGAAGCCGCACATCGGCTGCTGGCGCGTGCCTTTCATGAACAGCACGACACGGTGGGTTTCGAGCAGGGAGCGGATGCGTTCGCGGGTGGCCTCGTCGAGGGACATGCAAAAAACTCCAAAAAAAGACCGAAGGATCGCTTGCGATATGCCCCCGCCAGGGCCGTATTCAAGGGCGCGGGGACTTAAGTGGGCGGGCTTGCGGGCTATGATGAACTCTCCACGTCGCCGGCGCTAAGCTCCGGCCGTTTTTTCCCCACCGCTGATAAGGGTTTTCCTCATGACTTCATCGCTTCTGCGCAGGCTCGGGGCCCTTGGCCTGCTCGCCGCCAGCATGCCGGCCGCCGCGACCACTCAGGTCACGATCGAAGGCGCTCGCAGCTACATGGATTCGCACGGCACCAATGCCGCGTTCGTCGAGGCGGTGTTTCCCGAACACGCGCTCGGCCAGCGCTTCAGCTGGGCCCCGGACATCACGGCCGGCTGGATCGACGGCCGCGACATCGCCAAGTATCGCGACGACAAATACGGCACCCGTTCCTCGGTGGCGCTGCTCGCCGCCGGCGCGCGCTTCAGCTACGGCGATGAGCACGACTGGTACCGGCCGTTCTTCTTCAGTTTCCAGGTCGCCGGCACCAACCACACGACCATGGCCCTTTCCAGCCATTACCAGTTCGTCAGCACTCTCGGTTGGCAGGCCAGCCATTTCATGGCCGCGATCCGGCACATTTCCAACGGCAGCCTGAGCGGCCCCAACCGCGGCGAGACGATGGGGCTGGTCGGGGTGACTTTCGCGTTCTAAAAAAACTCGCGCCGCCCGCGTGGCATGCGGGCGGCCATGTCGGCCTCAATGGCCGCCGCTGGCTTCGGCGCCGCCCTTGGCGCCGAACGGCGGCCGGGTCAGCCAGATCACCAGGATCAGGCTGAGGAAGATCCAGCCGAGCACGTGGAACACCTCGTTGAACGAGATCTGGTATCCCTGCTGGGTGATCATCTGGTTGATCGAGGCATAGGCCTTTTCGCCGCCGCCGAGCTGCTGCACCCAGTCGTTGGCGATGGGGTCGTACGGGCTGATGTGCTCGGTGAGCTGCGCATGGTGCACCACCGCGCGGCGTTCCCACATGTAGGTGGTGAGCGAGGCGGAGAAACTCGCCGCCAGCGTGCGTAGGAAGGTGGCCAGGCCGCTGCCGGCGGCGATTTCGTTGTTCTGCAGATCCGACAGCAGGATGGTGATCACCGGCATGAAGAACAACGCCACGCCCAGGCCCTGGAACAGCTGCACCAGGGCGACGTGCTTGAAGTCGATGTCGAGATAGAAATCCGAGCGCATGAAACACGTCAGGCTCATCACCAGGAAGGCGGCCGACGCGAGCAGGCGCAGGTCCATGCGCATGGCGTATTTGCCGACCATGAAGGTGAGCAGCACCGGCATCACGCCGATCGGCGCCGCCGCCAGGCCGGCCCAGGTCGAGGTGTAGCCCAAGTTGCGCTGCAGCCACTGCGGCACCAGCAGGCCGATCGAGAAGAACGAGGCGTAGGACAGCACCAGTGCCAGCGTGCCGTAGCGGAAGTTGTGGTGGCGGAACAGCTTCAAGTCCACGATCGGGTGTTCGTCGGTGAGCTCCCAGATCAGGAAGATCGCCAGGCCGATCGCGGCGACGATCGTGGTCACCACGATGAAGTGCGAGTTGAACCAGTCCTCGTCGTTGCCCTTGTCGAGCACGATCTGCAGCGCGCCCACGCCGACGATCAGCGTGATCAGGCCGACGTAGTCCATCCGCGGCCGTGAGGTCGGATCGGCGCGGCCACGCATCTGGTTGGCCACCACCGTGCTGGCGAAAATGCCGATCGGCACGTTGATGAAGAAGATCCACGGCCAAGAATAGTTGTCGGTGATCCAGCCACCGAGGATGGGGCCGGCGATCGGCGCGACCACGGTGACCATCGACAGCAGCGACAGCGCCATCGCGCGCCGCGAAGGCGGATAGACCGAGATCAGCAGGGCCTGGGTGATCGGGTACATCGGCCCGGCCACCGCGCCCTGCAGCGCGCGGAAGCCGATCAGCAGATTCATGCTCTGCGCGACGCCGCACAGGAAGGATGCCAGCGAGAACAGCATGGTCGCCCACACGAACAGCTTGACCTCGCCGAAGCGACGGGTGAGGAAGCCGGTCAGCGGCAGCGCGATCGCGTTGCTCACCGCGAAGGAGGTGATCACCCAGGTGCTCTGGTTCACGCTCACGCCGAGATTGCCGGCGATGGTCGGCAGCGACACGTTGGCGATGGTGGTGTCCAGCACCTGCATGAAGGTCGCCAGCGACAGACCGATCGTGGTCAGCGCCAGATTCGGTGGACGGAAACTCGTGCTCATGGCTGCTCGTGATGACTGGCCGGGCGCCAGGCCCGGCCAGCGCCGGCGGTGCCGGCGTGGGAGGAAAGGGCGCCTTGCGCGGCCTTAGCCGGCCTTGGCCTTGTGCCGGCCGGGGTTCGGGTCGTCGGGCGCCGGCTGCGTGTCGTCGTCGCGTGCGTTGCCGGCCATGTTGGCGTGGATGATCCGTGCGATCAGGGCGTCGGCTTCGGCCAGCTCACGGGCATAGACCTCGGTGTCGTAGCGCGGCTGGGCCGGCGGCTGGGCGGACAGCAGGGGACCGCTGCGGTCATGCAGGCTGACCCGGGTCACTGTCGACAGGCCGATGCGCAGCGGGTGTTCGTCCAGCTGCCTGGGATCGGTGAAGGTCACACGCACCGGCACGCGCTGCACGATCTTGATCCAGTTGCCGGTGGCGTTCTGCGCCGGCAACAGCGAAAAGGCGCTGCCGGTGCCCACGCCCAGACTCTCGATCCGGGCCTTGTAGACCACGTCGCCGCCGTAGAGGTCGGCAGTCACCTCGACCGGCTGGCCGATGCGCATGTGGGTGAGCTGGGTTTCCTTGAAATTGGCATCCACCCACACCTCGTGCAGCGGCACCACCGCCATCAGCGCCTGCCCCGGCGCCACGCGCTGGCCGAGCTGCACGCTGCGCCGGGCGACGTAGCCGTCCACCGGCGCGACCACGGTGGCGCGCTGGCGGTCGAGATAGGCCGCACGCACCCGCGCCGCGGCCGAGCGCACGTCCGGGTGCGAGCCGACCACGGTGTCGTCGATCAGCACCTTGCTGGTGGTGTATTGCTGCTTGGCGGCGATCAGGGCGTTCTCGGCGGCGGTGAGTTCGTCGCGGGTGTGGGCCAGTTCCTCGCCGGAGATGGCGCCAGACTTGGCCAGGTCGCGGCGGCGTTCGAAATCGGCGCGGGCCTTCTCCACCGCGACCTGGCGGGCGGCGACCTCGGCCGCGGCACCGGAGGCGGTGGAATACAGGCCGCGCACCCGTCGCACCGTGCCGGCCAGGGCCGCCTCGGCCTCGCCCAGGGCCACCTCGGTATCGCTGGCGTCGAGCAGGACCAGGGTGTCGCCGGCATGCACGCGGTCGCCGTCGTCGGCGACGATGCGGGTCACCGTGCCGGCGATCTGCGGCGTCACCTGCACGATGTTGCCGCCGACATAGGCGTCGTCGGTCTCCTCGTACCAGCGGCCGTCGAGGAAGTACCACAGCACCCAGCCGATCAGGGCCAGGAGCACGACGATGGCGAGCAGGCGCAGCAACAAGCCGCGGCGGCTCTTGGGGGGCGTGGCGGCCGGCGTGGCCGCGGCGGGGGCTGGAGTGGACATGGGACGGATGCCTTGGGACTTTTATGAAAAATGTTGGACAGCGACGTTTCCGCACGGGCTTGCCGTACGCGGCCTGCGCGGCCGGTTTTGCGGAGACGCCGGGTTTTCCGCTTCAAAAACCTTCAGGGAATGCATTTCACGGCTGCGCCACGGAGGAGACCGACTCGGCGTTCGGCGTGCCCGGCGCCGGTGATTGCGGCTGGTAGCCGCCACCCAGCGCCTGCACCAGCAACACCGACTGGTCGAGCTGCTGCGCCTCGAGCGCAGCCATGCGCTGCTCGGCGACCAGGAGCTGCTGGCGCACCACCAGCGCCTCGAGATAGCTGCCGACGCCGGCGCGATAGCGCTGCTCGGCCAGCGTCCAGGCCTGCCGGGCGGCATCCAGCGCGCGCTGCTGCGCGGCGATCTGCTTGCTCAGCGACTGCAGCGCATCGACGTCGTCGGCGACCTGGTTGAGCGCGCCAACCAGGGTCTGGTTGTACTGCGCCACGGCCAGGTCGTACTGCGCATCCATGCTGGCCAGATCGGCGCGACGGCGGCCGCTGTCGAAGATCGGCAGGCTGATCGCCGGGCCGGCCTCGTAGAAGCGCGCCGGCATCTGCAGCAGGTTGGTGCCGCCCATCGACACCAGTCCGGCGAGGGCGCTCAGGCTGACGTCGGGCATGAATTGCGCCTTGGCCCAGTCGATGTCGCGCGCCGCCGCCTCCACCCGCCAGCGGGCGGCGACCAGATCGGGGCGGTGGCCGATCAGACCGACCGGAAGATCCGTAGGCACCGCCAGCGCGGCCGGTTGCAGGGGCCGCGGCCGGGCCAGGTCCAGGCCGCGGTCGGGGCCCTTGCCGAGCAACACCGACAGCGCCGAACGCGCCGCGTCGATGGTGCGCTCGGCCAGCGCGAGCTGCTGCTCGGCGGCGGCGACCTCGCTGTCGGCCTGCTTGAGCTGCATCTGGTTGTCCAGCCCGGCGCGGACGCGCTGCTCGGTCAGCTGGCGGGCCTGCCGGGCGCGGTCGAGCTCGGCTTGGGCGACGTCGTGCTGGGCGAAGGCATAGCCCAGTTGCACGTAGGCGCGGGCGACATTGGCGGAAGTCTCGATACGCGCGGCGCGTGCCTCGATCTCGGCGGCACGGGCACGGCCCAGCGCCGCTTCCCACGCCGCGCGCTGGCCGCCCCACAGGTCCAGCCCCCAGCTGAATCGCGCATAGGCGTATTTGGAAGCCTTGAAATGGCCGCCGCCGGCCTCGGCGGGCAGCACCGTGGTGGGGATGCGCGCACCGCTGACGCTGCCGCCGGCGTCCACCTCGGGGCCGCGGTCGGCATCGGCCGAGGCGGCCTGCGCCTCGGCCTGGCGGGCGCGGGCATCGGCGACCGCCAGGTCGGGGTTGTCGGCCAGGGCTTCGGCGATCAGTGCATCGAGCTGGGGATCGGCCAGGCCGGTCCACCAGTCGGTGGTCGGCCAGGCGGCGGGCGTGAGTCCGGCCAGACTGCGCTTGGCCTCGAGCGAGGCCGGATCGAGCGCTTTGCCCGTGGGATGCAGGCCGCCGGTGCCGACGCATGCCGCCAGCATCAGGGTCGAAGCGGTCGCCACCGCGAAACGTTGCAGACGCATGGCCATCAGAGCCTTGGGATGAAAGGGTTCAATGCTTGTCGCGCAGCGCATGCAGGACGCGCTGCAGGTAGTCGAACAGCCGCGCGCGCTCGGTCGCATCGAGCGAGCGCTGCGCCGCGGCGAGCACCCGTTCGTTGCAACCGGCCAGTTGCTGGCGCAGCGCTTCGCCGGCCGGGGTGAGTTCGATGCGCAGCGCGCGGCGGTCCTGCGCGTGCGGGGTGCGGCGCAGGTAGCCCTTGGCCTCCAGCTGGTCGAGCTGGCGGGTCATGGCGCCGCCGTCGAGTTCCACCGCGCGGGCCAGTTCCGAGGCGGTGGTCGGCCCCATGGCGCCCAGCCGCTTGAGGATCAGGAACTGGGTGAAGCGCAGGTCCAGCCCAAGGGCGGCCAGTTCAGCCTCCAGGGCGCGCACCAGCTCGGCACGCACCAGCCCGAGCAACACACCCAGGCTTTCCTGGGTAGGCGGCTGGTGTGAAGTTTCCGTAGTCATGGGGCGCGCATTCTACGGCGGCGACAATAATTGTCAAGGCAAATATTGGCCTTGATTTTTTTGCGGCGGCAAGCTTGATGCGACGCAGAAAAACGCGGTGGAGCGCTCTTTTCCGGTGCCAGTGCCACCCCGGTTGACTGGACCGGGGCGTCATACGCTATGATCCAACAAACATTTGGATATTCAAATATGCATACTTACGACATCGTTGACGCACTGCTGGGCGGCGTGCTGATCGGCGCCGCCGCCGGCTTGCTGATGGCGGGCCTGGGCCGCATCGCCGGCATCAGCGGCATCACCGGCGGACTGCTGAGCGCGGCGGCCGGCGATCGGGCCTGGCGCGTGGCTTTCGTGCTCGGGCTCGTCGCCGGGCCCTGGTTGCGCGTGCTGGCCGGCGGGCCGTCCGGTATCGATCCGCCACTGGCGGGGCTGCCGTGGATGGCCCTGGCCGGCGCCCTGGTCGGCATCGGTACGCGGCTGGCCAACGGGTGCACCAGCGGGCACGGGGTTTGCGGGTTGGCCCGGCTTTCGCCGCGTTCGCTCGCGGCCACGCTGGTCTTCATCGCCTGCGGCATGGCCACCGTGGCCGTGCTACGGCACGTCGCCGGGTGGCCGTCATGAAGAAGCTGGCCATGGCCTTCCTCGCCGGTGCGCTGTTCGGGTTGGGCTTGAGCATCGGCGGCATGACCCGGCCGACGGTGGTCCTCGGTTTCCTGGATGTCGCCGGTCATTGGCAACCGCAGCTGGCCTTCCTGATGGCCGCGGCGGTGCCGACGGCCGCGCTGACCTATCGCCTGGCCTGGCGCCGCCAACGCCCCTGGTGCGAGGCGACCTTCCGGCAGCCGGCCGCCCGCCGCATCGATGCGCAGCTGCTCGCGGGCGCGGCGCTGTTCGGCATCGGCTGGGGCATCGCCGGTTATTGCCCGGGTCCCGCGCTGGCGGCGCTCGTCGTCGGTGGCCCTGCGCTGTGGGTCTGGCTGGCGACGATGCTGGCCGGCTGGTGGCTGACCGACCGTCTGCTCGGTCGTTGATGGGCGTCGTCTTTTGATCATTCCGCGGAGATCTGCCATGTCCCGTCCCGAAGTCCAATCGTTCTTCCATGCCCGCAGCTCGACCTTCAGCCATGTCGTCATCGATCCGCAGACCGGCCGCGCCGCGATCATCGACGGCGTGCTCGACTATGACCCCGCTGCCGGGCGCACCAGCCACGCCAGTGCCGACGCCATCGTTGCCTGGGTGCGCGAGCATGGCCTGACCGTGGAGTGGGTGATCGACACCCACGTGCATGCCGATCACCTGACCGCCGCCCCGTATCTGCGCGAGCAGCTCGGCGGCCGGATCGGCATCGGCGAGCACGTGCGCACGGTGCAGCGCACGTTCGGCGAGCTCTTCAACGCCGGGCCGGAGTTCGCCCGTGACGGCCGCCAGTTCGATCACCTGTTCAGCGATGGCGAACGCTATCGGGTGGGAAACATCGAGGCCTTCGCCATGCACACCCCCGGTCATACCCCGGCCTGCATGACGCACGTGATCGGCGACGCCGCCTTCGTCGGCGACACCCTGTTCATGCCCGACTATGGCACCGCCCGTTGCGACTTCCCCGGCGGCGATGCGGCGGCGCTGTACCGCTCGATCCAGCGCATCTTCACGCTGCCCGAGGCCACGCGGCTTTTCATGTGCCACGACTACAAGGCGCCGGGGCGCGACCATTACGCCTGCCAGACCACGGTGGGCGAGGAGCGAAGGCACAACGTGCACGTGCACGAGGGCGTGAGCGAGGCCGAGTTCGTCGCCATGCGCCGCGCGCGCGACGCCACCTTGAGCATGCCCGAGCTGATCCTGCCCTCGGTGCAGATCAACATGCGCGCCGGCCACAAGCCGCCGCCGGAAAGCAATGGCGTGAGCTATCTCAAAATTCCCCTGGACGTCTTGTGAGGACTGACCAATGGACATCCATCCGCTGACCGACAACTTGAGCGTTTCCCCCCAGCTGCGCCCGGAAGACCTGCCCGTGCTCGCCGCGCGCGGCTTTCGCAGCGTGATCAACAACCGACCTGACGGCGAGGAGCCCGATCAGCCGACGAGCGCGGCATTGGCGCAGGCCGCCGCCGCGGCCGGGCTTGCCTATCGGCATCTGCCGGTGGTGTCCGGCCAGGTGCAGGATGCCGAGGTGGAGGCCTTCATGAAGCTGCTCGACGAGTTGCCCGCGCCCGTGCTGGCGTTCTGCCGCACCGGCACCCGCAGCACCACGCTGTGGGCCTTGGGCATGGCCCGCCGGCTCGGTGCGCAGGCGGTGCTCGCGCAGGCGAAGGCCGCCGGCTATGACTTAAGTGCCCTGGCCCCGCGCTTGGCCGAGGCGGAACGCCAGCGATGAAGCCGCCGCTGGACCCCGAGCGCATGGCGGCGCAGGCCGGCGAGGCCGTCGCCGTGCTCAAGGCGCTGGGGCACCCCGGCCGTCTGCTCGTCCTGTGCCAGCTGACCCAGGGCGAGCGCGCGGTCGGCGAGCTGGCCCAGGCCCTCCAGATGGGCCAGAGCACGGTGTCCCAGCATCTGGCCTTGCTGCGGCGCGAGGGCCTGGTCAGCGGCCGGCGCGCGGCGCAGTCGGTGCTCTATCGCATCCGCGATCCGCGCGTGCAGGCCTTGATGCAGACCCTTTATGAGCAATTCTGCGCAACGATGCCCGAGGAGGCCGAGCCGTGACATTCATGAATGCCTGGCTCGCCCTGCGCGCGGGTGGTTGTGGCGTGGTGGTCGGCTTTGCGCTGGCGCTGGTCGGCGGCGGCGGATCGATCCTCGCCGTGCCGCTGCTGCTGTACGTGGTCGGCGTGCGCGATCCGCACCGGGCGATCGGCACCAGCGCGCTGGCGGTGTCGCTCAATGCGTTTGCCAATCTGTTGCCGCATGCGCGGCTCGGCCACGTGTACTGGCGCGCGGCGGCGACCTTCGCGCTGGCCGGCGTGTGCGGCGCCTGGCTCGGTTCGACGCTGGGCAAGGCAGTCGACGGTCGACGCCTGCTCGCCTTGTTCGCCCTGCTGATGCTGGTGGTGGCCGGATTCATGCTGCGCGGCCGCCGTGGCGACGGGGTCGACCGCTATCCCTTGCCCTGGAGCGGGCCGCGCCTGCTCGGCACGGGCCTCGTCGCCGGCATGCTGGCCGGCTTTTTCGGCATCGGCGGCGGTTTTCTGATCGTGCCCGGCCTGATGCTGGCGGGCGGCATGGACATCCTGCACGCGATCGGCACCTCGCTGTTCGCGGTCGGTGCCTTCGGCCTCACCGCGGCGATCAACTACGCCTTGTCCGGCTTGATCGACTGGCCGCTCGCCGCCGCCTTCATCGCCGGCGGCGTGGCCGGCGGCTGGCTGGGCGCCGCCGCGGCGACGAGACTAGGGCGTCGCCGCGGCGCGTTGCAGATGGTCTTCGCCGCGGTGATCGTCATGGTGGCGCTGTACATGCTTGCACGCGCCGCGTCCGGTCGTTGAGTGGATGGCCGCTCAAGGCATGCCGCGACGTTTGACAAAGGCATCGAACAGCTCGTCGATGCGCCGGTATTCGTCGTACCAGGCATCCGGCTGCTGGAAGCCGTGGCGCTCCAAGGGGTAGAGCGAGATCCAGAAGTTTTTCTTGTGCAGCTCGACGAAACGCTGGTAGAGCCGCACCGAATCGGCCGCCAGCACGTTGTCGTCGATGAGGCCGTGGGCGATCAGCAGCGGGTCGGCCAGGCGCTCGGCGTATTCGATCGGCGAACTCGTCGCGTAGGCCTCCGGATCCAGCTGCGGATCGTTGAGGATGGCCGAGGTGTACTCGTGGTTGTACAGCCGCCAGTCGCTGACCGGCCGCAGCGCGGCGCCAGCGGCGAAGGCACCCGGCGCGCGCAACAGCGCCATCTCGGTCATGAAACCCCCATAGCTGCCGCCGTAGATGCCCACCCGTTGCGGATCGACGTGGTGTTCCCGCACCAGCCAGGCCTTGCCGTCCAGGAGATCCTCCAGTTCCGGGTGGCCCATCTGCCGGTAGATGGCGGTGCGCCAGGCGCGGCCGTAGCCGGCCGAGGCGCGATAGTCCATGTCCAGCACCACGTAGCCCTGCCGCACCAGCAGGTTGTGGAACATCTGCTCGCGGAAATAGGTGGGCCAGGAGAGGGTGACGTTCTGCAGGTAGCCTGCGCCGTGCACGAAGATCACCGCGGGCCTCGAGGTCGAGCCTTCCGTGGCCGGGCCGTAGTACTTGGCGTGGATCGTGCCCGCGCCATGCGAGGAAGGCACCTGCACGATCGTCGGCGCGATCCACGCCTGCGCGGTGAAGGCGGGCTTCATCGTCTGGGTCAGTTCACGCGGCGCGCCGCCCGCGGCGGGCACCACGGCGAGCTGCGGCAGCACGTAGGGCGATGAGTGCAGCACGGCCACTTGCGTGCCATCGGGCGCAAGCACGAAATCATCCAGACCCTGATAGGTGGTGAGCCGGGCCAGCTCGCCGCCGCCGCTCGGTACGCGGTAGAGGTCGTAGCTGTAGGGCGCGGTCCGGTTGGCGCGCAGATAGAACCAGCGGCCGTCCGCGGACAGCGCGGGGTGGCTCACCTCGAAGCGGCCGGCGGTCAGCGCCCTCGCCTCGCCGTCCAGCGGCTTGACGTAGAGCTGCGACCAGCCGCTTTCCTCGGACAGGTACCACAGCGTGCGGCCGTCCTTGAGCCAGCCGAAATCGTTGAAATCCCAGCCGATCCAGGCCGCGTCGTGCAGGCGGTGCTGCGGCACCAGCGCGTGCCGGGCGAGATCCACCTCGGCGATCCAGCGGTCCTTGTGGTCGTTCGCGCGCAGCATCACGGCGAGCCGGCTGCCGTCCTCGTTCCAGCGCAGGCCGGCGCCGTCGCCATCCTCGGCATCGAAGACGATGCGCAACGGCCGCGTGGCCGGTGCGGCGAGTGCCTTGGCGCGGGCCTCGTCGCCGGCGGCGCGGGCGGCGGCGATGGCCTTGGCGCGCAGCTCGGCGAGCGGATCCTCCGCGATGCCGGGCAGCGTCTCCACGCTCACCGGATAAGGCTTGCGCTCGCGCAGGTCGACGAGCAGCAGCGATTGCGGCGCCGGATCGTTGCGGCCGACGTAGACCCGCGCCTCCCGCGTCTCGGCATAGCCCGAAGGCGTGACGTACTGGGTGACGAGCGGCGCGCGCCCGGCGGCATAGTCCTTCGGTTCGGTGACCAGGGCCAGCCAGCGGCCGTCCGGCGAAAGCTCGCTGCCGACCACCTTGACCGCCTTGCCGAGATAGATCGGCGCCGGCGCCCGGCTGGGATCGACGGCACGCTCGGCGTCCTCCTCGGCGCGGCGCGCCTCGCGTTCGTGACGCTGCCGGCGCAGGGTGTCGAAAAGGCGCAGCTGGTCGCGGGCCAGATCGTCGCGCGGCGGGGCGTCCGGATCGTCCTCGAACTTGAGCACGGCGGCCGGCCCGCTCACGCCGGCGGCGAGGTCGTAGCGGTACCAGTCCATGCCCAGCCGGTAATACAGCGCCGAGCCGTCGGCGGCAAAGCGCAAGGCGCCGGCGGCCTGGGCGCCGCGGGTCACCTCCACGCTGCGGGCATCGGCCAGCCGGCGCAACACCACGTCGCCGTGACGCACGAAGGCGGCGAGGCGGTGCGCGCGGTCGAACACCGGCGGCCCGTCGGCCTGGGCGCGCTGCGCCGCATCCAGCCGCACCCCGCCGCCGCGGGCGGGATCGACGCGATAGAGGTCGCGGATCGCGCTGCCCTCGCGCTTCAGGCGGTAGTACAGCTGGTGTCCATCGGCGCTCCAGTAGGGCGCTTCCACCGCCTGGCCGATCCAGTCCGGGTCGGCCATCACCTGGGCGAGGTCGGGTGGCGCGGCGGTGTCCTGCGCGTGCCCGGCGAAGGCGCCGGCCAGAGTGGCGAGGAGGACGAGTAAAAGGCGGCGCAGGCGGCGCATCGGCGGCTCCGGTGGAATGAATGGCCCAGCATAGCGGGCCCTCGTCCGTACGCTTGCTAGGATGGTTGCCCCGCCACCTGGTCACCGCGCTAACCGCATGGACACCCTGCCCGCCGTCGAACACGAAACCGCCGCCAACCCCCGCTGGAGCGTGATCTGGCTGCACGGCCTGGGTGCCGATGGCCACGATTTCGCGCCGATCGTGCCCGAACTCGTCGCGCCCGGCTGGCCGGCCTTGCGCTTCGTGTTTCCGCACGCGCCGGTGCGGCCGGTGACGGTCAATGGCGGCATGGCGATGCGCGCCTGGTACGACATCAAGGGGCTCGACATCGCCAGCCAGGAGGACGAGGCCGGCATCCGCGCCTCCATCGCCGCGGTCCGGGCGCTGATCGCGCGCGAGCAGGCACGCGGCGTGGCGCCGGGACGGATCGTGCTCGCCGGCTTCTCGCAGGGCGGCGCGATCGCGCTCGCCGGTGGCCTGCGGCTGGACGAGCCGCTGGCCGGCATCATCGCGCTGTCCACCTATCTGCCGCTGGCCGGCAGCCTGGCCGCCGAACGCAGCGCGGCCAATGCCGCGGTGCCGATCTTCCAGGCCCACGGTCAGGCCGACCCGGTGGTGCCGCTGGCGCTGGGCAGTGCCTCGCGCGATGCGCTGCTCGCGCTCGGCTATCGCGTCGACTGGCACGTCTATCCGATGGGTCATGCGGTGTGTCCGCAGGAGATCGCCGACCTGCGCGCCTGGCTGGGTTCGCGCCTGCGCTGAAGGGCCTGCCGGGCCCGCGGCCTGGCGTCGCGGCTGCGGCATACTCGCCGCATGTCGCGCCGCACCGATCGCCCCTCCGCCGCTTCCAGCCCGCTGCCGGATTTCTGCGGCCTGCCGGCGCTGGTCGCGCTGGGTGTGGTCGGTGTGCTGACGGTGCTGGTGATGTGGCTGGCCCCGGCGGGCACGCGCAGCTGGCGAGCGCTGTCGGTGGCCATGGCCTTCGTCGCCTGGCTGACGGTGCTGCTGCTGGTCGGCCTGTGCAAGCTCTCGCCCTGGCTGCGCCGCTGGCCGGGACGCTGGCCCTATGCCGGCATCTGGCTGGCGATGGTGGCGATCACTGTGCTGGCGAGTGCGGTTGCCGCTTGGCTCGATCACGCGCTGGCCCTGGGTTTCATCGTCGATGCCGCCGCCTTCGTGCGCGACGATGCCCTGCTCGCCGCCCTGCTCGGCGCGGCGCTGCTGCGGTACTTTTTTCTGCTCGCGCAATGGCAGGAGCGCCTGCGCGCGGTGGCGCATGCGCAGGTCGCCGCACTGCAGGCACGCATCCGCCCGCATTTCCTGTTCAACAGCATGAACACGGTGGCCGCGCTGGTACGCACCGACCCCGACGCCGCCGAGCGCACGGTGGAGGACCTGGCCGAGCTGTTCCGCGCCGCGCTCGGCGCCGACGCGGCGGGGGAAGGCACCCTGGGCGAGGAGCTGGCGCTCATCGACCGCTACCTCGCCATCGAGCAGCTGCGTCTGGGCCCGCGCCTGCGGGTGCGGCGCGAGTTCGCCGCCCTGCCGGCGGCGGCGCCGCTGCCGTGCCTCCTGCTGCAGCCGCTGGTGGAAAACGCCGTGCGCCACGGCATCCAGCCCTTGCGCAGCGGCGGCGAGGTCGGCCTGCGCGGCTGGCGCGAAGGCACGGCATACGTGATCGAGGTCACCAACCCGCGGCCGGAATCCGCGCCGTCGGCCGGCACCGGCCATGGCCTGGCCAGCGTGCGCCAGCGCGTGGCCTTCCATTACGGCGCGAGCGCGCGGGTCGAGGCCGTGGCCGAGGCGGGGCGTTTCGTGGTGCGCCTGTCCCTGCCGCTCGCTGCCGGGGAGACTACTCATGCGCGTGCTGATCGTCGATGACGAACCGCTGGCGCGCGGCCGCCTGGCCGCCCTGCTCGGCGCATGCGCCGGCTGCACGGTGGTCGGCAGCGTGGACGACGGCGAGGCCGCCCTCGAGGCGATGGCCGCGCTCGCCCCCGACCTGCTGCTGCTCGACATCGAAATGCCCGGGCTGGGCGGTACCGCCCTTGCCGCGCGGCTGGCCGACAGAGGGCATCCGCTGGTGGTGTTCACCACCGCCTATGAGCACCATGCCATCGCCGCCTTCGAACTCGGCGCGGTCGACTACCTGTTGAAGCCGGTGCGGCTGGAACGCCTGCGCGAAGCCCTGCGCCGCGCGCAGGCCCGGCTCGACGCCGCCCCGGCGGCGCCGGTGGTCTACCTGCATGCGCGCGTGCGCGGCGAGCGTCTGCGCATTCCCTTGAACGCGGTGCTGTGGCTGCTCGCCGAGGAAAAATACGTGCGCGTCCGCCACGAGGGCGGCGAGGTGCTGCTGGAGGAATCGCTGCGTCAGCTGGAGGAGGCCCACCCCACGCTGCTGCGCCTGCATCGCAACTGCCTGGTGCCGGCGGCGCGGCTGATCGGCCTGCGCAGTCTGCCCGACGGACGCGTGCTCGCCCGCCTGGCCGGCACCGAGTTCAGCCCCGAAGTCAGTCGCCGCAACCTGCCGGCGCTGCGGCGGCTGTTGCGCATGGGCTGAAAAACGCCCAGCGCGAGCTGTCGCTTCCGCCGCGATACGCGACAATGGCCTTTGCGCCTTCCCGAAAAGAACGCCCCGCCATGACCCCCGCCTCCCTGCGTATCGCCACCCGCAAGAGCGCGCTCGCGCTGTGGCAGGCCGAGCACGTCGCCGCCCGCCTGCGCGCGGCGCATCCGCATCTTGCGGTCGAGCTGGTGCCGCTCTCCACCCGCGGCGACGAGATCCTGGATCGTCCGCTCGCCAGCGTGGGCGGCAAGGGTTTGTTCCTCAAGGAGCTGGAGGTGGCGATGGCGCAGGGACGCGCCGAGCTGGCCGTGCATTCGCTCAAGGACGTGCCGGCCGAGCTCGAGCCCGGCTTCGTGCTGCCGGCGATCCTGCCGCGGGCCGACGCCGCCGACGCCTTCGTCAGCCATCGCTATGCCGATCTCGCCGAATTGCCGCCCGGCGCACGCGTGGGCACCTCCTCGCTGCGCCGGCAGGCGCAGTTGCGCGCGCTGCGGCCGGATCTCACCCTCCTCGACCTGCGCGGCAACGTCGGCACCCGGCTGGCCAAGCTCGACGCCGGCCACTACGACGCCATCGTGCTCGCCTGCGCCGGCCTGGAGCGCCTGGGCCTGGCCGCGCGCATCCGTAGCCGGCTCGCCGCACCCGACTGGCTGCCGGCGCCCGGACAGGCGGCGATCGCCATCGAGGCCCGCGCCGGACAGCCGCAGATCCTGGCCCTGCTCGCCGCGCTGGACGATGCCGAGACCCGTGCCACGGTGGGCGCCGAGCGGGCGATGAACCAGGCCCTCGGCGGCAGCTGCACGGTGCCGGTGGCGGCCTGGTGCGTGCGCACCGAGCGCGGCCTGCATCTGACCGGGATGGTGGGCGATGCGCACAGCGGCCGCCTGCTGCGCGCCGAGGCCGGCGGCAGCGACGCCGCGGCGCTCGGTCGCGACGTCGCCGCCCGCCTGCTGGCGCAGGGTGCCGGAGAACTGCTCGGCCTGCGCGACTGAGCACTTCGCGGGCTGGTTTTCGCCGCAAAACGGCGAGGGTCTGGCCACCTTTGGCTGGCAAGGGTCCGCGGCCGCGATGGAAGGCAAGCCTTGCTGTTTGGGCCGTTTGGATGTCCAAACGTCTAGGCGTCCAAACAACGCCAAGGCGCGGGCAAGGTGGGCCGCCCGTCGGTCAGAAGTTGTAGACCAGGTTGGTGGTGGTGAGCGTGTCGGTGTGTCTCACCCCGGGCAGGACGTCGCTGTTGTAGCGCACCTGGTAGCCGAGCTTGAGCGCCATTTGCCGGGTCATGCTGACCGACAGGCTGAGATCGTTCTGGTAGTACTGGTTGTCCGAGCCCGCTTCGGCGAGCAGGGTCTCCTCCACCGTGGTGTTCGCGCTCAGGCGGTGGCGGAGGTTGACCAGCCCGCGCGCCACGCCCTCGCCCTGGCTGGACTGGTGCTGCTTGACGGTGACGCCATTCACCTCCTCGGTGAGGTCGGCCGGCCGATAGCGCTTGTAGCCGGGGCCGATTTCGAAGGACAGTTCCGTCGTGCCGCTCTTGAGCGCGATGTAGCCGTAGCCCACGGACACCACGCCCTGCCACAGGTTGGCGCCGAAGTCGTCGTGTTCGTAGCGCGCGGCGGTGACCACGTAGCTGCGCGGGTCGAGCTTGTAGCCGACCGAGGCGCCGGCATCGTAGCGGTTGGCGGTGGTGCTGAACCTGTCGACGGTGTTGCCGGCGGCGTCCTGCACTTCCACGTCGCCCTTGGAACGCAGCCCGTTGAGGAAGAAGTTGTTGCGCCAGTAGGCGTTTTCCTGGCCGAGGGTCAGCTTGGCGTTGGCATTTTCGGTGTGCGAATTGCCGCGCGCGGCGGCGAAACCGAACTCGCCCGAGCCGGTCCAGCCGCCGTGGGCGGCGGCGTCACCGGCGGTTTCGCCGGTGCCGGCATCCTGCGCATGGAGGGCGGTGCCGAGGCCGGCAAGAAGGAGCAAAACGGGCAAGCGAGGGTTCATGCGAAAGGCTTCCTGATCGTCTGGGCGCGGCAACCATAAGGGGTCGCCTTGAACTTGCAGTGAATCCGGCCATGCGCCGAAGGCCGGTGCGAGCGGTCAGGCCGGCAGGGCGCCCAGGCTGCGCACGTAGAGTCGCCGCTCCAGGGTGAGGCCGAGCAGCGCGCTGAGCGCGGCCAGCGCCACCACCAGCACCGAGCCGTCGCGGCGGTCGGCAACGAGCAGCGCGGCACAGGGCAGGGCATAGGTCAGTGTCGCGGCGACGAAGCGCAGCGGTCGCGCCCCGGCGGAGGTCCCGCGCAACGCCTGCCAGCGCACGCCTTCGGTGAAGCCGAGCAGCAGCGCGAGCAGGATCAGCGCCATCAGCCAGGGGTGCGAGCCGGCGGGATGGATGGCGGCGTCCTGCGCGGTGAGGCACAGGCACAGCCACAGGCCGCCGCTGTAGCTGGCCGCGATGACACTGCCGAACGCACGTGCGCTGTGCTGGCGCGGCCCGAGCGCGACCCTGGCCAGTTGGGCCAGGCTGCACAAGGCCAGTGCGGCGCCGGCCAGGCGGGTGGCCCAGAACGCATTGTCGCCACGCGCCAGTCCCGCCACCGCCAGCGCCGGCAGGAAGCTCGCCAGGGCGAGCAGTGCCTCGCCGCCCGGCCAGTGGTCGCGGCCGGGGCGCCAGTCATGCCAGCGGCCCACGCCCGGCAGGCGCAGCAGGGCGGCGATGAGGCCGGCGCCGACGAAGATGCTCGCCAGCGCGAGCGGCACCAGCACCTCGCTGCGGCCATGGCGATAGAGCCCCAATGTCAGCGCCGCGCCCAGCAGCATCCACAGGCCGAAACCGGCCAGTTCCAGCTGATGCAGCAGAATGGGCAGCCAGGCATCGCCCGGCCGCGGGAGTGCCGCATCCGCGGCATGGGAATCGGGTTTTGGCATGTGGCGACCTTTTTCCTATCGCGGGCTCGGGGCGGGGATACCCGGGCCCGCCGGCTTCGGGGCATACCGGCTTGCGGTGCCCGCGGGACGCACCCATGCTACACAACGCCCTGTCCCGTTTGGCATTTCCATGGACCGCTACGAGCGCATCCTCACCCTGCACCGGCTGCTCAAGGGCGCGCGCTACCCGGTGCCGCTGCCGCGCCTGCTCGAGGAACTCGGCTGTTCGCGCGCCACCCTGTACCGCGATCTCGCCTTCCTGCGCGACGCGCTCGGCGCGCCGATCGAGAGCGTCGGCGGCGAGACGGCCGCCTTCCGCTATGCCGCCGGCAGCGGGGAGCGTTTCGAACTGCCGGGGCTGTGGCTGCGTTCGGACGAACTGGCCGCCCTGCTCGCGCTCAACGAACTGCTCGGCCGCTCCGGCCCTGGCGGCGTGCTGGCCGGGGCGCTGGCGCCGTTCAAGGCGCGCATCGAGCAGCTGCTCGCCGGCCAGGGCGGGGCGCGGCCGCCGCTCGAACGCATCCGCATGCTGGCCTGGGGGGAACGGGCGCTGGACCAGCGCACCTTCCGCACCGTCGCCGGCGCGGTGCTGGAGCGGCGCCGGCTGCGTTTCCGCTACCGCGCGCGCACCACCGACAGCGAGAGCCGGCGCCAGGTCTCGCCGCAGCGGCTCACCCATTACCGCGACAACTGGTATCTGGACGCCTGGGACCACGACCGCGAGGCCTTGCGCAGCTTCGCCGTCGACCGCATCGCCGAGGCGCAGATGCTGGACACCCCGGCCATCGACGTCGACGAGGCCGTGCTCGACGAGACGCTGGCCTCGAGCTACGGCATCTTTGCCGGCAAGCCGCGGGCGTGGGCGACGATCCGCTTTTCCGCCCACGCCGCGCGCTGGGTCGCCGACGCCCACTGGCATTCGCAGCAGCAGGGCCGCTGGCTGGCCGACGGCCGCTACGAGCTCAAGCTGCCCTATTCCAGCGCCCGCGAGCTGTTGATGGACGTGCTCAAGTACGGTCCCGATGCCGAGATCGTCGAACCGCTGTCGCTGCGCGAGGAAATGAAGTCGCTGCTGCACCTGGCGCTGGCGAGCTACACGGGCAAATGACCGTCGCAGGGCGCGGGATTTGCGTGCCCGGCTCACCGCGCCTGCATGAGCCCCGCAGGCGGCGCGCGGTTCTCAACCGCCCGGGTGGAATGGCCAGAACACCGGAATCAGCCATACCGACAGCGCGCAGAACAGCGCGATCAGCGGGATGCCGACCTTCATGAAATCGGTGAAGCGGTAGCCGCCGGCGTAATAGACCATGGTGTTGGTGGGATAGCCGACCGGCGTGGCGAAGGACGTCGCCGCGGCGAACGCCACCGCCACCACGAACGGCCGCGGGTCGGCATGCGCGGCATGCGCCACGCTGATGGCGATGCCGACCATCAGCACCACCGAGGGGTTGTGTCCCATGAGCTCGGTGAGCAGCGCGGTGAGCAGATAGACCATGAACAGTGCCGCCAGCAGACCGTGGCTGCCGACCAGCTGCATGCCCGCGTCGACCAGCGCCTGGGACAGCCCGGTCTTCTCGATCGCGATGCCGAGCGGCAGGATCGCGCCGAGCAGCACGATGATCTTCCAGTCGATCGCCTCGTAGATGTCCTTGCGGCCATAGCAACCGGCGATCGCCATCAGCACCGCGCCGGCGATCGCCGCGATCGGGATCGGCAGCCAGTGCAGCGCCGAGACCAGCACCACGCCGAACATGATGGCGAGCGCGGCGAGCGCGCGGCGCGGTGTGCCCACCCGATCCTCGCGCTCGCTGAGCACGATCAGCCCCGAGTCGGCGCGCAGCCTGGGCATCGCCTGGCGGTCGATCACCAGCAGCAGCACGTCGCCGACCGCGAGCCGGGTGTCGCTGAGCTTCTCGCGCAGCACATGGCCGCGCCGGTGGATGGCGAGCACCACCGCGTCGTAGCGCCAGTCGAGGCCCGCCTCTTCCAGCCGCCGGCCCTCCAGCGGGCTGCCGGGCGCGACCATCGCCTCGGCCAGCAGGCGCGGGTCCTCGCCGTCCTCGCGGCCGCGGACGTGGCCGGCGCCGGGCACGTTTTCCAGCCCCGCGCGGCGGCGGAACTCCTCGAGCTTCTCCCAGTCGCCGCGCACCAGCAGCACGTCGCCGGCGGCCAGCTGCTGCGAGCGCGGCGACCACATCCGCCGTTCACCGCGCAGCAGCTCCAGCGGATACACGCCGTAGCGCTCGCCCAGCTTGGCATCGGCGATGCTGTGGCCGACCAGCGGCGAGTTCGGGCCGATCTTGAGCTCGGTGACGTACTTGCCGATCTCGGCCGGCTCGGCGGGCATTGCCGCCTCGACGTGACGCGGCAGCAACCAGCGCCCGACCAGCATCAGATAGACGATGCCGACCGCGGCCAGCAGCGCGCCCAGCCGGGTGAACTCGAACACGCCGAAGCCCGGCAGGCCGTGCTGCTGCGCCAGGGTGTCGGCGAGCAGGTTGGACGAGGTGCCGACCAGCGTGCACACGCCGCCCATCTGCGCGGCGAAGGCCATCGGCATCAGCACCCGCGCCGGCGAGGTCTGCGTGCGCTGGCACACGCGCAGCGCCAGCGGCACGAAGGTGGCGACCAGGGCGATGTTCTTGACGAACGCCCCGAGCGGCGCGATCACCAGCATCAGCGCCAGCGTCAGCAGCCACGGCCGACGGATGCGCAGGAGCAGGCGGATCAGCGGCTCGAGTGCGCCGGAGCGCTCCACGCCGAGGCTCAAGGCGAACATCGCCGCCACCGTCACCGTAGCCTCGTTGCTGAAGCCGGCCAGCGCCTGTTCCGGCCCGATGATGCCGAGCGCGACCAGGGCGACCAGCACCAGCAGCGCGACCAGGTCCACGCGCAGCTTCTCGCTGGCGAAAAGCCCCATCGCGACGACCACGATGGCCAGGGTGATGAGGGCCTGGCTGCTCATGCTCGCGTCCTCGCCGGGGCGGCTGTTACTGGAAATGGAAAAGGCATGGCCGCATGGTTTCATGCCCCGGGCACCGCTGCCAACCCGAAGCCCCGGCGCCGACGCGGGCATTGCAGCCGCTGCGTACGCGCCGCTTTGCCGCGGCCGCACCACCACGTATCGTGTGCAGCGTGGATGCCGCTGCCCCCCTTTCCCCCGACCTTGCCGCCCGCCCCACCGTCGCGCTGGCGCTCAGTGCCGGCGGCGCGCGCGGCCTTGCCCACATCGGCGTGATCGAGGAGCTGGAGCGACGCGGCTACCGCATCGTCGCCCTCGCCGGCACCTCGATGGGCGCGCTGATCGGCGGCGTCTACGCGCTCGGCCGGCTCGGCGTCTACCGCGACTGGGTGCTGGAACTGCGCCGGATGGACGTGCTGCGGCTGGTGGACTGGACCTTCAGCAGCGACGGCTTCATCAAGGGCGAGAAGATCATCGCCACCCTGCGCGGCCTGGTGGGCGATGCGCGCATCGAGGATCTGCCGCTGGCCTATACCGCGGTGGCCACCGACATCGACCGCGGCCGCGAGGTGTGGCTCGCCCGCGGCGGCCTGTTCGACGCCATCCGCGCCTCGATTGCGATTCCCACCGTGTTCCGCCCTCACCGTATCGACGGTCTGCGGCTGGTCGACGGCGGCGTGCTCAACCCGGTACCGGTAACGCCGCTGATGCGCGAGCGCGCCGATCGCATCATCGCGGTCAGCGTCGACGGACCGGCCGAGCCACAAGCCGTCGACACGCAGATCGACGAGGTGCCGGCCGTCCGCGGCGGACGCCGTTTCGGCTGGTCGGCCCTGTTCGGCGGCCGCGGCGCGGCGACCCGCGCCCGTGCGCCGGGCGCGCTCGAGCTGCTGCTGCAGTCGATGGACCTGATGCAGGCCAAGCTGGCCCGGCTCAGGCTGGCCTCCAACGAGCCGGACCTGTTGATCCAGCTGCCGCGCACCATGGCCGCGGCCTATGAGTTCTATCGCGCCGAGGAGCTCATCGAACACGGCCGGCAAGCGGCGGCGCAGGCCCTGGACGCTTGGCCTCTGGCCCCGGCCGCCGCCGACGGCGGCGCGGAGGGCGCGCCACTGCGGCGTTGACTTGCGTTTCCCGCCGCGCGCCACCATCCAGCGCGTTTGCTCCATGGGCGCTGATTTCTCGGTGCTCCCCGTCTGGGCAGGATGCCTGGCGCGCGGCGCGGGGCGTTTCCGTGACGCGGCGAACCGAAAAAATCACCGGACGGGCCTTTTTCAGCATCTCTTTTAAAAAAATCTCATGACCACCCCGGATCCGATGTCCCCCACCAATCCGTTGCTCGCCGACACACCGCTGCCGGCCTTTTCCGCCATCCGCCCCGAACACGTCATGCCGGCGGTGACGCTGCGCCTGGCCGAGTACCGCGCCGGCATCGCCGAGCTCACCGCGGCCTCGACGCCGCGCGACTTCGCGCACGTGATGCTGCCGCAGGAGCGGCTGGATGTGCGCCTCGACAAGGTCTGGGCGCCGGTGTCGCACCTGCACGCGGTGGCCGATGGCGAGGCCCTGCGCGCGGCCTACGGCGAGGCCGAGGAGGCGGTCACCGAGCATGCACTGGAACTGGGCCAGAACCGCGAGCTCTACGCCGCGGTCGAGGCCCTGGCCGCGGCGCCGGACTTCCCGGCGCTGCCCAGGCCGGCGCGCGCGCTCGTCGAGCATGCCCTGCGCGACTTCCGGCTCTCCGGCGTGGCCCTCGAGGAGCCGGCACGCAGCCGTTTCCGCGAGATCGGCATCGAGCTCTCGCGGCTTTCCACCGAATTTGCCAACGCCGTGCTCGACGCCACCGAGGCCTGGAGCGAGCACGTCACCGACGAGCGCCGGCTTGCCGGCACCCCGCCCTCGGGGCTGGCGGTGCTGCGCGCCTATGCGCAGGCGCAGGCACTGGAGGGCTTCCTGGTCACGCTCAAGCAACCCAGCGTGCAGGCGGTGCTGACCTACGCCGACGACCGCGCGCTGCGCGAGCGGGTGTACTGGGCCTACCAGACCCGCGCCTCCGACCAGGGTCCGCACGCCGGCCGTTACGACAATTCCGCGCGCATCGAGAAGATCCTCGCCCTGCGCCACGAGGCCGCCCGGCTGCTCGGCTTCGCCAATGCCGCCGAGGCCTCGCTGGCGACCAAGATGGCGCGTTCGCCGCTCGAGGTGATGAGCTTCCTCGAGGATCTGGCCGTGCGCGCCAAGCCGCTCGCCCAGCGCGAGCTCGACGAGCTGCGCGACTTTGCCCGCGAGAGCCTGCGGCTGGACACGCTGGAACCCTGGGACGTCGCCTACGCCGCCGAAAAACTGCGCCAGGCCCGGCATGCGCTGGACGAGGAGCGGCTCAAGGCGTACTTCCCGCTGCCGGCGGTGCTCGATGGCCTGTTCGCCGTCGCCGGCCGGCTCTACGGCATCGCGTTCACGCCGCGCACCGACGTCGACGTATGGCATCCGGACGTGCGTTATTACGAGGTGCGCGAAGCCGACGGCCGGGTGATCGCCGGCTTCTATCTCGACCTCTACGCCCGCGCCGGCAAGCGCGGCGGCGCCTGGATGGACGTGTGCCGCGCGCGCTTCGACGACGGCGAGCACCACGAGGACCCGGTCGCCTTCCTGACCTGCAATTTCGCGCCGCCCACGGCCGAGCGGCCGGCGCTGCTCGGCCACGACGACGTGCTCACCCTGTTCCACGAATTCGGCCACGGCCTGCACCACCTGCTGACCGAGATCGGCCTGCCCTCGATCGGCGGCATCGAGGGCGTGGAGTGGGACGCGGTGGAGTTGCCCAGCCAGTTCATGGAGAACTTCGCCTGGCGCCGCGAGGGGCTGGACCTTTTCGCCCGCCACTGGCAGACCGGCGAGCCGCTGCCCGAGCCCTTGTTCCAGCGCATGCTGGCCGCGCGGCATTTCCATGCCGGCCTGTTCCTGGTGCGCCAGCTCGAATTCGCGCTGTTCGACTTCACCCTGCACCTGCAATACGACCCGGCCGAGGGCGCCCAGGTGATGCGCGTGCTGGAGGAGGTGCGCCGCAAGGTGGCGGTGATCCATCCGCCGGCCTGGCAGCGTTTCCCGCATGCCTTCACCCACGTCTTCGCCGGCGGCTATGCGGCCGGCTACTACAGCTACCTGTGGGCCGAGCTGCTCGCCGCCGACGCCTTCGGCGCGTTCGAGGAGGCCGCCCGGGACGGCGGCAGCGTGCTCGACCGCGCCACCGGCGAGCGTTTCCGCCGCGAGATCCTGGCCGTCGGCGCGAGCCGGCCGGCGCTGGAAAGCTTCGTCGCCTTCCGCGGCCGCACGCCCGATCCCGAGGCGCTGCTCCGAAGCCACGGGCTGGCCTGAAGGGGCCATCGCATACAATCGCGCCGATGAAGATCGCCAGCTGGAACGTCAATTCGCTGAAGGTGCGCCTGCCCCAGCTCACCGAGTGGCTGGCCGCCGCGCAGCCGGACGTGGTGGCGCTGCAGGAGACCAAGCTCGAGGACGCCCGCTTCCCGCGCGACGAGCTCGCCGCCGCCGGCTACCGCGCCGTGTTCGCCGGGCAGAAGAGCTACAACGGCGTGGCGATCCTGGCCCGCGAGGAGCCGCGCGAGGTCGTCACCGACATTCCGGGGCTGGACGATCCGCAGCGGCGCATCCTCGCCGCCAGCGTCGGTCCGCTGCGGGTGGTCGATCTGTACGTGGTCAACGGCAAGGCGGTCGGCGATCCCAAATACGCCTACAAGCTCGCCTGGCTCGAGAAAGTGCGCGAGTTCCTCGCCCGCGAGCACGAACGCCATCCGCACTTGGTGGTGCTCGGCGATTTCAACATCGCCCCGGACGATCGCGACGTGCACGATCCGGCCGCCTGGCACGAGCGCGTGCTCTGCTCCACGCCCGAGCGCGAGGCGCTGCGCCGCATCACCGAGCTCGGCCTTGCCGACAGCTTCCGGCTGTTCGAGCCCGGCGCCGGCCATTTCAGCTGGTGGGACTACCGGCAGGGCGCCTTTCGGCGCAACCTCGGCCTGCGCATCGACCTCATCCTGATCGGCGAGGCGCTGAAACCCGCCGCGCGCGCGGCGACGATCGACCGCGAGCCGCGCCGCTGGGAGCGGCCCTCCGACCATGCCCCGGTGACGCTGGAACTGGATATCTGAACGATGAGCACATCCTCCGACCAATGGCCAAGCTCGCTCGATGACGTCGAGCTCGACGAACTCGACCGCTACCTGCGCCTGCATGCCGGCGAGGACGAGGACCGCCTGCTGCTCGACGGCGTGCACGGCCTGCTTTCCGCCCTCGCGGTCGGGCCGCTGCCGGTCGCGCCGGAGGTGTGGCTGCCGCAGGTGCTGCACGACGCCTTCACCGACGAGGCCGAGGCCAACCGCGTGCTGGCGCTGCTGGCCAAGCTCAACGATTCCATCCTCGCCGAGCTCGACATGGACGCCTACGAGCCGATCCTGGGCGAGGTCGAAACCGAGCAGGGGCCGCTGGTCACCGCCGCCGGCTGGTGCGAGGGTTTCAGCCGCGGCATCGACCTCTACGCGCCGGTGTGGGAAAAGCGCCTGGCCGAGGATGCGCAGCTCATGGAACTGCTCGGTCCGGTCATGGCGCTGGCGGTCGACGAGGGCGTGCTGAGTACTGAGGCTGAGTTCGAGCAGCTCACCGACGAGGAATACGACGAGTGCCTGACCGAGCTGCCGCTGGTGCTCGAGGCCGTGCGCCGCTACTGGCAGGAACATCCACCCACCGCGGCCGAGCGCGCCGCGCTGACGCAGGCCACCCAGGTCGATCCCGGCCCGCCGCCGCGCCAGCGCAGCGGTCACTGGGTGCACTGAAGGCACGGGCGACCCGCCGGTCGCGGACGGAGCCATTCGCCGGGGGTGGCCTGGTTCAGCCGGCCGGCGGCTCCGCCGCGGCGTCGCCGGGCGGCAGCGGTGCCGGCCGGCCGAGCAGATAGCCCTGCCCGAAGTGGCAGCCCATCGCCACCAGCGCCTCGCGCTGGCCGGCGGTCTCGATGCCTTCGGCGATGACCTCGATGCCGAGCGCGCCGGCCATGGCCAGGATGGCGGTCACCACCGCCCGGCTGCTGGCGGGCGCGTCGCGGTCCAGCGGCTGGACGAAGGCGCGGTCGATCTTGAGCCGGCGCAGCGGCAGCGTGTGCAGATAGCTCAGCGAGGAATAGCCGGTGCCGAAATCGTCCAGCGCCGCGCCGACGCCGGCCGCATGCAGGCGTTCCAAGATGGCGCGAACGCGGCCGGTGTCGTCCAGCAGGGCGCCTTCGGTGACCTCGATGGTCAACCGCGAGGGCGACAGGCCGCTGCGTTCGAGCAGCGCCAGCAGGCGGCGGTCGAAGTCCGTCTGGCGCAGGTGCAGCGGCGCCACGTTGATGCTGAGGAAACCGTGCTCCGGCCCCAGCCGGGCGAACTGTTCACAGGCGCGGGCGAACAGGTGCCAGTCGATCGCCTCGATCTGGCCGCTGTCCAGCGCCACGCGCATGAAATCCTCCGGCACCAGCAGGCCGCGGACGGGGTGCTGCCAGCGCAGCAGTGCCTCGTAGCCGACGATGGCGCCATCGTCCAGGCGGCGGACCGGCTGGAAGTGCGGCAGCAGCTCGCCCTGGTGCAGGGCGCGGCGCAGTTCGCCCTCCAGTGCCAGCTCGTCCTCGGCGTTGCGGGCCAGGGTGTCGTCGAACAGCACGTAGCGCTTGCGGCCGAGCTCCTTGGCCCGGTACAGCGCGACGTCGGCGTCGCGCAGCAGGGCGTCGGCGTACAGGTGGCCTTCGTCGCTGACCGCGATGCCGAGGCTGGCCGAAGGCTCCAGTTCCCGCCCGGCCAGCTCCAGCGGCCGGGCCAGCGCCTCCAGTACCCGGCGCGCGACCTGCTGCACGGTGTCCAGCGATTCGACCTGTTCGATGAGGATGGCGAATTCGTCGCCGGAAAGCCGCGCCACCAGGTCGGGCGCGCGCACGCACTGGGCCAGACGGATGGCGACGGCCTTGAGAAAGCCGTCGCCGGCCAGGTGGCCCAGGCTGTCGTTGATGACCTTGAAGCGGTCCACGTCCAGGTAGAGCAGCGCGCAGCGGCGGCCGGGTTCGTGCCGGGCGCGATCGAGCACCGCCTCCAGCCGCTCGCGCAGCAGGGCGCGGTTGGGCAGGCCGGTCAGTGGGTCGTGCAACACCTGGTGGCGCAGCTGCTGCTGGATATGCTCGCGGCGGGCGATTTCCTCGCGCAACTCGCGGGTGCGCTCGGCCACGCGCCGCTCCAGCTCCAGGTTGGACTGGCGCAGGGCCGCCGCCGAGCGGCGCCGGTAGATACTGTTGGCGATCTGCAGCGCGGCGAAGCCGAGCAGTTCCTGATCGGCCGGGCCGTAGCCGGCATCCTCACCATAGGTCTGCACCACGACCAGCCCGATCACCTCCTTGTGCACGCGCAGCGGCACGCCGAGCCAGCAATTGGCCGGCGCGCCGAAGGATTGCGGCACCGCCGCGCCGCTCGCATACAGCGCCTCGATATCGGCACGCCGGCCCAGCCAAGGCTCGCCGCGCCGCAGCACATATTCGCTGAGCCCGGCCAGCGGCAGGCTCAGGGTCTGGCGGACGCCGGCATCGATGTAATAGGGGAACTCCAGGCGCCGGCGGTCCTCGCTGAGCAGGGCGATGAAGAAGTTGGAGGCGTCCAGCAGGCGGCCGACGACCTCGTGGACGCGCTCGTAGAAGGCGTTTTCGTCGATGTCGGCGGTGGCGAGCTCGGCCAGCTGGAACAGCGCCTGCTGCAGGCGCTCCGCGCGTTCGCGCTCGCGCACTTCCTGACGCAGTTCGCGGTTGGCCGCGGCCAGTTCCTCGGTGCGCTGGCGCACGCGCTGTTCCAGCTCGTCCTTGCTCTGCCGGCGCTCCAGCGCGGTGAGGATGTGGCTGCCGACGAAGACCAGGAGGCTGCGGTCCTCCTCGGTGTAGCGCATGCCCGACTGGTAGCTCTGCACCACCAGCGCGCCCTGCACGCGGCCTTCGCGCTGCATCGGCACGCCCAGCCAGTGGTCGCTGTCCGGGCCGACCGGCTGCAGGCTGCCGTCGACCTGGGCGGCGAGTTCCTCGGCATTGCCCATCAGCGACTGGCCGGTGGTGAGCAGATGCGCCGTGGGGGTGCCGGCGATGTCGCGCAGGGACAGTTCGCGGCCGGTGTAGTCGGTGGGGTCGGCGACGTCGGCGAAATACAGGAAACGCACGCTTTCGCGCTCGGCGTCGTAGCGCACGATGTAGAAGTTCTCCGCGTACATCAGCATGCCGACGATGGCATGGATGCCGCGCAGGAGCTCGGCCATGTCCAGATCGGCACCGGCGAGGTCGGAGATGGCGAACAGCGCCCGCTGCAGGTTTTCCGAGCGGGCGAGCTGGCGGTGGGAATCCTTCAGTTCCGCCAGCTCCAGCACCAGGCGCAGCTGGCAACCGGCCAGGGCGAGGTCGCCGGCGAGCGTGGCGGCGACCTCCGCCGCCGACGCGCCCGGTTGCAGCCAGATGTGCAGGGCCGCGTCGAGGTCGATGCCGAGCGGCATCACCAGGCGGTCGTCGAGCACCTGCCAGGCGCCCCCGCCCGCAGGGGCCAGGTAGCGCCACACCATGCGGGCGGCCAGGCATGCCGGATGCATGCGCGCGCGCTCCTCGGCCAGCCCGGCCACCGCCTGCTGCGAGCCCGCGCCGACCAGGCGCGCGAGCCAGGCCATGCGCGCGGACGCGTCCGGTGGCAGTTGACCGGGCTTGGAGGACTGGCTCATCGCACCTTGTCCATGGGGGCGGCGCGTCTCCTGGAAGGCCTTTGACCGGCGGCGCCGCCTTAGGATGGTAGCGCGCTCTCGACTCTTCGCATGCAGATCGGCGCGCCGGCGGCGAACTTGAATGGCCGGGCGCCGCCTGGCCTGCCGCTACAATCGCAGGTCCTGCCGTCCGTATCCGCCATGCTCACCGACTCCCTCAAGGACGCCATCCGCGCCGCCTATGCGCGGCTCAAGGACGGGCTGCCCGGCTTCCGCCCGCGTGCGGCGCAGACGCAGATGATCGCGGCGGTGGCGCGCGCGCTCGCCGCGGAGGGCGGGGTGGCGGCGATCGAGGCGCCGACCGGCACCGGCAAGTCGATGGCCTATCTCGTCGCCGGGCTGGCGGCGGCGCAGGCGCGGCAGAAGAAGCTGCTGGTCGCCACCGCCACCGTGGCGCTGCAGGAGCAGCTGGTCGAGCGCGACATCCCGCAGCTGCTCGCGCTCACCGGCCAGACGGCGCGGGTGACCCTGGCCAAGGGCATGGGCCGCTATTTGTGCGTGCGCAACCTGCGCCTGGCCATCGCCGGGCTGGACCAGCACCAGTCGGCGCTAGACCTGGGCGAGGAGTTCACCGGCTGGACGCAGCCGCCGAAGGAAGCCGAGCGTACGGCGCTCGAGGCGCTCGCCGCCGCCTTCGAATCCGGCCGCTGGCAGGGCGACCTGGACCAGACCCCGGTGCCCCTCGGCGGCAGCCTGCGGCCGATGCTGGCGACCACGGCCGGCGGCTGCAGCGGGCGGCGCTGCGCGTATTTCGCGGTCTGTCCGCTGATCGCCGCGCGGCGCGCGATCGGCGAGGCCGACCTCATCGTCGCCAACCAGGATCTGGTGCTGGCCGACCTCACCCTGGCCAATGGCGAGGGCGGCTTCGGCGGCGTGCTGCTGCCGGCGCCCGAAGACACGCTGTACGTGTTCGACGAGGCCCACCACCTGCCGGGCAAGGCGGTCGAGCGCGGCGCGAGCGAGGTGCACCTGGGCGCCGCGCTGCGCCAGCTCGGCCGGCTGGTCCGCCAGGCGCACGCGGCCTACGCCTTCACCGACAAGCCGCGGCTGGGGCGGCTGGATCTGGAGGCGGCCGAGGCGCGCCTGCTGGAATTCACCGAGGCGCTGGAAGGGCTCGAGCGCGAGATCCGCCTGCTGTGGGTGCCCGATCCCACCGAACGCGAGCCGATCTATCGCGGCTCGCTCGGCCAGTTGCCCGACGCCTGGGTGGCGCAGGCGCGGCTGCTGCATCGCCTGGGCGGCGAACTGCTGCGCTGGCTGACCGCGGTGCGTCGCGCGGTGGTCGAGATGAGCGAGAGCGGCCCGACCCGCGACACCCTGGCGCGCGAGCTTGGCCTGGCGCTGGAGCGGCTCGACCGCCAGTGCCGGACCTGGCGCGCCTGGAGCACGCCCGACGCCGAGGGCGCGGTGCCGCTGGCGCGCTGGGTGACCCTGGGCGCCGACCAGCAGCTCGTCTGCCACGCTTCGGCGGTGTCTGCCGCCACGCTGCTGCGCGCGGTGCTGTGGGAACAGGCGGCGGCGGTGGTGCTGACCTCCGCCACGCTGAGCATCGGCGGCCAGTTCCGCGCCTTCGCCGATGCCGTCGGCCTGCCCGACGAGGCGGCCACGCTGAGTCTGCCCTCGCCGTTCGACCTCACCGCGCAGGCCACCTTGGAGGTCCCCGCGCTCGGTGCCTTGCCCGACGACCGCGAGGCACACGCGCGCGCGGTGAGCGGCTGGCTCGCCGAGCGGCTCGACTGGCGGGCCGGCAACCTGGTGCTGTTCACCGCGCGCAGCAAGCTCGAGCGGGTGCTGCAGCTGCTGCCGCTGGACAAGCTGCGCAAGGTGCGCGTGCAAGGCACCTTGCCCAAGGCGCAGCTCCTGGCCGAGCACGCCGCCGCGGTCGAGGCCGGCACCGGCAGCACGCTGTTCGGGCTGGCCAGCTTCGGCGAGGGTCTGGACCTGCCCGGACGGCTGTGCGAGACGGTGGTGATCACCCAGCTGCCCTTCGCCGTGCCCACCGACCCGGTCGGCGCCACCTATGCCGAATGGCTGGAAACCCGCGGCCGCAATCCGTTCCTGGAAGTGAGCGTGCCGGAGGCCACGCGCCTGCTGGTGCAGTACTGCGGCCGGCTGATCCGCAGCGAGGCCGATCGCGGCCGCATCGTGCTGCTCGACCGCCGCGTGCTCACCCGCCGCTACGGCGCCGGCATGCTGCGCGCGCTGCCGCCGTTCCGCCGCGTGCTCGAGCCGGGCTGAGCGCTCAGCGCCGGTCGCCGGCCGGCGCGCCGGTGGCGCGCAGCGGCGCCAGCGATTCGAACTTGTGCTGGTATTCGTCGGTCACCTGGCGGGCCTCCTCGCTGCTGGTGATCACCCGCGGGGTGATCAGCACGATCAGCTCGGTGCGGTTGCGGTTGCGGTCGGTGCCGCCGAACAGCCGGCCGACCACCGGCAGGCGGTTGAGGCCGGGGATGCCGGTGTCGGTCTGGCCCTCGTTCTGCTGGATCAGGCCGCCGAGCAGCACGGTCTGGCCGCTCTGCACCGCGATCTGGGTACTCATCGAGCGGGCCGACACCGCCGGGTTGCCGTTGTTGACGCGCGAATAGTCCGGCGTGCTCACCACCTGCTGCACGTTGAGATAGACCAGGCCGCCCGGATTGACCCGCGGCTGCACCGCCAGCTGCACGCCGGTGGTGAGGTAGTTCACCTCGTTGAAGGTGCTGCTGGTGCCGATGGTGGAGACGCTGGTCTGGTTGATCGGCACCTGATCGCCGACGTTGATCGCCGCGACCTGGTTGTTGAGCACCACCAGCGAGGGCGCCGACAGCGTCTTGGTGTTGCCGCTCACCTCGATGGCGTGCAGCGCCACCTGCAGGTCGTGGTTGATGAAGGAATAGAAGAATCCGTCGCCGTTCGGGTTGTAGGTGGCGCCGCCGCGGCCCAGCGCCCACTGCTGCTGGTTGCCCGGCTGGCCCGGCGTGACCACCACGTTGCCGTTGGCGTCCACGCTCTGGGTGTTGCCGACCAGCCCTTCCAGGTACCACTGCACGCCGAAGCTGAACTGGCCGGTCAGGCGCACCTCGAGGATGCGGGTTTCGATCTGCACCTGCAGCGGTACGTTGTCCAGGCGTTTGATCGCCGCCTCGATCTCGTCCCACTGCGAGGGCCGGGTGCGCACCAGGAGCTGGTTGCTGGCATCGACCGAGCTGATCCGGGTCATCCCGTCGCTGGAGCTGTACTGCTGGTCGCCGCCGCCGGTGGTCTGTCCCGGCATCGCGGGCTGGCCGGCCAGCCCGGCGGTGATCATGCCGCCGCCGCTGCCGGTATCGCGACCCTCGCCGCCGGCCGGCACGCCGGCGGTGGCGTTGCCGTAGCCGCCATTCAGGCCGCCGGCGCCGCCATTCATCCCGCCGCTGCCGTTGAGTCCGCCCGGATTGCCGAAACCGCCGGCCAGGCTGCCCATGGCGGTGCCGCCGGCGAGGGTCGCGGCGTTCAGTCCGGGGCCGACCTGGCCCGCCGCGGCGCCGCCGCCCGCGCCGGCCCCGCTGGCGTAGATCTGCGCCAGATAACGGGCGAGGTCGGAGGCCTTGACGTTGCGGACGTCATAGACGAACAGCTGCGGCTCGTTGCCGCCGCCGCGGTCGATCTGCGCGATCCACTGGCCGACCTCGGTCAGGTAGTCCGGCTGCGTGCTGATCACCACCAGCGCATTGGTGCGCTCGATCGGCAGGAAGCGCAGCATGCCGGCGAGCGGGGTGTCGCCGTTCTTGCCGAACATGGCCTCGAGCCGGGGCACCAGGTCGGTGACGTTGGCGCGCTGCAGGCTGAACACGCCCACCGACATGCCGCGCAGCCAGTCGACGTCGAAGGTGCGGATGGTGCGCTGGTAGTTGTCCAGTTCCTCGGGCGTGCCGGCGAGCACCAGCAGATTGCGCGCGGGGTCGACCAGCAGCACCGAGTCGGGCCGCGCGAACGGCTTGATCAGCTTCTGCATCTCGGCCGCGCCGATGTAGCGCAGCGGGAACAGCCGCGCGGCCAGGCCTGCCGCCGGCGGCGGCGCGGCCAGGCCCGGCACCAGGTTGCCGGCCACCGCCTCCTTGGCCGGCATCACCACGTAGCCGTCGCCGCGCTGGACCAGCGCGTTGCCAGTCCAGGACAGCAGCATCTCCAGGATCGGCAGCGCCTGGTCGGCCGTCACCGGTTGCGCGGTGGCGAAGGAGACGTTGCCCTGCACGCCGGGGACGATGGTGTAGTTCTTCTTCAGCAGATCGCCGAGGATGGCCTTCACCACCGCCTGCACCGGCTGGTTCTCGAAATTGAGCGTGACCGTGCCCGCGCCGCCCGGCGCGCCGCGCGGCGTGGCCAGCGGTACCGGCTGGATGAAGCGCCCGCTACCGCGCTGGATCTCCGGCGCGGCGTTGCCGGCGCCGCTCGGCCCGTAGCGCTGGTCGAGTGGCAGCGGCGCAGGCGGCGGCAGTTCGGTGCCGGCCATCGCCTCGCGCTGCAGGGCGCCGTCGTCGCGCGGTTGCGGCAGATTCGCGCAGCCGCTGGCGAGGACCAGCAGAAAGACCGGCAGGGCGCGGGCCAGAGGCTTGAAAAAAGGCGGCATGGATCAGCGTTCTCCGGCGGGGGCTGGCGGGGTGTCTGGGAGGGCGCGGCGTTGGCGCAGGCTGGCCTTGAGCCGCTCCAGGCGCGCAGCCTCATCGTCGGCGGCCGCCCGCGGCGGGCGCGCCTCGCGGCGGTCCGGGCTGTCGCCGCCGGCCACCACCATCGAGGTCGTGCCCGGTGCCGCCGACGGGGGCGGCGACACGGCGGCGCTCGGCGGCGGCGTGCGTGAGGGCGGATCGATCGGCGCCCCGGCCGGCAGGGTGAGCGCCAACCGGCCACCGGGCCCCTCGAAGATCGCCGCCCGCGGTTCGAGTGCGACCAGGGTGGCGCTGCCGTCGGGCAGGGCCTCGCCCTCGCGCACGCGCACCTGGACGTCGTCGCGGCCGCGCAGCAGCGCCATGTGCAGGCCGGGGGTGAGGATGATGCCGGTGAGCGCGAGCTCGCCGAGGCTCTGCGCCTCGGTACCGCGCAGTTGCGGACGGCGCTGCGGGTCGAACAGCGGGTGCGTCCACACGGCGGCATAGCGCTCGAGCGGCGGCGGGCGCGGCAGCGTGGCGGTGCGCCCCGGTGCGGCCTGCGGCGCCACCGTGGTGCGCGGCGGGTCCCAGTGCACGCTGCGGCCGAGGCCGGCAAGGCCGGCGAGCCAGAAGCCGCCGAGCGCGACGGCGAGGATCGCCAGCGGCAGGCTCAGCCGTCTTTGCGTGGCTGCGTTCATGGCGCGGCACCGGGCGCGGCTGCGGCCGCAGGGCGCGCCGGGCGCAGGTAGCCGGAAAGCGCGAACTGCACCTCCAGCGGCGCGCCGGCCCGTTCCTGCGCCGCCACCGGATTGCGGTAGATGCTGAGCTCGTCGACGAACAGGTACGGCGTGCCGTGCTCGAGTTCGTACAGCACCGCGGCCAGCGGTTCGATGTCGCAGCGCAGGCCGATGGTGACCACGGCCTTGCGGTAAGGCTCGCCCGCGCCCGCCGGGAGGGTCGGCAGCGGCATTTTCTGGGTGACCTCGCAGCCGCCCTGGCGCGCCTGCGCGGCGGTGACGTCCAGCACGCGCTGCATCAGGCCAGCGTTGGCGGCGGCGCCGTCCTCCTCGGGCAGGAAGGCCGCGCTCGCGGCCTGCCCGGCGCCGAGCGCGGCAAGGCGTTTTTGCAGCAGCGGCTTCTCGGCGATGGCGGCCAGATAGCGGCCGTGGGCGTCGCGCAGCGCGTCCATCTCGGCGTCGATCGCACGCAGCGGCGCCACCAGCCAGCCGTGCAGCGTCAGCAGGTAGCCGAGCGCCAGCGCGAGCAGCAGCAAGAATACGGCGGCGATGCGTCGTTCGCGCGGACCAGGAGTCTTCACGGCGTGGCTCCCGGGGAACCTTGCGCCGGCTGGCGCAGGTGCGCGAGCAGGTAGAAACGGTCCCTGCCGGTCGTCGGATCGGGCTGGATGCTGCCCTGGAAGTTAGGGTCGGCGATCAGCGGGGAATCCTTCAGCGCGTCGATCAGGCGCATGGCCTGCTGCGCCTGGCCCTGCAAGGCCAGCTGGCCGCCTGCATCGAGGCTCAGCCGTTCCAGCCAGGCGTTGGGCGGCAGGCGCTGGGTGAGCTCGTCGAGCAGGGCGAGCCGGCTGGTGGCCTGCCGCTTGCGTTCGAGCAGGAAACCGGCGGCGCCGACCTCGTCCTGCCACTGCTGGCGCAGTGCCGCCACGGTCTGGGCCTGGGCGCGCAGCGCGGCCACCTCCTCGCGCATCTGCGCCAGCGCGGCCTCGCGGTTGTGGCGCCACTGGCCGAGGCCGAGCACCAGCAGGACCGCGCACAGCGCCGCCAGCCCCAGGTTGAGCCGCAACCGCGGCCGCGGATGGCGAGGTGCCTGACCGGCCGGCAGCAGATCCACGCCCAGCCGACCGTCGCCGCTGGCGACGTCCACCGCATCGACGGCGATACCGGCCGTGCGCAGCGCCGCCAGCTGGGCGTCGAGGATGCCACGCGGCACCGCCACCAGCTCGACGGCCAGCCGTCCGGGCGGTGCGGCGGCCGGCAGGACGCGCAGCGTGTAATACACCTGCTCGACACGGAACGGTGTCTGCCGGTCCATCTCGAAGGCGCCGACCTGGTGCAGATCCGCCGCCGCGGCGCGGGGCAGCGACAGCACGCGGCGCAGCACGCGCGCGGGCGGCAACAGCAGCGCCAGGCGCCGGTCGCCGGCCTCCACGTCGGCCATGGCTCCGGCCAGCCGCGCCTGCACGTCGGCGCTGGGGGCCTCGGCCGGCCAGCGCGCGAGCGGCGTCGCCGCACCGTCGCGGCGCAGCCGCCAGTCGTCCGCTGCCTGCTCCAGCAGGAACCACACCGCGCCGTCGGTCAGCGCGCGGCGGATCGGCGCCGGCAGCAGCTGCCGCAGCTCGCCGCCCCACCAGCGCAGGAAGGCCGGCACCGGCGAGGCACGCCAGAGCCGCCGCGCGCGTGCCAGCGGCGGCTGCAGCGAGCGCATGACCGTGTTCATTCCCCGTCGTCCTCCCGCCAATGCAAGATCGCGTACGGCTGCGCCCCGGACCTGCCCCCCTGCAGGCGTACCGTGGCGCGCAGGACCGCGCGCGTGCCGTCGGCCAGCGTGGCTTCGGCACGGATACTATGCGTGACGCCGGACATCGCGGCCAGCGGGGCGGTCGCCGCTTGCTGCCGCTGCGACGTCAGCTGCGCGATCTGCGCGGCGGTCATGCCCGGAATCGCGGCCAGCGCGAGCGGCGAGGCGCTCGCCGGTTCCGGCGCGGCGCGGCCGGACCAGATCGTGATGTCGTCGGCGAGGCGGGCATACAGCCCGGCGGTCATGCCCGGCACCTGCTGCAACTCCTCCAGGCTCGCAAACGGCGCATGACGCGCGGTCGCACCGGCCGGTTCACCGCCGGCCGTGGGCGGCGAGCGCCAGGCGACCACCGCGGCGGCCAGCGGCCCGGCCTGCGCGGCGGTCGCGCCGGCGGCCTGGAACAGGGCCGCCAGCACTTCCGGCTGGGCGGCATTGAGATCGACCTTGCCGCTCTCGTCGACCACGCCGACCCGCACGCGCGCGCCGTCGAAGGCGACTTCATAGGGCCGTCCGTCGGCGATCCAGCGCCGGCGCGGCTCCGGGTCGGTCAAGGCGTAGATCGCCCGCGCCAGTCCCGCCTCGGCCGCATAGTGGGCCTGCGTCTGCGCGAACTGGTAGCGCGCCTGCAGGCCTTCGGTGCGTGCGAGCACCGCATAGCCGCCGAGCAGGATGGCCAGCAGCGTGCATGCCCACAGCACCACCAGCAGGGCGATGCCGCGTTGACTGCGCGGGCGGGTGGCGATGGCCCTCATCGCGCACCGCCCAGCGGACGCAGACGCTGCAGCAGCCCGGGACGGCCCAGGCTCGCGCCCGCATCCACCCGCAGCGGCGCCACCAGCGGCGGCCAGTGTTCGGGGGCGGGCGCCTTGAGTTCGATGCGCACCAGCGCGGGCAGCAGGCGGCCGTCGGGCCAGTCGGACTGCCAGTCACCCGGCTGCCCGCGGGCATCGACGCCGCGATAGGCGAACGCGCCCTCGTGCACGCCTTCCAGCAGCACTTCCGTGCGGCCCTGCGCGGGGGCGGCTTCGCCGCCGGTGGCCAGGGCGGCGAAGCGGATTTCCAGTCGCTGCCCGCCATGGCCGTCGTCGACCAGGGTCAGCGTCTGCAATTGCGGTCCGCGCTTGCCCAGATAGCCCGGCAGCGGCGCGACGAAACGCAGTTCGTGCGCGTTTCCGGAGAAGTACAGCGCATCGCCGCGTTCGTCGCGTCCGATCGGCTGCGCCATCGCCTGGGCCAGTTCGCGACGCAGGAAGGCCTGCGCCGCGCGGATGCGGTCGAGCCGGTCGATCGCCGCGGTGCCGGCGCGCACGCTCTGTGTCGCGGTGCGGATGCCGGCGTACACGCCGAGCAGCAGCAGTGCGAGCAGCGCCAGCGCGCCGAGCACCTCGAGCAGGCTGAAGCCGCGCGGCAGTCCAGGACCAGCGCGGTCGTGCCGGACCGTGGCCCGGCCAAGGCTGCCGCGACCGGTGGCCGCCCTCGCGCAGGCCATTGCAGGCGGGGCGGTGCAGGCCGTCGGCCTTGCCGGTTCGGCCGCCGCCATCACGGCATCTCCCCGGTCGTGGAGGCCACGCGCAGGGTGCTGAAGCGCGCCGTGCGCTCGTGCCCCTGCGCGCCCCAGCGCACGCGTAGCTCCAGGTGGTAGAGGCCCAGCGGCGTGTCCGGTGCCGCCGGTTCCTGCGCTGCCGCCGCCGGCCGCCACGGCCGCACGTCGAGCTGCCAGCGACAGTCATCGCCCAGGCGGCCGCCGAAGCTGCCGGTTCTGAGCGGCTCCAGCACGAAGGCGCCATCGAGCACGCTGCGTGCGCACAATGCGGCGCGGCTGTGGTCGCCGGCGTTGCCGGCCAGACGCAGCGCGCCGCCGGCGACCTGCATCAGCGCGGTGAAGGCCAGCGCGAGCAGCAGCATCGCCGCCACCATTTCCAGCAGGCTGAAGCCGCGCGCGCGCCTCATCGCACGACCGCGTCGTCACCGACGCCGACCGCGCCGGTGAGCCATGCCACGTCGATGCGCCAGCGCCGTGCCCCGTGCGCGAGGACGATGTGGCCGCCGGTGGAGCTGCCATCGGGAAAGAAGCGGATGCGGCCGGTGTGCGCGTCGGGCTGGTCCTCGCGCGCGCTGGTGATCGACACCCGCATGCCGGCCGGCAGAGCCACGATGCGGCCGTCGGCGCCGCGGTAGCTGGCGTCGCGCACGTCCAGCTCGAAGCCCTGCGCGCGACCTTGCACGATCGCCTGCGCACGGGTGGCACGCAAGGCGGCGGCCAGCTCGCCGCTGGCCGCGCGTACGCGCGCGCCGGCCAGACCCTGGGTCACCGACACCGACACCGCTACGGCGGCGATGCCGATCAGCGCGATCACGGCGAGCATTTCCAGCAGCGTGAAGCCCCGCGCGCGGCGAGTCGCGCCGGCGGGCGGTTGCCGGCTTGCTGCATCGAAGACGACGATCGATGTCGCGGTCATCAGGATCCGTCGCGCCTTACTGCCAGTTGCCGACGTCCGCGTCGTAGCCCTCGCCGCCGGGCTTGCCGTCCTGGCCGTAGAAGACGAGATCGAAGCTGCCATGCTCGCCCGGCGCCTTGTAGCCGAAGTCGTGGCCCCACGGGTCCTTGAGGTCGGACGGCTTGGCATACGGACCCTGCCAGTTGCCCGCGTTGGCCGGCTTGGTGACGAGGTCGCCGAGCTGCGCCGGTGGCGCGCCGTTGTCGAGCGCGTAGTTCTCGATTTTCTGCGCCAGCGTGGTGAGCTGCGCCTTGCCGGCGCCGTACTTGCCCTTGTCCACGTTCTTGCCGACCTGGGTCACCACCACCGCGCCGATGATGCCGATCAGCACGATCACCGCGAGCATCTCGAGCAGGGTGAAGCCGCCGGCGCGGCCGGTGGAACGAATGTGTTCGTGCTGCATGCTGGACCTCGTCATGTTGAACCGAAACGTTGCGCGCCGATTACTGGATGTTGCTGGTGAGGCTGAGCAGCGGCAGCAGGATCGCCGCCATGATGATCGCCACCAGCACGGTCATCGCGATGGTGAGCGCGGGCACCAGCGCGGCGAGCAGGCGATCGATCGCGCGCCGGCTCTCCAGCTCGAAGGTGTCGGCGACCTTGAGCAGCATCGTGTCGAGCTGGCCGGCTTCCTCGCCGACCTGCACCATCTGCAGCGCGAGCCGCGGGAAGCGCTGCGACTGCGCGAGCGCCAGGCCCAGCCCGGCGCCGCCCTTGACCGCTTCGGCGGCCTGCATGAGCGCCGCTTCCAGCGCGCGGTTGGCGGTGACCTGACGCGCGATGGCGAGCGCGGAAAGCAGCGGCACGCCGTTGACGAGCAGCGTGCCCAGCGTGCGCGCGATGCGCGCGGTCTCGATCTTGAGCAGCAGCGGACCGATGCCGCGCCGGCTCAGCAGCTTCGCGTGCCAGGCCAGCCGCGCGGCCGGGTCGCGCAGTCGCGCGCGCCACAGCAACGCACCGGCGATGGCGAGGATCGCCAGCAGCCAGCCCCATGTCTTGAGCACGTTGCCGAGCGCGAGCACGGCCTGCGTGATCAGCGGGATCGGCACCTGCATGTCCTCGAAGATCGGCACGAACTGCGGCACCACGTAGGCCAGCAGCAGCACCAGCGAGCCGAGCACGCCGACGAGCAGGAAGGCCGGGTAGATCAGCGCGTTGACGATGCTGCCCTTGAGCTGCTGCGCGCGCTCGAGGTAGTCGGCCAGGCGGCGCAGGGTGTCTTCCAGCGCGCCGCCGCTCTCGCCCGCGCGCACCAGCGCGACGTACAGGCGCGGGAACACGCCGTGCTCCTCCTCCAGCGCCTGCGACAGCGGCGCGCCGCCGCGCACGCGTTCGCGCACGCGCTCGACGAGCTGCTTCGCGCGTTCGCCCTCGGGCAGTTCGAGCAGCACGCCGAGCGCGCGATCCAGCGGCTGGCCGGCGCCGAGCAGGGTCGCCAGCTGATGGGTGAACTGGGCGAGCTGGTCGCCACTGAAGGGTCCGCGCCGGAACAGCGCGGCCAGCCCCGCGCCATCGTCGCCGACTGCGGCGGGACGCGCTTCCAGCGGCGTGTGGCCCTGGTCCTGCAGGCGCGCGACCACGTCCTCGACGCTGGCCGCTTCCATCGATCCGGCGAGCAGCTCGCCGGCGGCGCTGACGGCGCGATAGCGGAACTGCGCCACCTCAGCCCTCCTGCGTCACGCGCAGCACTTCTTCCAGCGTGGTGATGCCGGCGAGCGCCTTGGCGATGCCGTCCTCGTACATGCTGCGCATGCCTTCGGCGCGCGCCTGACGCTCGATCGCGCCGGCGTCGGCGCGCTGCATCACCAGCCGGCGCAGCGCATCGCTCATCACCAGGAACTCCATGATCGCGCGACGGCCGCGATAACCGGTTGGATTGGCCGCGCTCGGCACCGGCTTCCACAGGCGGATCGGTTGCCCTTGCGCATGGCGTTCCAGCTCGAACTGTTCGATGACTTCCGGCGCGGGCTCATAGGGCACCGCGGTGGCCGGATCGAGCCGGCGCACCAGCCGCTGGGCGAGGATGCCGTTGACGGTCGAGCCCAGCAGGTAATCCTCCACGCCCATGTCGAGCAGCCGGGTGACCGCGCCGGCGGCCGAGTTGGTGTGCAGCGTGGACAGCACCAGATGGCCGGTGAGCGCGGACTGGATGGCGATGCGGCAGGTTTCCAGATCGCGCATCTCGCCGATCATGATCACGTCCGGATCCTGGCGCATGATCGAGCGCAGCGCGTTGGCGAAGTCCAGCCCGATCTGCGGCTTCACCTGGATCTGGTTGATGCCCTCGAGCTGGTATTCCACCGGGTCTTCGACGGTGATGATCTTCACGTCCGGCGTGTTGATCTTGGAGAGCGCGGTGTACAGCGTGGTGCTCTTGCCCGAGCCGGTCGGGCCGGTCACCAGCAGGATGCCGTGCGGGCGTTCCAGCACGTCGACGAAGCGCGCGCGGAAGGCGTCGGTGAAGCCGAGCTCGGCGAAGTCGAAGGCCACCGTCTCGCGGTCGAGGATGCGCATCACCACCGATTCGCCGAAGCTGGTCGGCACGGTGGACACGCGCAGGTCGAGCTCCTTGCCCTGCACGCGCAACTGGATGCGGCCGTCCTGCGGCAGCCGGCGCTCGGCGATGTTGAGCCGCGCCATGATCTTCACCCGCGAGATCACCGCCGCGGTGCTCGAGGCCGGCGGCGCTTCCACCTCGTGCAGCACGCCATCGATGCGATAGCGCACCTTCAGGCGGTTCTCGAACGGCTCGACATGCACGTCCGAGGCGCGGCTCTCCACTGCGCGCTGCAGGATCAGGTTCACCAGCCGGATCACCGGCGCCTCGGAGGCGAGATCGCGCAGGTGCTCGACGTCCTCTTCCTCGGCGGCGCTGCCGTCGAGGTTCTCCACGATCGCGCCCATCGCCGAGCGTCCGCTGCCGTAGTAGCGCTCGATCAGTTCGTCGATCTCCGAACGCAGACCGATGCGCAGGCCGACCCGCTTGCCGGCGGCCAGCTCCACCGCCTGCAGCGGGTATGGGTCGGCCGGATCGGCGACCACCAGCGCGAGGCTGTCCTCGCCCTCGCGCACCGGCACCACGTGCTGCTGCTTGAGGAACCGCGGCGAGATTTCGAGTTCCGGCGGCGCCAGCACCGGCGCCTCGGCGGCGACGAGCAGCGGCGCGCCGAGCAGCTCCGACCAGGCCTGCGCGAGATCGCGTTCGGCGACCAGACCCAAGCGCGCGAGCAGCGCGGTGAGCGTGCCTTCGGGCGTTTCCTCGTGCAGCCGCCGCGCGCGCGCCAGGTCGCTTTCCTTCAACGCCCCACGCGCCACCAGCGCCGCGCACACCGCGGCCTCGCGCCCGTCCGCCGTGCCCGCCACGCAATCCACCCAGGCCGCTGCCGCCGATGTCGATCCCACCCCAACCACCTCGAATAGCCATTCGTCCGCCGGTTCCCCCGCCGGCGCAAGATGCTTAGTTAGCACATCCTGGCGATCGCTTGATGTCGGCTGTCTGGCGAAACGGCCGGCCAGGCTGGCCCGGCCGGCCGTCGTCTCACCAGCTGAAGCCGCCACCGATGCCGACCGAGCTCTCCGAGCCGGAAGCCGAGGCACCGACCGAGAAGCTGGCACGATTGTCGCGGAAGGCATGCTGGTAGCCCACCGCGATCGCCGACTGGCCGCCATAACGTCCGGCGCCCACGCCCATGCGGTTGTCGCCCGCGAGGCCCGCCGTGTTCATGCTCATCTGCGCCATCGCCGTGCCCATCGCACCGACGCGATCCAGCCGCCGGTCGACGTCGTGGAAGCGATCGTCGACCTGGTTGCGGAAGGTGTCGAACTCGCTGCGCCCGACCGTATTGGCGAACTTGCTGTCGGTATAGGCGCGCGACTGCTGCAGCGTCGCCACGTCACCGTTGTCGGCGTAGCTCTTGGCGGTCTCCAGCGCCTGCTGGGTGACTTCGTCGAGCTGGTCCACGTTGACCGCATCGTGCGCGGCCGTGCCGGCGGCGACGTTGACGATCCTGCGCTGCGTGCCGGCGTTGCCCACCGAGACCGTGTCCGTCTGGTCGGCGACCGCGCCCTGGCCCAGCGCCACCGCACCCTGTGCCGATGCGGAAGCGCCTTGTCCCAGCGCCGTGCCCGAGGCGGCCGACACCGTGGCACTCTCGCCCACCGCCACGGCATTGGTGGCGTCGGCCGTGATATGGGTGTTGGCGCCGACCGCCGTGCTGCCGTCGGCATCGATCCTGGCATGACCACCCAGGGCGGTATCGTTGGCGCCCGCCGCCTCACTGTCGCCGCCCACGGCGGTGGCGTGGTCACCGCCGCTCTTGGCCGAGGCGCCGATGGCCACGCCCCTGCTTCCCGCCGCCACCGATGCCTGATCGCTGGCGTCGTTGGTCGTATCGACGCCGATGGCACTCAGCTTCGCGGTGTCTTGCTGCAGGCCTCCGATTTGATCTTCGATGCCGGTGACGCGTCCATCCAGCACGCCGATGGCCGTGGTGTTGGCATCCACGCGGCTGCTGACCGCATCGAGCTGGCCCTTGTTCACCGCATCAGTCGCCGCCGTGCCTGCCGCCACATTGTGCAGTGTCGTGCCGGTGGGACCGGCGAAGGTCACCGCACGCTTGTCGGCGCCGTCGTACTTCACCGCGCTGGCGTCGGTCTGGCCCGCCTGCGCAGCCACCGCGTCGAGCTGGGACTTGTTGACGGCATCGGTCGCGGCCGTGCCGGCGGCGACGTTGGTGATACGGCGCTGACTCGACGAAGTCCCCACCGATACCGTATTGGCTTGATTGGCCACGGAGCCTGAGCCCAGGGCGACGCTGTTGGAAGCCGTCGCCTGAGCACTCTGGCCCACGGCGACGGCGTTCGAGGCCGTACCCCGGGCTCCATACCCCACCGCCACCGCGGTCGTACCCGTGGCTGCCGCGCTGTAGCCAAGTGCAGTGGACAACCGTCCCTGCGCCAGGCTGAATCCTCCCAAGGCCACGGCCCCGACATTCGTTGCACCGCTGTTGAGTCCGATGGAGATGGATTGCAGGCCGATGGCGCCGCCATAGCCGCCCGACTGCAATCCCATGCCGATCGCGTAGGCGCCTTCGGCATAGGCGCCGGCACCCACGGCCGTGGCCCCCTCGCCGACGACCACGGCATCGTTGCCGATGGCGGTGGCGGTGTCTGCGCCGGCATAGGCGGAGCCACCGACTGCGGTGGCTCCCGCGCCCTGCGCCCAGGCGCCGTTGCCGAGCGCACTGGCGTTGTCACCCAGGCTCACGGTCTGGTAGCCGAGGCCGAGCGCGCCGCGACCCTCGGCTGCGGCCAGCGAACCGATCGCGATCGCGCCCTCGCCCTGCGCCTCGGTGGCCAGGTAGTTGTTGGCCGGATCGGCATCGCCGCCGCCGATGGCGATGCTGCCGCGGTCCGATGCCTGGGCGTTGGCGCCGAGCGCCACGCTGTTGTAACCGGCGGCGCCGGCATTGTTGCCGCCGGCGAAGGCGCCCTGTCCGGTCGCGTAGGCCAGCGAGCCGACTGCGGTGCTGTCGATTCCATCCGCACCGGCTCCCGCACCAAGCGCCGTCGCGCCGTAGACCGAGGCAAAGGTGGCATAGGGCGTGCCGTCGTAGTCGATATAGACCCCGCCCACCGCGGTGCTCGCCTCGCCGCTGGCGCTGGCGCCATCCCCGAGCGCCACCGCTTCGGCGGCGGCCTGGGCACGGGCACCCAGGGCAGTGCCTCCGGCCTGTGCCGAGGCCGCCGGGCCGCAGACGAAGGCGTTGGTGCCGGTGGCCGTCCCCGTGCCGGCACTGAGCGTGCACAGCGTTGGTGGCTGGTCCTGTGTCTGGGCCCATGCCTGGCCGGCGGGGCACAGCATTGCCGCACCGGCTGCGCAGGCCAGGGCGAGGGCCGCGCCGGTACGCCCGCCCTTGCCGCGCTGCGTGGCGAATTCGGAAGCCACCACCAGCGCGCCCTTGCGGGCATTCCAAACCTTGCTGAAAACCTTGTTCATAGGACTCTCCTTGGGAGCAACGTGCGGACGCGACCCCGCCGGGGCCGGTCGCAAGCAATGCAGGCAACGGCCGGCAGGCCATGGCTGCCGGCGACGGGTTTTTTAGATTTGAGGACAGGTCACGCCGACGGCGGCGAACGCCGCGGTCACGTCCGCGACGCCGTAACCTCGATCACCCGCGGCCCGTTGCACGCCGCAGGCGCCGCTGGCGAAGGTCTCGCGCGGCCCCCAGTACAGCGCGTTGGCATCGTGGAAGACTTCGAACGCCTTGCGCGTGTTCCAGCCGCTGGTCTTGGCCAGGGTGCAGAAGGCGCGGTTGTACACGCCGCTTGAGTAATGCACGTCCAGCCCGTCGTAATAGGCGCCGGCGTTGTCGATCGACTGGCCGTCGCGGCTCGGCGTGCACATGTCGCGCAGCGCCGGCATGCCGAGCAGAGGAACCGTGGCGGGCTTGACCATGTCGGCGCCGACCAGGAAATCGTTGACGCCGCGGTCGTAGTACTTCACCGCCTCGCCGGCCATGTCCGAGAACGCCTCGTTCATGCCGCCGGATTGGCCGACGTATTCCAGAGCCGCGTGCTGTTCGGTGAAGCCGTGGCTGATCTCGTGGCCGGTCACGTCCAGCACCACGAATGGATAGAAGTACTGGTCGCCGTCGCCGAACACCATCTCGCTGCCATCCCAGAAGGCGTTCTCGTAGTTGGTGCCGTAGTGCACCCACATCGACAGCTGCATGGGCGTGCCGGCATCGGTGACCAGCGGCGATTCGCCGAACCAGTCCTGATACATGTCGTGCACCACGCCGCCGAAATGGTGCGCGTCGTTCACCGGCGAGAAGGCGCCGTTGATGGCATCGCCCGAACTCACCCAGCGGGTGGAATCGTTGCCCGCGCAGCCGAATGACCACTGCACGACCCGCTGACCGCCGGCGAGGTTGTAGGTGCTGACGTCGGCATCCTGCAGATAGCAGGTATTGCCGGTGCGCTGCGCGGGCAGAAGCTCATGTCCGGCACCGATGCCGTCGTAGTGATAGAGCCCGGTCAGTTCGTTGCCGCCGGGCCCGGTGGCTTCCACCGGCACCGGCGTAGAGGTATCGGGCGGGCGGCGGCCGGTGGTCAGGCCTTCCCACGTGGACAGAATGTCGCCGGAATTGGCATCCACCAGCGCGGTGGGTCGCGACAGCCGGTTGCCGGCCCAGACCCGGTAGGAAACGCGGTAGACCAGGCGCGCCTTGGCGGCATCCGGATAGATGAAGAGCGTCCCCTGCTCGCCCTCGCTGGGCAGCGCCGTGTGCCCCAGGCGCGCCTTCAGGGCCGCCTGCGCCTGGCTCGCGCTGAGCCGTGCCCGGGTGCTTGGCAGATCCAGCGGCAGACCGCCTGCAGCCAGGCCTTCCACGCCGACGATGCTGCCGTCCGTGGCGCGTTCCACCACGAGGTGTCGACCATAGACCGGCAAGCCGGCGAATTGCTGCTGCAGTCGCGTCTTGACCGTGTTGTGCGCGGTGCGCACATGCGCCGTCGCGGTCAGGGTGGTGCCGGCATCCAGACCGAGCCGTCGGGGCAGATCGGTGTCGGGCGATTGGCCGAGCTTGCCGGCATGGATGCGGATGGACACCGCTGCGGAAGCTGCGAACGGAATAGTCAACCCCAGTGCGGCGAGCAGGGCGCCGGCGAGTCGTTTGCGTGGCATGTGTGCAAACCCTTCGTAGTGGACAGACCATGCCGCCCCCGAGTCTGCGGCCTTCTCCGCTTGCGCCCATGGCGTGCGGAAGCCTTGAGCTAATAGCAGTGGTTGTCACCCGCCACAATTTCCATTTTTCCAAGTAGCGGCGCGCAAGCCTCGTGGCGCGCCCTGCGGGTGGGGATAATGGCGCTTTTGGCGATACGGCTTATGTCCATGCAGCTCGTCGACATCGGTGCCAACCTCACGCATGAATCGTTCCGGCAGGATCTCGACGCGGTGCTCGCGCGGGCTCGCGCGCACGGGGTGACGCGGATGCTGGTCACCGGCGCTTCCCGCGCGAGCAGCGAGCAGGCGCTTGCGCTGGCGCACGCGCATCCGGGCATGCTGTGGGCGACCGCCGGGGTGCACCCGCATCACGCGCTCGATTACGACGAGGCCACCCACGCGAGGCTGCGCGAGCTCGCGGGCGACCGCGCCGTGCGCGCGATCGGCGAGACCGGCCTGGACTACTACCGCAACTATGCGCCGCGCGATGCACAGCACGCGGCGTTCGAGCGCCAGCTGGAACTGGCCGCGGAACTGCATCTGCCGCTCTTTCTGCATCAGCGCGACGCGCACGCCGATTTCCTGGCGCAGCTCAAGCGCTATCGCGACCGCGTGCCCGGCGCGGTGGTGCATTGCTTCACCGACACCCGCGAGGCCTTGTTCGACTATCTGGACTTAGGCTGCCACATCGGCATCACCGGCTGGATCTGCGACGAGCGGCGCGGCACGCATCTGCGCGAGCTGGTGCGCGAGATTCCCGCCGACCGGCTGATGATCGAGACCGACGCGCCCTATCTGTTGCCGCGCACGGTGCGCCCGCCGCCCGCGCACCGGCGCAACGAGCCGATGTATCTGGCCCACATCTGCGCGGAGATCGCCCGCGACCGCGGCGAGAGCGTGGAGGTCACCGCCGCGCACAGCACGGCCAACGCGATCGCCTTCTTTGGGCTGCGCTGAAGGTCAGGGCCCCGCGTTCAGGCGTGTGGGCGCCGCAGCATGGAAGCCTCGCGCGCCAGCTGCTCGATGCCGGCCCAGTCGCCGGCGGCGAGCCGCTCCGGCGGTACCAGCCAGGAGCCGCCCACGCACAGCACGTTGGGCAGGGCGAGGAAATCCGGCGCGTTGGCCAGGCCAATGCCGCCGGTCGGGCAGAAGCGCAGCTGCGGCAGCGGGCTCGCCCAGGCGCCGAGCAGCTTGACGCCGCCGGCCGGCACGGCGGGAAAGAACTTCAGGTGCCGGTAGCCGCGCTCGAGCAGGATCATCGCCTCGCTCGCGGTGGCGACGCCGGGCAGCAGCGGCAGCGCGCTGTCGTCGGCGGCGTCGAGCAGGCCGGGGGCGGCGCCGGGCGAGACGGCGAAGCGCGCGCCGGCGCGTTCGGCGGCGGCCAGGTCATGCCCGGAGAGCACGGTGCCGACGCCGACCACCGCGCCTTCCACCTCCGCGGCGATCGCGCGGATCGCATCCAGCGCGGCCTGCGTGCGCAGCGTCACCTCGATCGCGCGGATGCCACCGGCGACCAGCGCGCGCGCCATCGGCACCGCGTGGCGCGCCTCGTCGATGATCACCACCGGGATCACCGGCGCGAGCTTCATCACCGCCTCGACACGGGTCTGTTTGTCTTGCATCGGCGTCATGTCAAAGCACTCCTGCGCCCTGGTCGGCGCTCATGGCGTTGTCGCGGAACAGCTTGAACAGTTCGCGGCCCATCCCGTGCTGGTGTGCGGAAAGATCGGCGGTGGCGGGTTCGCGCGCGGCCCAGGCGTCCGCATCGACGAGGACGTCCAGACGTCCATGCGCGGCATCGAGGCGGATCATGTCGCCGTCGCGGATCCTGGCGATCGCGCCGCCGGCGACGGCCTCCGGGGTCACGTGGATTGCCGCCGGCACGCGGCCGGAGGCGCCGGACATGCGCCCGTCGGTGAGCAGGGCGACGCGGTGGCCGCGATCCTGCAGCACGGCGAGTGTGGGCGTGAGCTTGTGCAGTTCCGGCATGCCGATCGCGCGCGGGCCCTGGAAGCGCACCACGGCGACGAAGTCGCGATCGAGCTCGCCACGCTCGAAGGCGCGGCGGACGTCGTCCTGGTCGTGGAAGACCACCGCCGGCGCCTCGATCAGCATGCGGTCCTCCGGCACCGAGGAAACCTTGATCACCGCGCGGCCGATGTTGCCGTCGAGCAGGCGCAGACCGCCATCGGCGCGGAACGGCTCGTCGATGCCGCGCAGCACGCCGCGGTTGCCGCTGGTCTTGGCGACCGGCGACCCCTTGAGCGCGCCGCCGTCGTCCAGCGCGGGCACCTGCGTATAGCGTTCGAGCCCGGGTCCGGCGACGGTGTGCACGTCCGCATGCAGCAGCCCGGCGGCAAGCAGCTGGTCGATCAGGAAGGCCATGCCGCCGGCGGCGTGGAACTGGTTCACGTCGGCATAGCCGTTGGGATACACCCGCGCCAGGAGCGGCACCGCGGCGGACAGCGCGTCGAAATCCTCCCAGCGCAGCTCGATGCCGGCCGCGCGCGCCATCGACACCAGGTGCAGCAGGTGGTTGGTAGAGCCGCCGGTGGCGTGCAGGCCGACCACGCCGTTGATGATGCTGCGCTCGTCGATCAGCCGGCCGAGCGGCAGATGCTCCGCGCCGTTCGGCTCGGCCATCGCCGCCACGCGCGCCACCGCCGCGGCGGTGAGCGCGTCGCGCAGCGGCGTGTCCGGTGCGACGAAGCTGGAGCCGGGCAGCTGCAGGCCCATGATCTCCATCAGCATCTGGTTGGAATTGGCGGTGCCGTAGAAGGTGCAGGTGCCGGGCGCGTGATACGAGGCCGCTTCCGCTTCGAGCAGCTCCTCGCGTGTGGCCTTGCCCTCGGCGTAGGCCTGGCGCACCTTGGACTTCTGCTCGTTGGGAATGCCGCTCGGCATCGGCCCGGATGGCACGAACGCGCCGGGCAGGTGGCCGAAGCTCATCGCCCCGATGAACAGCCCCGGCACGATCTTGTCGCAGATGCCGAGGTAAAGCGCGCCGTCGAACATGTCGTGCGAGAGCGCAATGGCGGTGGCCATGGCGACCACGTCGCGCGAGAACAGCGACAGCTCCATGCCCGCACGCCCTTGCGTGATGCCGTCGCACATCGCCGGCACGCCGCCGGCGACCTGCGCGGTGGCGCCATGCCGGCGCGCCATCTCGCGGATCAGTGCCGGATAGCGCTCGTAGGGCTGATGCGCCGAGAGCATGTCGTTGTAGGCGGTGACGATGCCGAGGTTCGGCCCGCGACCCTCGCGCAGCGCGGCCTTGTCGGGCGCGGCGCAGGCGGCGAAGCCGTGGGCGAGATTGCCGCACGACAGCGCGGCCCGCCGCGGCCCGTCGCTGCGTCCGGCGGCGTCGATGCGCTGCAAATAGGCCGCGCGCGTGGCGCGGCTGCGCTCGACGAGACGCCGGGTCACCTCGGCGACGGTGGGGTTTGGCTCGGTCATGAAAACGTCCAGAAAAAAGCAGATTGAAAAAAAGCAGATTGAAAAGCGTCAGGCGCCCGGGCCATGGCTAGGGCGCCCAGTAGATCTCCACTGGCGTGCGCGGCTGTTGCAGCACCGCGCTCACCGGCCGGCGCGACGGATCGGGTTCGGCAAGGGCGGCCTCCAGCACCGCGCGCTTGGTTTCGCCCTCGATGTGCAGCACCAGCAGCCGGGTGTCGAGCAAAAGCGGCAACGTCAGGGTGATGCGCGGCTCGCCGGCGCCCTGGGCGCGCATGGGCACGACCAGGGCCGGGTTGTCCGGATCCAGCGCCTCGGCCAGGCGGTCGCCGCCGGGAAAGAACGAGGCGGTGTGGCCGTCCTCGCCCATGCCGAGTACCACCACGTCGAACGGGCGCGGCAGCGCCGCGATGCGTCGGCGCGCCTCGGCACAGCCGGCCTCGGGCGTCTCGGCGCCGGTGTAGAGCGGCACGAAAGTGGCCGCCGCCGCCGGCCCTTTCAGCAGATGCCGTTTCACCAGCCGGGCATTGGATCGCTCGCTGGCTTCGTCCACCCAACGCTCGTCGACCAGGGTCACCGTGACCCTGGCCCAGTCCAGCGCCCTGTGTGAGAGCTCCTCGAAAAAACGCACCGGCGTGCTGCCACCGGACACCGCCAGCACGGCCTGCCCGCGTGCGGACACGCCTTCGCGCAGGGTGGCCTCGACACGCTCGGCCAGTGCGCGGGCCAGGCTTTCGGGGTCGGCATAGGTGTGCCGGCGGATGTGATCGGCGGACATGGCTCATCACCTCATCGGGCTGAAGGGGGTGTTGCGGCGTCATTCGCTGTCTTCGTTCCAGGTGCGGCCGTCGCGCTCGATCAGCGCCACGGCCGCGGTCGGACCCCAGCTGCCGGCGGCATAGGGCCGCGGCGCCTCGCCGCTGGCCGCCCAGGCGGCAAGGATGGGATCGGCCCAGCGCCAGGCTGCCTCGACCTCGTCGCGGCGCATGAACAGGGTGGGATTGCCGCGCACCACGTCCAGCAACAGGCGTTCGTAGGCATCGGGCTGCTGCACGCCGAAGGCCTCGGCGAAACTCATGTCCAGCGGCACGTGGCGCAGTCGCAGGCCGCCAGGACCCGGGTGCTTGATGGTGAGCCACAGCTTCACCCCCTCGTCCGGCTGCAGCCTGAGGACCAGACGGTTCTGCGCCAGCGGCACGGTGGCGTCGAAGATGGAATGCGGCACCGACTTGAATGCCACCACGATCTCCGACACCCGCTGCGCCAGACGCTTGCCGGTGCGCAGGTAGAACGGCACCCCGGCCCAGCGCCAGTTGCCGATCTCGGCCTTGAGCGCGACGAAGGTTTCGGTATCGCTCGGCTTGCCGCCGAGGTCCTCCTGATAGCCCGGCACCTTCTGGCCGTCGACCACGCCGGCGCGGTACTGGCCGCGCACCGTGAGCTGCATGGCGTTGCGCCCGTCGATGGGTTTGAGGGCGTGCAGCACCTTGAGCTTCTCGTCGCGCACCGCATCCGGCGACAGCGAGGCCGGCGGCTCCATCGCCACCATGCACAGGAGCTGCAGCATGTGGTTCTGGACCATGTCGCGCAGGGCGCCGGAACGGTCGTAATAAGCACCGCGCCGGCCCACACCGAGCGTCTCGGCCACGGTGATCTGCACGTGATCGATGTGGCCTGCGTTCCACAGCGGCTCGAACAGGGCATTGCCGAAGCGCAGCACCAGCAGGTTCTGCACCGTCTCCTTGCCGAGGTAATGGTCGATGCGGAAGATCTGCGACTCGTCGAACACCCGGCCGACCGCATCGTTGATATGGCTGGCGCTGGCCAGATCGTGGCCGATCGGCTTTTCCAGCACCACGCGCGACTGGCCGCGATTGAGGCCGTGGCTGCCCAAGCGGTTGCAGATGTCCTCGAACAGCTCCGGCGACGTGGAAAGGTAGAACACCCGCACGTGGCCGGGCTCGGCATCGAGCATCTCGGCAAATGCCTGCCAGCCGTCGTCCTTGCGCGCATCCAGCGGGCGGTAGTGCAGCAGCTTGAGGAACGCATCGAGTTGCGGCCGCTCGCCCAGCGCCTCGCGCGCATGGGCGCGATAGCCGTCGTCGTCCAGCTGCTCGCGGGCCACGCCGATGACGCGCGTTCCTTCGGGAATCTGACCGTCGACATAGCGGTGCAGCAGCGCGGGCAGCAGCTTGCGCATGGCAAGGTCGCCGGTGCCGCCGAAGATCACCAGATCGAAGGGGTCGACATGCGAAGCGGGACTGTTCATGCATTCACCTGCGCAGGGCCTGGACGCGGATAGGGCTTGGCATCATACCACTGCAATACCATAAGACCAGCCCATGGCAATCTGTGAGGCTTGCCTCCACAGCACCAACTGTAGCCATATTGGTCTTCCGAAATTGCCTTGGCGGACGGCGGGTTGTGCAACTGGAATGCGACTGGTATGGTTTTTGGCATGGAATCCATCCTGAATCAGGAATATCGCCGGCTCTGTGACGAGTCACCTTCGCAGCCTCTGGTGTACTTGAGGCTGCGGCAGGCGATCCGCAACGTGATCGATCGGCGCGAGATCGAGCCCGGCCATGCCCTGCCGAGCGAGCGCGAGCTGGCGCAGAGCCTGGGCATCTCGCGGGTGACCGTGCGCAAGGCCCTTGCCGGCCTGGTCGAGGAGGGCTTGCTCACCCAGCGCCACGGCGCCGGCACCTTCGTCGCCGAACGCATCGTCAAGCCGATCTCGCGGCTGACCAGCTTCACCGAGGATCTGCGCGCCCGCGGGCTCAATCCGCGATCGGAATTCTTCGAGCGGGGCATCGGCGAGGTCACGCCGGAAGAGGCGATGGCGATGAACCTGTCGCCCGGCACCGCCGTGGTCCGGCTGCATCGCGTGCGCTACGCCGGCGACGAGCCGCTGGCGATCGAGCGCAGCGTGGTGCCGGCCAGCGCGCTGCCCGACCCGTCGCTGGTGCGCGATTCGCTCTACGAGGCGTTGGAGGCGCGTGGCTGTCGACCCCGTCGCGCCCTGCAGCGGCTGCGGGCCGTCCTGCTCACCGCCCAGCACGCCCATCTGCTGCACGTCTCGCCCGGCAGCGCGGGCCTGGCCATCGAACGCCGCAGCTTCCTGGACGATGGCCGCATCGTCGAATTCACCAGCTCATGGTACCGGGGCGACGTTTACGACTTCGTCGCGGAGTTGCATGCGGAGTGAGCTCCATCAATCAAGAATTTCATTTATAAAATCGTCTAGATGTGAGGCGTAATTCATCCAACTATTGGAGTTTCGGTTATGGATGGACTCCCGAACCTGTACGCTGCTTGGAGTGGCAACCGGTGATTGGTTGAGTTCAGGATGCAGACAGTTATCCTCAAACGGCAGTCGGCAATATGCGAGTATTGAAGAGATGGTTTTGTTGGGGGCGGTGACAAGATCGCTATAATTGATTTCCAGAATTTCTTGATCCATGCGTCGGCGCCACGCCGAGGAAATTTTTTTATATTGCCCATAATAATGTGCAAGGGCCTTGAGGTCATAGCTGTAAGATGATGCGTTTCCAAAGAAAGCCTTATAATTCGAAAAACATGTATCTATGGGGTCGCGAATAATATGTATTATGGGGGCATCGGGAAATGTGGCGCGAATGAATGGAAGTAGCTGCAAATTTGCAGGCAGTTTATCGATGTAAAAATCCTTGCCTTGGGCAAGCCACTGTGTATTGTGCAGGTAACGCCATGCTAGTTCTGGGTAGTCAATATGCGCGGCACGCCTTATTACTTCCAGCATGCTTTTGTTCGCGGCGGGTATTACGTCAGCCACCCAATGCAATTGGCGCCAAAACTCGATGAGTTCCCCTGCGGACTGAACCTGCGAATGACTGGAAAGAATGCGGTCCAGTAATGTGGTGCCGGACCTTGGCATGCCAACGATGAAAATAGGCATTGGGCCTGAGTGCCTTGCAATATTTTTTTGTTCGATGCGAGGCATATTGATCAAGGCGTCGGTCATGTCCTCCTCAGCAACCTTATTGTAAGGATTCAGTCCGTGCATAATCTGATTGCATTCCGAAAGTGCCTGCCAGGCGCGATCGTAGGAGCCTAGGTCATCGTAGCTTTTGAACAATGCATGTTTGTACTGCGCCATATCGAAACTTGTTCTTGCAGAGGCGTTCTTCTCGAGTGTGTCTAGGCCGATATTTATAAGATCGAGGTGGTTTTTTTCGAGGGTTTGCTTTTTAAGATTAACCAAAAGCGTAATGGCGTCGCCATGCACTGGCCAGGCATCGAAACAGCGGATTATAATCGATTCAGCTCCTTCAATGTCGCCTGTAAATTGCAAAAGCATGGCGTGAAGGTGAAATAACTTTGGCGACATCGCGCCGGTAGCTATGATCTTTTTCGTAAGGGAAAGGGCTTTATTGATTTCACCAAGCATGAAATATATGTGAGCCAGTGCCAGCATCAGTCCAGGGGGCGGGATCGAGGCGCCAGCAATAAAATCCAGGCAATATCGAGCGTGTTTTATTTCACCTCGTGCGATCAAGTGCTGAATCAATGCCATGACCAGCGGAGCATTTTTTGGGAGTCGCTGAGTCGCTGTAAGCAATGGAGCGCTTGATGCCTTAAAATGCCCTGCGCTGAACAAAACATCGGCTATGAGAATATTGGATTCTGCATCAAAAGGATCTTTTTGTAAGCATTCGGTTAATAATCGCAATGCGCTGTCCCATTCTTTTCTCTCGATGGCAATTCTGGCCTTATCCAATATCGTCATAGTCGGGATCGCATGTAGGCTTTGTGCGGGTTGTATCGAATAAAAAAGGAGGCCCTAAGGCCTCCTTTTGTTTCGCTCAAGAAGCCACGACGTCAATAGTCGTACGAAACTGAGAGACGTACATAGCGTGCATCTTCAAAATAAACTGGCGCATGGAATGTATTACTGACGTAACCCGGATCAGTCAGCTCCATTTGTGGATCTGTTTGCGTGGCTTTTTGCTCATTAAAGACGTTGAAGACGTCAACATTGAAAGCCAGCTTATGATCTGCAAAGGCCGGCGCATAACGTACGCTCAGGTTGAGAGGTTTCGTCCACGGTGTGTGTTTGTAACCGGGGTGAACGATTTTACCGCCGCACCAGTGGTAATTGCCGCCGTAGCCACTGGGGTCATCCGTGCCATGCGGACCGTAATAACCAAGACATTCTTCGGGTACGCCGGACTGTGCCAGTAGCATGCCAGAAATCAGCCATTCCGGAGTCACTTGGTATGCGCCGCGGAAGCGGAATTGATGCTTACGAACGTTAAAGAGCTCACCATTTTGACCTTGCATCAACTGCCAGCTATCCCAATCCTCGGTCTTCGATACGTCTTGCTGACCGAAGTCGGAACGGACTTGCCCTTCAGTATTACCGAAGCCGCGAGTGAACGTGTAATCAAAACGGGCTTGCCATTTGCCGTCGAATGGATGTTCCAGATACAGATTCAGTGAGCCGATTTTCCGCTTGACTCCCTGGGTATATCCCCAATCGGAGGCATGCATGGGTACGAGGACGCTGCTCTTGCCGTCGTTGGAAACAACGAGCATGTTATTGGTTTTGCCCGGGTTGATCAGTCGACAATAAGCGGGTCCATAAATGGAGTCCGAATAATTGTCAGGATTCAAACCCATTTTGGTCATTTTCTCGGCTATCAAATAAGCCGAGCACTCGTCATCGATAGCTTGTTTGAGGTCACGCCACGTGCCTTTGGCACCGTAAACCCAGTCTTCTCCTAGTTGTTTGTCGAAGCCGAGGATGTATTCGTCAAGATATTCCGGCTTCAGATTGCGAGCAGTTACCTGCTTCGGATCCTTCGGTAGACCGAATTCTCCATCAGGCGAAAGTACCCCTGTGAGGGGAGTCAGTCCCTGAGGTATACCATTGGTATCGATGCTGGTATAGGAATAAGTCGTGTAGGTGTATGTCGATATGTTGGCTGCGCGTTCAGCCGCATTGTCAGGCAACGCCAGATAATACCTGCCGGCATTGCCGTAGACTTTCAACGTCGAATCGCCGAAGACATCCCAGCTGGCTCCAATGCGGGGTTCCCACTGGTTTTTCTCATCAACGAAGGCAATGCCACGATCGTTATAGTTGGTGAAATGATCGTTGCGAACGCCCACTTTTAGCAGAAAACTGGGTGTTATTTGCCATGTGTCTTGTGCATAGTAGGCTTTTTGGCGCATGGTCATGCTGGTTTCCCAGCCGATGCTGTATTTGCGCACGGTGCCATTGGCACGATATTGCCAGAAATAATCTATGCTTGGATCCCATGGATTGTACTGAGTGGGTCCTTGGTTGTGGGCTTTGTAGTACATATTATCTATGCCCACTGCAAGATCATGATCACCGAGTTTGTAATCAAGGTCGACACGTAAGCCATGAGTACCGTTGCGCGCATCATCGGAATACCACTGACGATTAGTTTGCGCATTATTGACTCCTGTGACGGGATCGGCACCTGGGGGCAATTTGCTAGGATCTTGCAACTCGGGATAGCGAATATAAGGCAATGTGCTGTGATTGCCGTAGTAAGTTGGATTTTGGAACTTGGCCTTTCCGTATAGGATACTCAACGTAAGGTCGTCAGTAATATAGCTGGTGTAGTGGCCAATAAAGAATTCGGCATTGTCTTTTTGTTCGTCCGAAGGAAAGAGATATGCGCCGGACTTGAGGGTGTTATAATCGAAACTGTAAATGGAGCCCTTATTGGTGGTCTGGTTGTTTTTGAGGTAGGTGAACTCGAATATATTGCTGTCTGTAATGTTCCAGTCGATCTTGCCGTAGAACTTGGTATCCGTGTCTTCCGAATGGGTGATGTTTTTTGCTGTATCAAAGCCCGTGGTAGTGTAATTGTCCTTGGTGGTATCAACGGCCAGGAACATGAACAATTTGTCTTTGATCAGTGGTCCCCCCAAATAGGCCGAGTATACAGTCTCCCACTTCTTGTCATCCTCGCGATAACGATGCAGTCTGGTGCCCAATGTGGGATCTGCGACTTGATAAGTCAGTTCATCCGTCGGTGCGGGCAGTGCGGGATTGACGTAATGAATATTGCGCGGGTTAGCCTGCAGGAATTTGGGTTGCCATAAAACCTGAGCACCAAAGTGCCAATCATTCGTACCGCGTTTGCCGACCTGATTGATGACGCCGCCGTCGGAGCGGCCGTACTTGGCATCATATCCACCCGTCAAGGTTTCCTGCTGCTCAATGGCGCCGTAGGGAAGCTGGAAGCCGCCAATATTCCGGTAGGGCTCGCCAGTATTGTAACCGTTGACGTAGTAAGCATTCTCAGAAACGCTGGAACCGCCGAAGGCTACGGCATTGGCAAAGTAACCGCTGCCTTGTACGGCGCCAGGTGCAAGCAGGGCAATGGCTTCGGCGCTGCGGTCGAGCGGCAATCTGGCCAGATCGGCGGCCGTGATGATCGTGCTTGAATTGACGCTGGAAACGTCAATCGGCGGCATGGCATTTGCCGACACCGTTACCGCACCTAGTTGTGTGCTTTGGGTGGGTGAGGCCGCGGTAAAATTGATACCCGTTGAGCCGCCCGAAGAAACGCGCACCCCTTCCTGCGTGCTGATGACTGCCCCATCACGCTTAAGCGAGACGGTATAGGTGCCGACCGGAAGATTATCGACCCTGTAGCGTCCGGTATTATCGACTTGCACCTCGCGAGAAAGACCGGTGGCGCTTGTGATTACGACGGTTTCACCGGGCGCCGCGGGTGCCTGGCCGGCTATGGATCCCGTGGTGGACTGTGCGTACGCCGTGGCGCCGAAGCCGAGACCCACGGCGATCGCGAGCGCGGTTCGACGCAGCGGCATGGTCTTGGTGTTTTTACCCATGGAAAATCTCCCCAAAATTGAACATGGCACGCTGAACGTGCCTCGCGGATGCGCCGTGAGCTCGCGCTGTTCCTGCGGCCCGGCCTTTGCACGTGCCTAACACACCCTTTTGGCACGTACGTTACGTAACGGTAGGCCCCCCTCTGGAGGCTGTCAACGTTTTTTTAGCACTTGCCTGACGCCCGCGCCTCGGGGACCCGCATCGACGACCCGCGGTCGTCGGGCCGCCACCGGACTTGCGGCACATGCCGGCCGGCGGCCGATGCGGCATAAGGCGTCATGAACCTGTTCGCGCCGATGATCCGCCGTCCGATCGGCACCTCGCTGCTGGCCATCGGCCTGGGCATCGCGGGGGTGTGGGCCTATCTGCTGCTGGGGGTGGCGGCCTTTCCATCGATCGAGTTCCCCTTCATCGGCGTGTTCGCGCAGTTGCCGGGAGCCAGTGCGCAGACCATGGCGAGCACGGTGGTCGGGCCGCTGGAGCGGCACCTGGGTCGCATTCCCGGCGTGGCCCACCTTTCCTCCACCGCCACCGAGGGCGGCGCGCAGATCGGCCTGCAGTTCGACCTGGGCCGCAGCCCCGACCAGGCCGCGCGCGACGTGCAGGCGGCGATCAACGCCGCGGCGGCCGACCTGCCCTCGGGCATGCCCAGCCCGCCCAGCTATTTCAAGGCGGACAGTTCGCAGATCCCGGTCCTGCTGGTGGCCTTGAGTTCGACCAGCCTGCCGCCGGAGCGGCTCTATGACCTCACCGACACGCTGCTCAAGCCGGCGGTGGCGCAGATTCCCGGCGTGGCGCAGGTGCAGATCGGTGGCGGCACGCCGCGCGCGATCCGCATCGCGCTCAATACCGGCGCGCTGGCGCATGCCGGCATCACCGCCAACGACGTCGCCAACGCGCTGCGTGCGGCCAACGTCACCGCCCCGCAGGGGACGCTGAGCAACGGCATCACCCAGGTGACGCTGCTGGCCAACGATGCGCTGCACGATGCGCGGGATTTCGCCGATCTTGTCATCGCCAGCCGCGCGGGTACGCCGGTGCGGCTGGCGGACGTGGCCACCATCGACGAGGGTCAGGAGGATCGCTATGCGGCCGCCTGGTTCAACGGCCGCCGGGCGGTGCTGCTGCAGGTCAGCAAGCGCAACGACGCCAATGCGGTGGCGACGGTGGCCGCCATCCGCGAACGCCTGCCGGCGTTGCAGCGTCTGTTGCCGGCGGACGTGGCCATCACGCCGATCTTCGACCTTACGCCGACCACGGTGTCGGCGCTGCACGAGGTGGAGGTGGCGTTGCTGATGAGCGTGGTCATGGTGGCGCTGGTGATGCTGGTGTTCCTGCGCCGCACGCGGCCCACGGTGATCGCCATGTTCAGCGTGCCGCTGTCGCTGGCCGGGGCGATGGTGACGATGTGGCTGTTCGGCTTCACGCTGAACATCTTTTCGCTGGTGGCGCTGGTGCTGTGCGTGGGCTTCGTCGTCGACGATGCGATCGTGGTGATCGAGAACATCGTGCGCCACATGGAAGAAGGCCTGCCGGCGGTGCCGGCGGCGGTGATCGGCGTGCGCGAGATCGGCTTCACCGTCGTCTCGATCACGCTGTCGCTGATCGCGGTGTTCGCGCCGATGGTGTTCGGCCACAACGTGTTCGTCATGCTGATGCGCGAGTTCTCCGTCACCCTGGTGGCGACCATCGTCATCTCGGCGCTGGTGTCGCTGACGCTGACGCCGGCCCTGTGCGGACACTGGCTCGCCGCCGGGCCAAGCGACGCCGAGTCCGGCCGGCTCGCGCGCTGGGCGCAACGCTTCGACGCGGGTTGTCTGCACCTGTACGAGCGCGCGTTGACCTGGGCCATGCGGCATCGGCGGCTGATGCGCTGGCAGGCGCCGATCCTGCTGCTGATGACCCTGCTGCTGGCGGTGCTCGTGGTCAGGACGGCCGGCGGCGGGTTGATGCCGCGCGAGGACACCGGGCTCATTCAGGCGCACATCAGCGCCGATGCCAACGTGTCGCCCCGGCTTCTGGCCCGGCGCACGCAGGAGATCGCCGCGGTGTTCGGCGCCGATCCGGCGGTGCTGGACGTCTCCGCCTTTCTGGGCGGCAACATCGGCGCGGTCGGCAACACCGCCGACCTGTTCGTCGACCTCAAGCCGCGGGGTGACGGCGCCGGCCAGCGCCGTGAGTCGGCGCAGGCGGTGGTCGATCGGCTGGGCGAGCGCTTCAAGGCGCTGCCCGATCTCGATGTCGCGGTGAGCGCGGTGCAGTTCATCAATGGCGGCGGCGGCGGAGGAGGCGGCCGCCAGGGCCAGTACAGCTTCCAGCTCGACAGCATCGACGGCACGCCGCTGCAGCAGCCCACGCTGGCGCTGGCGCGGGTGATGCGCGGGATGCCGCAGTTCCGCGACGTCGGCAGCAGCTTCGACAGCATCGGCAAGCAGTGGCGGCTCGACGTCGATCGGCAGCGCGCCGCACGCCTGCAGGTGGGCATGGGCCAGATCGACGAGGCGCTGCTGGACGCCTTCGGACAGAGCTTCGCCTCCACCGTGTATACCGACATCAACGCCTACCGCGTCGTGCTCGCCTCGACCAAGGCCGACAGCGCGAGCCCCGAGGCGTTGCTCAACACCTACGTGCGCAACGCGCAGGGGCTGATGATCCCGCTCTCGGCCATGGCCCGGCTGCGCGCGGCCATCGCGCCGGTCAGCATCGAGCACTACGACCAGATCGAGGCCGCCTCGGTCAGCTACAACCTGGCCGACGGGGTGACGCCGGCCGAGGGCATGCAGCGGATCGAGCAGGCGATGCTGGCCGCGCACCTGCCGCCCGGCGTGCGCAAGCGCTACACGGGGGAGAACCAGAATCTGGTCGAGGCGCTCGGCCACGCGCTGCTGCTGTTCGGCGCGGTGATCGCGGCGATGTATCTCGTGCTCGGCGTGCTCTACGAAAGCCTGGTCCACCCGCTGACCATTCTTTCGACGCTGCCGGCGGCCGGCATGGGCGCCTTCCTGGCGATGCTGATCACGCACACCCAGCTCACCCTGATGTCGGTGATCGCGGTGTTGATGCTGATCGGCATCGTGAAGAAAAACGCGATCCTGATGGTGGATTTCGCCCTGGTCGCCGAGCGTGAGCAGGGGCTCGACCCGCCGACGGCGATCATGCAGGCCGCGCGGGTGCGGTTCCGGCCGATCACCATGACCACCCTGGTGGCGATGGGCGCGGCGCTGCCGCTGGCGCTCGGTTTCGGCGCGGGTGCGGAGATGCGTCGACCGCTCGGCATTGCCATCCTCGGCGGCTTGCTGGTCTCCCAGCTGTTGACCCTGCTCAGCACGCCGGCGATGTACCTGTGGTTCCACGACCGACGCGAACGCAAGGCGGCCCGGCAGGCGCGACGGCAGGCGCGGGGCGTGCACCCTTCCTGAAAAAGGCCGATGCCGGTTGGCAGATAGACCAGCCTGACGCGGCGGCCGCGGTTTGCAGGCACCCATGCGTTGAATGGGTCGTGTGTCAACGTCTGGTCGGTTGCGGGTGCGGTCACCGCGTGGGTATGTCGACATTCCAAGCGCGGCTCGAGCACGCGCGCCGCCTGGAGGATGCGTGCTCGGCCTGGCCAGCGCAGACCCGGCTGCCGGTTCGATGAAGCGGCGCCGCCTGCGCGCGGCTCGGCTATGCTCATGGAAGTCCAGCCAGCCGGGGGCCGCAACCATGAGCCAGATCGCACCGAGTTACGTCAACGGGGCGAGCACCAAGCCGCTGCTCGGCGAGACCATGGGCACGCTGCTCGACCGCATCGCCGCCACCCATCCGGACCGCCCCGCGCTCATCGTGCGGGCGCAGCATGTGCGGCTGGACTACCGCGCTTTTCATGCCGAGGTCGAACGCGTCGCCGCCGGCCTGCTGGCGCTCGGGCTCGATCCGGGTGACCGCATCGGCATCTGGGCGCCCAACCGCGCCGAATGGGTGGTGCTGCAGTTCGCCGCGCCCAAGGCCGGGCTGATCCTGGTCAACATCAATCCGGCCTACCGCACCCACGAGCTCGAATACGCGCTCAAGCAGGTCGGCTGCCGTGCGCTGGTGCTGTCGCGGCGTTTCAAGACCTCGCATTACCTGGAGCTGCTGACCGAGCTCGCGCCCGAACTGCCGGCGGCAGCACCCGGCCGGCTGCGCGCCGCGCGGCTGCCGGACCTGCGCGAGGTGATCCTGCTCGACGAGGAGGCCGCGCCGGGCACGCGGGCCTGGCACGAGCTCGGCGCGCTGGCCGATGCCCCGGCCTATGCGCGGCTGCGCCAGGTCGAGGCCGATCTTTCCTTCGACGACCCGGTCAACATCCAGTTCACCTCCGGCACCACCGGCTCGCCCAAGGGCGCCACGCTCACCCACCACAACATCGTCAACAACGGCTTTTTCGTCGGCGAGGGCATGCACCTCACCCCGGCCGACCGCCTGTGCATCCCGGTGCCGTTCTACCACTGCTTCGGCATGGTGCTCGGCAACATGGCCTGCGTCACCCATGGCGCCTGCATGGTGATCCCGGGCGAGGGTTTCGATCCGGAAACCACGCTGGAAACGGTGGCGGCCGAGCGCTGCACCGGCCTGCACGGCGTGCCGACGATGTTCATCGCCGAGCTCGAGCATCCGCGCTTCCGCCAGTTCGATCTGTCCAGCCTGCGCACCGGCATCATGGCCGGCTCGCCGTGTCCGGAAGAGATCATGCGGCGGGTGGTCAACGAGATGCACATGAGCGAGGTGACCATCTGCTACGGCATGACCGAAACCAGCCCGGTGAGCTTCCAGACCGTGCCAGAGGATCCGCTGGAACGCCGGGTGGACAGCGTCGGCCGCGTCCATCCGCACCTCGAGGTCAAGCTCGTCGACGAGAGCGGGCACATCGTGCCGCGCGGCGTCACCGGCGAGCTGTGCACGCGCGGCTATTCGGTGATGCGCGGTTACTGGCAGGACCCGGAGCGCACCCGCGAGGTGCTCGACGAGGCACGCTGGATGCACACCGGCGACCTCGCCACCATCGACGAGGACGGCTATTGCCGCATCGTCGGTCGGCTGAAGGACATGATCATCCGCGGCGGCGAGAACGTCTATCCGCGCGAGATCGAGGAGTTCCTCTACACCCATCCGCACGTGCTGGACGTGCAGGTGTTCGGCGTGCCCGACCCCAAGTTCGGCGAGCAGGTCTGCGCCTGGGTCCAGTTGCGCGAGGGCGCGCAGGTCACCGAGGCCGAGATCCAGGACTACTGCCGGCACCGGCTGGCCTACTTCAAGGTGCCGCATTACGTGCGGTTCGTGGATGCCTTCCCGATGACGGTGACCGGCAAGGTGCAGAAATACCTGATGCGCCAGGCGATGGCCGAGGAACTCGCGCGGCGCAAGGAAGGGGCCGGGAAGGATTGAGCCGGGCGGCGCCGCCCAGCCCGGCGCTTAAGGCGAGGGGCGCTAGAACCGCCCGGCGGCCTTCAGCGCCTCGATCTCCTCGTCGGTGAACAGGCGCGAGCGGGTCAGGAAGCGCACGCCGCGGCCGTTTTCCAGCGAGAACATGCCGCCGCGCCCCGGCACCACGTCGATGATGAGCTGGGTGTGCTTCCAGTATTCGAACTGCGGCCTGCTGATGTAGAACGGCGCGCCGCCGATCTCGCCCAGCAGCACGTCGCCATCGCCGACCAGGAAGTCGCCCTGCGGATAGCACATCGGCGAGGAGCCGTCGCAGCAGCCGCCCGATTGATGGAACAGCAGCGGGCCGTATTCGCCGCGCAGCTCGCCGATCAGCGCCTCGGCGGCGGGTGTGGCGAGCACGCGGTCGGGTGCCTGGACGGTGTTCATGGTCTGGCTCAGTAACGGAAACCCTTGTGGATGGCGACGATGCCCTGGTTGAGGTTGCGCACCTCGACATGGTCGAAACCGGCGCGCGTCATCATCGCCTTGAGCGTCTCCTGGTCCGGATGCTTGCGGATCGACTCGGCGAGATAGCGATAGCTGTCCGCATCGCCGGCGAACACCTGGCCCAGGCGCGGCAGCACGGCGAAGGAGTGGAAGTCGTAGAGCTTGCCGAGCAGCTCGCCGCGCACGCGGCTGAACTCCAGGATCAGCGCGCGGCCGCCGGGCTTGAGCACGCGCCGGATCTCCGCCAGCGCCCGGTCCTTGTCGGTGACGTTGCGCAGGCCGAAGGCCATGGTCACCGCATCGAAACTCGCCTCCGGAAACGGCAGGCATTCGGCGTTGAGCTGGGCATAGGCCAGCCCGCCGACCAGACCACGGTCGGTGAGCCGGTCGCGGCCGATGCCGAGCATCGCCGCGTTGATGTCGCCGACGACGATCTGGCCGCGATCGCCCACCACGGGCTTGAGCAGCGCGGCGATGTCGCCGGTCCCGCCGGCCAGGTCGAGCACGCAATCGCCCGGGCGGATGCCGCTCACCGCGACGAAGTGGCGCTTCCACAGCCGGTGAATGCCGAACGACATCAGGTCGTTCATGAGGTCGTAGCGGCGCGCCACCGAGGTGAACACGCGCCCGACCAGCCGCTGTTTCTCCTGGACCGGCACCTCGCGGTAGCCGAAGTGGGTGGTGGCAGTCTCGGCGGAAGGGTGACCTGGCTTGTTCATGCGGCCCATGCTAGCCGATCATCGACGGACGCGTCCTTAAAAGAAGGTACTGGTGCTGCCTTGCTTGTGGCCCAAGCCGGTGCAAGACGTCGGCGCCATGGGACGACCCCGCACCTTTCACCGACATGGACCTTATGCACCGGCTTCAATCGGTGGTTGAGCCGGGCATTTTGTAGACCACGCCATCTTTCATGACGAAGTCCACTTTCTGCATCAAGGTGATGTCGTCGAGCGGATTACCGGGGACTGCCACCACGTCGGCCGTGAAACCTTCGGCGATGCGGCCGAGGGTGTCTTGCTGATGCAAAAGTTCAGCCGCATGGGTGGTGGCCGCCTGCAAGGCCGCGACCGGCGGTAGTCCAGCCTGGACCAGGTATTCGAATTCCTTGGCGTTCTGACCATGCGGATAGACCGCCGCGTCGGTACCGAAGGCGATACGTACGCCGGCGTGATAGGCCTTGCCCACGGTGGCTTGAATCGCAGGACCGACTAGGCGCGCCTTGGCCGCGACCTGCGATGGGTAATAGCCGGGTTTGGCGGCCATCGTCTCGACGTATTTGCCCGCGATGATGGTGGGGACATACCAAGTGCCATGCGCCTTCATGAGTCGCATGTCTTCCTCGCTCATGAAGGTGCCGTGCTCGATGGAATCCACGCCGGCCAGCACCGCCCGGCGGATCGCTTCGGCACCGTGGGCATGAGCGGCGACGGTGAAGCCGTAATCGTGTGCGGCATCGACCACGGCCTTGATCTCCTCCAGGGTCATTTGGGCGTTGTCCGCGCTGCGGCTTTCGTCCAAGACGCCGCCGGAAGGCATGATCTTGATGACGTCGGCGCCATCCTTGTAGTGCTGGCGCACGGCTTTTAAGGCATCGGCGGTACCGTTGATGATGCCGTCCTTGGGGCCCGGATCACCGGCGAGGTCGGCGCGATAACCATCGGTGGGATCGGCATGTCCTCCGGTCGAACCGATTGCCTTGCCCGCAGTGAAAATACGTGGACCGGGCACGATCCCCGCATTGATCGCGTTACGCAATGCGATGGACTCGTTGGCGCCATCACCCAGATTGCGCACCGTGGTGAAGCCAGCCAGCAAGGTACGGCGCGCGTAGACGGTGGCGCGAATGGCGTAATCGGCGACGTTCCAGCGGAATTGATCGGTATAGCCGGTGGGACTGGTCTCCGAGGTGAGATGGGTATGGGCATCGATGAGGCCGGGCAGACAGGTGGCGCCGGGAAGATCGACGCTGCGTACGTTGGCGTTGCCGCTCTGCAAGGTCGTTTCGTCGAGTCTGCCGGCCGCCACCTTTTGCACCTTGCCATTCGCGACGACCACGGTGGTTTCGCCCAGCAGTTTTCCGGCAGTGGGATCGAACAAATGTGCGCAATGCAACACGGTCAGATTCGGCTCTGCAGCCGCCACAGCGGGAAGGCCTGCCGCGACGAGTGCCAAGGCGAGACAGTGCAACGGCGTGACGAGATGGCGATGCGACATGCAAGGGTCCCCTTTAGGAAAGGCATCCTGCGGATGCAGGGGCCATCATAGGCAATGGAGAACGCTGCGGCGCCGTGACTTCCGTCACTCCTGCGCGGGCGGCTGCGGTCCGTCTTCGTGGTGTTCGCGCTCGTGACGCAAGTGTTCGGCGGCGACATGGCGCTCGTGCAGGGCGGCGGCGACTTCGCCGTCCGGAATTTCGGCAACCGCATCGGTGACTGCCGGCGCGGCGCCCGCAGTCGCAGGCGGCGCGGGCGGGGCGCGGTCGCCGCTGCCGGCGATCTTGAGGATGGAATGGCGCACGTCGCGGGAGAGGATCACCCGCGCGTCGCGCACCATGTCCTCCAGCGCCTCGGCGTAGTCGAGCTTGCCGTTCGGGTCGGTCCACACCACGCGCTGTTCGCGCAGTTTGCGGATGAAGCCGCGGAACAGCGCCTTGTCGAAGAACTCCGGCGCCGCCTCTTCGCTGAGCAGCGAGAGTCGCTGCGCGATCAGCGTGCAGGTGGTCTCCAGCTCGCCGGCGCTCAAGCGGTGCGGGCCGCTGCGCACCAGCGCGGCGATGGCGATGTAGTAGCGCTCGAAGGCTTGGATCAGGCTGCGCGCGATCACCCGCAGGCGGAAGGCGCCGTCGTCCTGGCCCGGTCCGCGTTCCAGCAGGCGGCCCTCGCCGCTCGATTCGAGCAAGCCGCGGCGCAGGAAGAAATCCACGGTGGCCTGCAGCTGCGCGGCGAAGCCGTCGGTATCCCAGGGCAGGAACAGCTCGCCCTGGATGAAGGGGTAGATGATCCGTCCGAGCCGGATCACCGAGGCGCGCGACATGCGCCGGTTGTTGAGGAAGCAGCAGGCCACCCACGCCGCGGTGGCCATGAGGTGCAGCACGTTGTTGCGGAAATAGGACAGCAGCACCGCCGGTTCGTCGTCGGCCAGCAGCACGTCGCCGAGCGGATGCCGGACGCGGCGGATCCAGCCCATCTGCTCGCCATAGGCGATCATCGCCGCCGGTTCGAGCGCGGTGACGGTGACGCGGTCCGAATAGGGCAGCTCGACGAGGAAGGCGCGGGTGAGCTCGAGCTGGGCGAGCAGGTCGTTCTCGGCCATCGCGTGCTTGGGCGTGCCGAGCAGGGCCAGCGCGAGCAGGTTGATCGGGTTGACGTCGGCGGCGCGGTTGACGTTGATCTGGATCTTTTCCGCGAGCCGGTCCACCAGCGGCGCCAGCCACTCGGGCTTGGCTTCCGGATCGCCCGTGGCCGCGCGCCAGTTCGCGCTTGCCGCCTCGAGTTCGGGAATGAGTTCGATCGGCTCGCCGAAATTGAGCGCGACGTGGCCGTAGCGCTGGCGCAGCACCTTGAGTCCCTTGATCAGGCCGAGCAGGGATTCCTTTTCCTTCGGCTTGCCGGACAGCTCGCCGATGTAGCTCTTGCCTTCCATCAGCTTCTCGTAGCCGATGTACACCGGCTGGAACAGGATGGGCCGGTGCGGCGCACGCAGGAAGGCGCGCACGGTCATCATCAACATGCCCGAGCGCGGCGCGAGCAGACGCCCGGTGCGCGACCGGCCGCCCTCGATGAAGTACTCCATCGGCACGCCGCGCTCGATCAGCTGCGCCACGTATTCGTTGAAGATCACCGAATACAGCGCGTTGCCGGCGAAGCTGCGGCGCAGGAAGAACGCGCCGCCGCGGCGCAGGATCGGCCCGACCACCGGCAGGTTGAGGTTGACGCCGGCGGCGATGTGCGGCACCACCACGCCGGACACGTGCAGCTGGTAGGAGAGCAGCAGGTAATCGGCATGGCTGCGGTGGCTCGGCACGTAGATCACTTCGTACCCGGGCGCCGCGGCGCGCGCCTTGTCGAAGTGGTGCATGGCGATGCCGTCGTAGAGCTTGTTCCAGAAATTGGACAGCAGCGAGGAGACCGAACGCACCACCGGATGCGAATAGTCCGCCGCGATCTCCAGAATCAGCTTGTGTGCGCGCCGCCAGGCCTTGGCGTAGGGGATGCGTTCGCGGGCGGCGGTGGCGGCGATGGCCTGCCGCACCGGCTCGGCATTGAGCACGGCGTCGACCACCGTGCGCCGGTGGGAGAGATCCGGGCCGATCACCGCCGCGCGGATGCGCCGGAAATGCGTGCGCAGCACGCGTGCCATCTTGCGCGACAGCCGTTCCGGCGGCATTGCGCCGGATTCGGCGCGGATCGCGCGCAGCGACACCGGGGCGGAAAAGTGCACCACCGTGTCGCGGCCGTTGAGCAGCAGCGCGAGCAGGCGCCGGAAACCGCCGACCATCACCCAGTTCTCGGAAAACAGCACGCGGAACCAGCCTTCCTCGCGCCCGGGCGCGCGGCCGACGTAGATCGCCACCGGCACCAGCTGCACGTCGCCGTCGGGCGTGGCGTCCAGGGTGTCCAGCAATTGCCGCAGCAGCTGGTCGGGCATGCGCCGGTGGCGCCGTCCGAACAGCCAGCCGTCGCGGTGGGCCAGTGCGAACACCGAGCGGCGCCGGCGGGTGCCGGCCAGCGGCTGCAGCGGCGAGGGCAGGCCGGCCTCGCGGCAGGCGCGCTCCAGGATCAGCGCATCGGAAAGGCCGTCGCGCTCGATCACGTAGCACACCGGCACGCCGGGCTTGAGCAGGCTGGCCGGCTCGGCCGGATCGCGACGCAGGCGTACCCACGGTTCGAGCAGGCGCCCGGCCAGCACGAACCACCAGGGCGCGCGGCGACGGTGGGAGGAATCTGCGGTCATCTGGGCCATGGGCGGGATTGTAGCGGCGCGTCCGCGGCGGCCGCGCAGCCCACAAAAAAACCCGCGGGCGATGAAACCGCGCGGGCCATCCGGGCAAGCCGGCTTGATAAGGGAAATGGCTGCGACGCGATCGAAGCGGCGGCAGCGGGCGAGATGCTAGGCCAATCGCAGGTTTAAGGCAATGCTGGCGAAATGTGATGCAAGTCCTTGTAGGAAAAATCATTCCGTGCGGAGTGCGTCCATTTTCGAGCGTCGTCGCGTCTCCCGCGGCGCGCTCCAGTCGTTGTTGAACAGCGCCGGTTCCCAACTGCCGTAGGTCGGGTTGGGCAGCACGAACCAGCGCGTGCCGATCCAGTCGCGGTAGGGCGCCACGGCGCGCTCGCGGCCGGCGGGGTTGTTGGCCAGCACGGTGACGAAATCGCCGAGCTGGTCGCCGAACTGCATCAGCACGCGATATTTGCGACTGACCAGCTGACGGCGGCAACCCTTCTCGGTGCCGATCTGCTCGCAGCCTTCCACGAAGGTGTCGAGGCCGAGAAAGGCTTCCGGTCCGGCTACCGGAAAGCCGACCTTGCGCAGGTTGGCCAGCGTCGGCCCGTTGAGATCCTTGGCGCGGTTGGAGATGTAGATCACCGCGATACCGTGCCGGGCCGCGAACCGGGTGAACTCGACCGCGCCGGGCAAGGCGCGCGCTTTTTCCTCCTTGCACCAGGCGGCCCAGTCGGCCTCGTTGTATTCGCCGCCGTTTTTGACCAGCCGCGCCTGATAGGGCGAGTTGTCCAGCGCGGTTTCGTCGATGTCCAGGATCACCGCGGGCTTGAGCCCCTTCGCCGGCACCACGCGGTCGTCCCTGGGCAGCGCGTCCCAGGCCGGATCTTTCAGCGCGGCGAGCAGGCGCGCCTGGGCGTCGCGGTAGGTCTGCAGATAGATGAGGTCGTGCTCGATGGCGGTCTGCGTCCAGGCCACCGCGTTCAGGTTGTCGTCCGCCGGCGTGGCGGGCGCCGTCGCCGGAGTGACTGTCATCGGGGCCGGCGTGGCCGGCGGCGGGGTCTGCGTCCTGGGCGGTGTGGCGGCACAGCCGCCGACGAGCAGCAGCAGAACGGGCAACAGGCGGCGCACGATCATCGGCAATATTCCCCGGAAGTCTCCCGAGACTTCGAGCATCGCGGCAGTTTACGACAGTGCCGTGGCAGGCCTTGCGCTGGCGCGCGAGGCGGGCCGCTGCGAGACTGTCGCCCCTTTCGGGAAAAGAACCCCCTGCATGTCGACCCCCGCTCCCACGCCGTCGGTGACGCGTCCGATCGAAATCGCCAGCCACGTGCTGGCCGGCTTCGCCCTGTTGCTGGTGCTGTGGTTGCACCTGCTGCCGGCGCTGTTCGCGGGCCTGCTGGTTTACGAGCTGGTGCAGACGATCAGCCCCCGCCTCGGCCGCGGCGCCGCCGAGGGCCGCGCCCGCGTGCTGGTGGTGGCGCTGCTCGGCGTGGTGGTAGTCGGGCTGCTGATCCTGCTCATCCTGGGCACGATCAGTTTCGTCCGTCACGAGATCGGCAACCCCAACGAGTTGTGGCAGAACCAGGCGATGCCGCTGATCGAGAAGGCGCGCCAGCAGCTGCCGCCCGTGCTGGTCAACTGGCTGCCCGACAGCGTGGACGAGCTGCGCGGCATGGCCGGCGAACTCACCCGTCGCCACGCGGGGAGCCTGCAACTGGCCGGACGCGAGACCGCGCGCGTGCTGGTGCGCATCATCGTCGGTCTGGTGCTGGGCGCGATCGTGGCGCTCAGCCGCACGCATCCCGCCCACCAGGTCGGTCCGCTCGCCGCCGCGCTCGGCCGGCGCTGCCGCTTCCTGGCCGTGGCCTTCCACAACATCGTCTTCGCCCAGGTGAAGATCTCGCTGATCAACACGGTGTTCTCGGCGATCTTCCTGCTCGGCGTGCTGCCCGCCTGCGGCGTGCACCTGCCGCTGGCCAAGACGCTGGTGATCGTCACCTTCGTGGTCGGCCTGCTGCCGGTGATCGGCAATTTGATCTCCAACACCGCGATCACCATCGCCGGGCTGTCGGTGTCGCTGTGGGTGGGCGCGGCGGCGCTGGGTTTCCTGATACTGATCCACAAGCTCGAGTACTTCCTCAACGCGCGCATCGTCGGCACGCAGATCCGCTCGCGCGCCTGGGAACTGCTGGTGGCGATGCTGGCGATGGAGGCCGCCTTCGGCCTGGCCGGACTCATCGCCGCGCCGATCTACTACGCCTACCTCAAGGGCGAGCTGGAGAGCGCGCGGCTGATCTGAGCGGCCGGTTGCGGGAAGACTCGTCAGTCTTCGCTTGCGCCATCGCCCAGGGCCGCGAGGCTGCTGCGCAGCGCGCGCTTGAGCAGCTTGCCGCTGGCGTTCTTGGGCAGCGCGTCGAGCACGTGGATGCGCTTGGGCACCTTGTACGAGGACAGCCGCTCGCGGCAGAACGCGAGCAGGGCCGCCTCGTCCAATGTGGCGCCTTCGCGCAGCACCACCGCGGCGGTGACCTGCTCGATCCAGTACGGATGCGGCAGGCCGATCACCGCGACCTCGGCGATCGCCGGGTGCTGGTAGATGACTTCCTCCACCTCGCGGCTGGCGACGTTCTCGCCGCCGGTCTTGATCATGTCCTTCTTGCGGTCGACCACGGTGAGGTAGCCCTCCGCGTCCATGACGCCGAGGTCGCCGCTGTGGAACCAGCCGTTGCGGAACACCTCGGCGGTCTTTTCCGGATCGTTCCAGTAGCCCAGCATGACGTGCGGGCCGCGATGGACGATTTCGCCGATCTCGCCGGGCGGCACGGGCTGGTCGTCCGGGTCGACCACGCGCGTCTCGACGTTGAGCGCGGCCTGGCCGGCCGAGCCGAGCTTGCGCAGCTGATCCTCCGGGCGCAGCAGCGTGGCCATTGGGCACATCTCGGTCTGGCCGTAGAAATTGAACAGGCGCAGGCACGGCAGGCGCCGGCTGAGTTCCTTGATGATCTCCACCGGCATGATCGAGGCACCGTAATAGCCCTTCGCCAGCGCGCTCAAATCGCGGTGGTCGAAATCCGGATGGCGCAGCAGCGAAATCCACACCGTCGGCGGGCAGAACAGGCTGGTGATCTTCTCCCGCTCCAGCGTGGCGAGCAGCCGGCCGGGTTCGGCGTCGGGCAGCAGGACGTTGGTCGAGCCGACCTGCAGGCCGGGCGTCAACAGCGCATGCAGCTGTGCGCAGTGGAACAGCGGCATCGGATGCGCCTGCACGTCGTCGCGGTGGATCTCGCCGTCGACGATGCAGCTTTCGTACTGCGCGATCAGGTTGCGGCTGGACAGCGTGGCGCCCTTGGGCCGCGACTCGGTGCCGCTGGTGTAGAGGATCTCGAGCGGATCGTCGTCGGCGATGGCGACCGGCGGCAGCTCCGCGCGCGGATGGCGCGTCCATGCCTCGGCCGGCTCCCAGCCGGGCGGCGCGGTCGGGCCGCCGTCCTCGATCACGCCGCGCAGCGTGACCGGCTGGGTGATCTGCGCCAGCGCCTGCTCGGCCACCGGCACCAGGCGGTCCTCGGCGATCAGCCCGAGCGCGCCGCTGTGTTCGAGGATGTAGGCGACATCCGCGGCGTTGAGCATGTAGTTGATCGGCACCAGGATCGCGCCGAGCCGCGCGAGGGCGAAGTGCAGCACCACGAACATGCGGTTGTTGTGCGAGAGCAGCGCAACGCGCCGGCCCTTGTCGATGCCGCGCTCGGCCAGCGCATGCGCGGTGCGGTTGGCCAGTGCGTCGAGCTGGGCGTAACTCAGGCGTTCGTCGCGATAGACCAGCGCGGTCTTGTGCGGCAGGCGCGCCGCCGTGCGTGCGAGCAGGTCGCCCAGGGTCTGCCGGGACAGCAGCGGTTCGTCGCTGGAAAAGGGCATGGCGGGCTCCATTCGCGCCGCAGAGGAAAGCCAAGGCCCGATTCTGCGGCGGCGCGCAGGCCCCGTCATGCCGCATCGCGCCAGCCGCAGGGTTACCATCGCGGCCATGGCCGACGCGACCTTCGATGCGCTCTACAGACTGCGGGACGAAGATCTCGTGGCCAGTGCGCACACCCGCGGGCCGTGGGATGCCGCCGCCCAACATGGCGGTGCGCCCGCCGCCCTCGTCGTGCAGCTCGTCACCCAGGCCGAGGACGCGCCGGATTTCCGGTTCGCCCGGCTGGTGATGGAACTGCTGCGGCCGGTGCCGGTCGGTGCGCTGACCGCCGCCGTCGAGCCGGCACCTTCCGGGCGCAACGTGCACCGGCACGCGGTCGTGTTGCGTGCCGCCGGCAAGGAGGTGGTGCGCGCGCAGGTGAGCTTCGCCCGCGCCCGCCATGGCCCGCTGGCGCCGGAAGATTCCATCGACGAGCCCGGCATGCCCCCGCGCGGCCGGGATCGGCCGCTGGTCATTCCCGGCATGGCGTCCGATGGGCCGTCCTTTCTCACGACCGCCATGGACACCGACATGGCCGACGCCGGTGCCGGTCGCGCGGGACCGGCCGCGGTGTGGTTCCGCCTGCGCGTGCCGGTGCTCAGCGGGATGCCGACCAGCGCGGCGGCGCGGGCGGTGGCGGCGGCCGATTTCGGCAACGGCATCTCCTGGGTGCTGCCCTTCGCCGACTACACCTTTCTCAATTACGACCTGACCGTGCAGCTCCACCGGCTGCCGCGCGGGCCGTGGATCGGCGTGCGTGCGCAGACCCGGCTCGGGCCGGACGGCGCCGGCCTCTGCACGAGCCGGCTGTACGACGAGGAAGGCCCGCTCGGGTTTGCGCAGCAGGGCCTGCTGATCCAGCCACGCGCGACATGAGCGCGTGGCGGCCGGGCGTCATGGGAAGGGCTCGAGGCCGGCGGCCGCCGCGGCCGTGCGCTGGCGTGCCAGGGCGCGCTGGAAGGCCGGTCGCGCGGCGAGCCGCTGCGCATAGGCGGCGGTCATCGGCAAAAAGTCGGTGCCGAGCCCGAGCAGCCCGGCCAGGTGCAGCGCGTAGCCGACCACGATGTCGGCGGCGGTGAAGCGTTCGCCGCACAGATGAGGGCGCTGGGCAAGGCGCGACTCGATCGCGCGCAGGCGGCCGTGGAACCAGCGGCGATAGTCCTCGACCACTTGCGGTTGCCGGCGCGGCTCCGCTTCCAGACGTCCATAACGCAGGATCAGCGCCAGCGGAAAGGTCAGCGTCGCCTCGCCGAAGTGGAGCGCGTTGAGATAAGCGCCGTAATCGGGTGCGTCGGCGCCGACGTCCAGCCGTCCATCGCCATAGCGGCAGGCCAGGTACTGGCAGATCGCGGCCGACTCGGTCATGGCGGTGTCGCCGTCGAAGAAGGCCGGCACCGTGCCGAGCGGGTTGATCGCCAGGTAGTCCCGGGCGTGCGCGCGCGGCGGAAACGGCAGCATGACGAGTTCGTAGTCGAGATCGAGTTCTTCCAGCGCCCACAGCGGGCGGAACGAGCGGGCATTCTCGCAGTGATAGAGCCGGATCATCGCTCGTCTCCCTTGGGCATCCAGACGTCTTTGCGTCCATATCGAAAATGGGCGTCTATGCCTCAGTGCAGCCGGCAGGCATAACGGCCGCGCACGTTGCGGTTGATGTAGGTGGCCAGACCGCGTCCGGTCTCGGCCAGGCGCTGCATGTGCCGTACGTGCCGCGTGCCGGTGGCCGCATCGGTGTAGAGATAGGTCGCGCCGTCGACGAAGCGCACCAGGATGAATCCCGGCCCCGTGCGATAGGCCGTGACGCCGGAATCGCCGTCGAGGTTGCCGTAAGGTGCCAGTCGCATGCCGGTTCTGCAGAGTCGGGCCGTGTTGGCCGATGCCGCAATCGTGGCCTTGCGGCCGTGAACCGGCCGCCAAGCGCGATGCGCGGGAGGCTTTCGCAAGCCCTTGGCAGTCCGCGACTTAAGTGGAAGGTGGCAAGCCGCGCGGCAGGCCGTAAGCTCACGGGGAACCAGGTCGATCCGGGGGACATCATGAACGCAAGCACGGGCGGCATCTTCGAACAGGATCTGCCGCGGACGCCGGCCAACTACGTGCCGCTCTCGCCGCTCACCTTCATCGAGCGCAGCGCGCGGGTGTATCCGCAGGCGCCGGCGGTGGTGCATGGCGAGCTCCGGCGCAACTGGGCCGAGACCTGGGCGCGATGCCGGCGTCTTGCGTCCGCGCTCGCGCGGCGCGGCATCGGCCCGGGCGACACGGTGGCGGTGATGCTGCCCAACGTGCCGGCGATGGTCGAGGCGCATTTCGGCGTGCCGCTGGCCGGCGCCGTGCTCAACACGCTCAACATCCGTCTCGATGCCGCCTCGATCGCCTACATGCTCGCCCACGGCCAGGCCCGTGCGGTGCTGGTCGACCCGGAATTCGCCCCGGTGATCGACGCGGCGGTGGCGCAGCTCGACGAGCGGCCGCTGGTGATCGACGTCGACGATGCGCTCTACGAAGGCGAGCGCCGCGCGGTCGGCGAGCTCGAATACGAGGCCCTGCTCGCCGAGGGCGACCCGGAGCATCCCTACCGGCTGCCCGACGACGAATGGCAGGCGATCTCGCTCAACTACACCTCGGGCACCACCGGCCGGCCCAAGGGTGTGGTCTACACCACCGCGGCGCCTATCTGAACGCGATCGGCAACGTGCTCGACTGGGGCATGCCGCAGCATCCGGTGTATCTGTGGACGCTGCCGATGTTCCACTGCAACGGCTGGTGTTTTCCGTGGACGCTGGCGGCGGTGACCGGCGTCAATGTCTGTCTGCGCAAGGTCGAGCCGCGACGCGTGATGGCCTTGCTGGCCCAGGAGAAGGTGACCCACTTCAGCGGCGCGCCGATCGTGCTCAACGGTCTGGTCAACCTGCCCGAGCACGAACGGTGCGTACTCGATCACCCGGTCAAGGCGACCACCGCCGGTGCCGCGCCGCCGGCGGCGGTGATCGCCGGCGTCGAGCGGCTGGGCATCGAGGTCACCCACGTCTACGGGCTCACCGAGAGCTACGGGCCGGTCACCGTCTGCGCCTGGCACGAGGCGTGGGACGCGCTGCCGCTGGAGGAGCGCGCCCGGTTGAAGGCCCGCCAGGGCGTGCGCGGCCACGTGCTGGAGGCGGTGCGCGTGGCCGACCCGGCCAGCCTGGAAACGGTGCCGTCCGACGGCGCGAGCCTGGGCGAGGTGCTGATGCGCGGCAACAACGTGATGAAGGGCTACCTCAAGGACGCCGAGGCCACCCGCGAGGCCTTCCGCGGCGGCTGGTACCACACCGGCGATCTGGCCGTCTGCCATCCGGACGGCTACATCGAGATCCGCGACCGGCTCAAGGACATCATCATCTCCGGCGGCGAGAACATCTCCACCATCGAGGTGGAAGGCGTGCTGTACATGCACCCGGCGGTGGAGGAGGCGGCGGTGGTGGCGCGGCCGGACCCGACCTGGGGCGAGACGCCGTGCGCCTTCGTCAAGCTCAAGGCGGGCATGCGGGCCGACGCCGAGGACATCATCGCCCACTGCCGCGCGCACCTGGCGCGCTACAAGGTGCCGCGGCACGTGGTGTTCGGCGAGCTGCCCAAGACCGCCACCGGCAAGATCCAGAAATACATGCTGCGCGAGCAGGCCGGCCGGGTTTGAGATCGCACGCGCGCGGGGCTCATTCGCGCCGGGGCGCGAAGTCACTGGCATCGTGACGTTCGGGAAGCTGCTCCTCCGGCGCGCCGGTGATGCGGTTGACCCGGCGGCCGCGGATGACCGCCGGCCGCGCGTCGATCTCGCGCGCCCAGCGCAGCACGTGCGTGTACTCGTGCACCGCCAGGAACTCGGCCGCATCGTACAGACGGCCCAGCACCAGCTGGCCATACCACGGCCAGCAGGCGATGTCGGCGATGGTGTACGCCTCGCCGGCCACGTAGCGGTGCGCAGCCAGCTGGCGGTCGAGCACGTCGAGCTGGCGCTTGGCCTCGAGGGCGTAGCGGTCGATCGCATAGGCGATCTTGACCGGCGCGTAGGCGTAGAAATGCCCGAAACCGCCGCCCAGGAACGGCGCGCTGCCGACCTGCCAGAACAGCCAGTTGAGCGTCTCCGTGCGCGCCGGCGGGGCGGGCAGGAAGGCGCCGAACTTCTCGGCGAGATAGAGCAGGATCGATCCGGATTCGAACACCCGCAGCGGCGCGGTGCCGCTCAGGTCGAGCAGGGCCGGGATCTTGGAGTTGGGGTTGACCGCGACAAAGCCGCTGCCGAACTGCTCGCCGGTGCTGATGTCGATCGGCCAGGCATCGTAGTCGGCTTCGGCATGGCCGAGTTCCAGCAGCTCCTCCAGCATGATCGCCGCCTTCATGCCGTTGGGCGTGGCCAGCGAATAGAGCTGCAGCGCGTGGCGGCCCACCGGCAGCGTCTTTTCGTGGGTGGCGCCGGCCTGCGGGCGGTTGATGTTGGCGAAGCGGCCGCCGGCCGACCGGTTCCAGGTCCACACGGCGGGCGGGGTGTATGCCTGATCGTCACTCATGCGGGTCTCCTCGAGGTTTTGAACGCAGAACGTCCGACATGCATGGTGCCGCGCCGCACTTGAACGTTGTGTGGCATCGACCCCTGGGTGCTCACCAAGCAGGACATCTGAGATGGCGGCTCCGCCGTCGCTGGTCGTGTCTCTTCCAGAAGCACCATACCGCCGGACTCAGGCGCGTGTGCATGGTGCGGCTCAAAGGAGGGGCGAGCGTCAACGCGCATGCGCGGATGGTCGAGGATCGAAGCTGGTGCCATTCCCTGGGCGCCCATGCTGACCGGCCGAGCTGGCCGATCGCACGTCTTTAATCTCGATCCGGCCCGGGGAGTCGCCTTCGCCGAAGTAAAAGCAGCGACGCTGGACGGCCGCCGTCGGTGGGCGAACTCAGGCTCGGAAGCTGTCTGCGGATTTCCGGCGCCAAGGGACTGCGTGTCCTGGCGCCGCTTACGCCGGCCTGCGGGTGGCGGCAGAGTGCGGCGTTTTCGTGCATGGTTTCGCCAGCGTGCTGGCGCAGCCGCAATCCGCGCGTTATCCCCGGCAAGGCGACCAAGGCGGTGCAGCCTGTCTGCATCTTCGTAGACTACCTGCGCAAGTCGCGGTGCCACGGCGGTGGCTTCTGCTCGCTGCGGCCGGGTGCGGCGGTGGCCCTGGCGATTGTGCTTGGAGCGAGCGGTCCCACCCGCCGCGCGCCGATGCCTTTGGACATGGGGCCCGGCTGCGGCGTCGGCGCAAGGGCCCCTGAGGCCGCATGGGCGCCACCCGACAGGCTCTGTACCAGCTACTGACCCGTGGTTGAGGCCACGACCACCTGCCGTGTGCAGGCCGGCCATGACGTCCGCGTCGCAAGCTTTTCACTGCACGCTGCTGAAGATCGCCGGCCACTCCCACCGACGGAAATCCACAGGTGTCCGAACTGGCCATGCAGGCTTCCCGGTATGCGGCTCGCAGCAGTCCGACGCTGCGCGAGCGCGCCGAACACTGGCTGGCACGGCTACCGTCGCTGCCACTGCCTGGCAGTGGTCGGACGCTGGAACGCTGGCGCGCGCTGGCCGCGATCGCTGCCGAGGACGTCTGCCTGGTCAAATTGCTCGAGGCCCATTACGACGCGCTGGCCATCCTCGCCGAACTGGGCGTGCCGCCGAGCGGCACGCAGGCCCGCTCCATGTTCCATGCGGTCTGGGCCGCCGAGCCGCCGCAGGCAAGGCTGCGCTTCATCGCCACGGATGGCGGGCACGGCATGCTGGACGGCCGCAAGGCCTGGTGTTCCGGCGCCGATCTGGTCGATGCGGCCTTGGTCACCGCCTACGAGGGTGATGCGCGCGTACTGGTGCAAGTACGCATGGACGAGCCTGGCATTGAGCGCAGTGGCGATGACTGGCAGGCGCTCGGCATGGGACGTCTGTACAGCGGCACCGTAGTCTTCCGCCAAGTGTGTGCTCGCCGCATCGGCGCCCCGGGTGCCTATCTCGACCGGCCAGGTTTCTGGCACGGCGGCGCCGGCATTGCGGCATGCTGGTTCGGCGCCGCGACGGCGATTGCCGAACGGCTGCGACGCGCGCCGCAGGTGGGCGTCGACCCGCACGCGCTGGCGCACCTGGGCGCGCTGGATATCCAGCTCGCCGCCGCCGCCAGCCTGTTGCGCGACACCGCCGCGGCGATCGACGCCGCGCCGGAGGCGTCCCATCGCGAGGCCGTGTTGCGCGTGCGCGGCTGCGTGGAACACGTAGCTACGGAAGTGATCGAGCGGGTCGGCCGTGCGCTCGGCCCGGCGCCACTGTGCGCGGACCGCGATCATGCACAGCGCTGCGCCGATCTCGCCGTCTTCGTTCGGCAGAGCCATGCCGAGCGCGATTGGGCCGCATTGGGCGAGGCTGCCTCGGCCAGGACGAGGACATGGTCGCTGTGACCTGCGAGCGCGCCGCGATCGACGCGAATCCGCTGGTGCCCGACGCGCCACGCATCGCGGGCGAAGGCATTGCCGAGGCGCGCTGGCGTGCCTCGGCCTGGCTGTCCGGGCTGCCTGTGCTGGTGCCGGAAACCTGGCTGGAGGGGCGGCAGCGACTGGTCGTGGTCGCACCGCATCCGGATGATGAAGTGCTCGGTGTGGGCGGACTGCTGGCGATGGCGCGTGAGGCCGGCATCGCCGTGGCCGTGGTGGCGGTAACCGATGGCGAGGCCTGTTATCCGGATCTGCCCGCCTGGACGTCGGAGCACACGCGCGCGGTGCATCGACGCGAACTGGCTGCCGCACTGGCCTGTCTCGGCGTCGATGCAGACGCCATTACCGCGCTCGATCTCGGCGACGGTCGCGTCGCGGCCGCCGAAGACAGGCTCGTCGCTGCGCTCGATAGGCTACTCGAACCGGGCGACTGTCTGCTGACGACCTGGATCGGCGATGGTCATCCCGACCACGAGGCCTGCGCGCGTGCCGCACGTGCCATTGCCGCACGCCGGCGCGTACGGCGGGTCGAGTTTCCGATCTGGGCCTGGCACTGGCTGGAGCCGACGACTGCTGCGCAGCATTGGCCAGGCGCCTGCCGCTGGCCGCTGACCGCCACGGCCCGTCGCGCCAAGGCGCGGGCTCTCGCCTGCTTTCGCTCACAGCTCGACACCGGCGTGCCTGGCCAGGCACCGATCCTGCCTTCCCGTGTGCTCGCCCGTTTCCGCCGCGGCTTCGAATTGCTGCTGCCATGAAGACAGCGACGCCGGCGAGCTACTTCGCGACGCTCTATGCCGAGGAAGATCCCTTCGGCTACCGCAGCCGCTGGTACGAGGCGCGCAAGCGCCAGCTGCTGCTGGCCAGTCTGCCGGCCGAACGCTATGCCGCCGGCTGGGAGATCGGCTGCTCGAACGGCGAGCTGACCGCCGCGCTCGCGCCGCGTTGCGAACGGCTGCTCGCCACCGATCTCGACGCCCGCGCGGTGGCCCTGGCGGCGGCACGCAACGCGCCACACCCCTGGGTGACGGTCACCCGCGCGCAGCATCCGCACGACTGGCCGGCGGGCCGCTTCGATCTCATCGTGTTCAGCGAGGTCGGCTATTACCTGGACGCCACCGCCCTCGTGCAGATGGGCGAGCGCCTGGGCGGAAGTCTGTGCGAGGGCGGTGTGCTCGTCGCCTGTCACTGGCGGACGCCCTTCTCCGCCGCTCCGCAGGACGGAGATGCGGTCCACCGCCAGTTGCGGCGGCTATTCCGTGCGCGCGGCCTTGCCCGCCTGTTCGGCTATCTCGACGACGACTTCCGGCTGGAGGCATGGGGCACGGACGCACCGTCGGTGGCCCGGCGTGGAGGCTTGCGATGATCGGCGTATTGGTGCCGGCCAACAACGAGGAGGACTGCATCGGCGCGTGTCTGGCCTCAGTGGCGCAAGCCGCGCGCGCCCCTGCGCTGGGCGGCGAGACAGTGGTGACCGTGGTCGCGCTCGATCGTTGCACCGATGCCACCGCCGACATCGTCCTCAGCCATAGCGTACTCGCGGTCACCGTGGATGCTGGCAACGTGGGCCGGGCCCGTGCCGCCGCCGCCGCGCGGCTGATCGGTCTTGGCGCGCGCTGGATCGCCTGTACCGACGCCGATTCCCGAGTACCGGCCGACTGGCTCTCATCGCAGCTCGCCTACGGGTGCGATGCGTTCTGCGGCATGGTTACCGTCGCCGATTGGCTGGATTACGCACCGGCGGTTCGGCGGCTGTTCCTGCGCAATCATCGTGGCGTGGGCGATCACGGCCACATCCATGGCGCGAATCTGGGTTTCTGTACCCGGCTCTACCGCCATTGCGGCGGTTTTGCGCCGCTGGCCGCGCACGAGGACGTGGCTTTGGTGGCGGCCTTCGTCGAAGCCGGTGCCCGCATCGCGCGCAAGCGAACACCGACGGTGGTGACTTCCTCGCGACGCCGTTCGCGCGCCACCGGCGGTTTTGCCGACTACCTGCGCTCGCTCGAGCGCTATCTGGAAGCCCGCGCCGGCGAGCGGCAGGGGCAGCCTCGCGGCAAGCACAGCGGCATCCAGCGCCAGGTGCCATGAACACTGAAGGGATACGCTTTTTCTTGCGGGAAGACGCAGACCCGAAAGCCAGGCGAGCAAGTGGTTCCGGAAAAGCGCGGCGTACGCGCGCCTTTCTTTTCTTTTGATCCCTAGGGCGCCGTCGGCGGGGTGGCAGGCGTGAGCCAGTGCTCCAGCGTGGCCTCGTCCAGCCGGCCGCGCCGGCGGGCGAGCACGCGGCCGTGTTCGTCCAGCAGCACGCTGTAGGGCAGCACGCCGTCGCTGTCGCCGAGCAGGCTGGCGGTGTCGGGGCTCTCCAGCCGGCCGATCAGGATCGGGTAGTCGACCGGATGCGCGGCGAGCAGCGAGCGCACCCGCGACGGTTCGTCCATGGCGATGCCGAGCACTTGTGCGTGCGCGCGGTGACGCAGCCAGGCGCGATTCAGCGCCGGCATCTCCTCCAGGCACGGCGCGCACCAGCTCGCCCACAGATTGATGAGCACACGCCGGCCGGCGAAGTCGGCCAGTCGGTGCGTCCGGCCATCCAGATCGGGCAGGGCAAGCGCCGGCGCCATGTCGCCGGGCGCCGTCCGCTCCCCGTGCGCGAGGCGGGCGCGATGCTGCAGCCAGCCACCGAACGCTGCGGCGAGCACGGCCAGAAGCAGGATCCACGCACTGGTGCGGCTCATCATCGGCGGGCGGCCTCCTCGAGCGCGCGGCGCACCAGGCCCGGGGTGAGCACGCTGGGCAGCGGACGGCCTTCGCCGCCGTCGGCGGGATAGACCACGTACAAGGGCACGCCCGGCGAATGGTGCGCGGCCAGAAAGGCGCTGATCGCCGGGTCCTCGTCGGTCCAGTCGCCACGCATGTACACGGCGCCGGTGCGCGCCAGCACGGCGCGGAAGGCGGCGGTGTCGAGTACCGCATGCTCATTGGCCTTGCAGGTCACGCACCAGTCGGCGGTGATGTCGACGAACACCGGCGTGCCGGCCCGGCGCAGGGCGGCCAGCCGTTCGGCCGCATAGGGCACCACGTCGGCCGCGGCCGCCGCGGGCGCCGGTCGCGGCAGCGCGGCGATGCCCAGGAGCGGCAGCGCGATGAGCGCGGCCAGTGGCAGCAGCAGCATCCGCGCGGCCAGGCCGCGCTCGCGGCTGCGCTCGAACCACCACAGCGTCATCGCCAGTGCCACCGCCGCCGCCAGCAACATGCCCACCGCATCGGCGCCGCGCTGGTGGGCCAATACCCAGGCCAGCCAGGCCGCCGACAGGTACATCGGGAAGGCCAAGAGCTCCTTGAGCGTCTGCATCCAGCGCCCCGGCCGCGGCAGCCGCCGGGCGAGCGCCGGCACGAAGCCCACGGCCAGGAACGGCAGGGCGAGCCCGAACCCCAGCGCCAGGAACACCAGCAGCGCACCCAGCCGCGGCGCGGCCAGCGCGTAGGCCAGCGCGCTGCCCATGAACGGCGCGGTGCAGGGGCTGGCCACCACCACGGCGAGCACGCCGGTGAAGAAGTCGCCGACCCAGCCGCCGCGGCCGGCCAGGGCGGCGCCGGTGTTGCCAAGGCCAGCGCCCAACTGCACCAGCCCGGACATCGACAGGCCCACCGCCAGCATCACCAGCGCCAGTACCGCGACCAGCAGCGGCTGCTGCAGCTGCACGCCCCAGGCGGCACGCGCGGCACTGACCAGCAGCCCCAGCACGGCGAAGCTCACCATGACGCCGGCGCTGTAGGCCAGCGCATGGGCGCGTCGGCGCGCCGGACTCTCACCGCTCTCCAGCAGCCCCACCGCCTTGAGCGAGAGCACCGGCAGCACGCAGGGCATCAGGTTGAGCACCAGCCCGCCGGCGAGCGCCAGGACCAGCGCGAGCGCGAGCGCGCCCGGATCGCGCTGGACGGCATCGGGCCGGCTGGCCGCGGCAGGCGGGGCGCTGCCGAAGTCGACCTTTAACGTGCGGGTCATCGGCGGATAGCATAGGCCGCCGTCCTGGCAGCCCTGGAACCGCACCTCGAGCGTGAGCGGATGGCGTGCTTCGACCGGGCCGGACACGTCCACCGGCAGCTCCAGCGGTCCGACATACACCGTGACCGGCCCCTGCTCGGGATCCTCGCGCTGCACGCCGCCGGCCGGCCAGCGCGGATGCAGCGTCACCCCCGGCGACTCGGGCGCACGCAGGGCGAGGCGGTCGCGGTAGAGGTAATAGTTGGGCGGCATGTCCCAGCGCAGCAGCAGGGTGTGCGGATCGCGCGCCAGCGCACTCAGCCGGAAGGCCTGCTCCGGCGGCAGCGGCGCGGCACCGGCGCCTGTGCCGCCGGAACCCGCGCCCAGGGCCGCGAGCGCCCGGCCGAGGGCGTCGCCGCCACCGGTCGTGGGCGATGACGGCAGCGCCAGGCGCAGATGCTCGGTATGCGGCGGATAGCAGATCTTCGGCTCGACCTCGTGGCAGCCCTGATAGCGCACGTCGAGCGTCAGCGTGTCGGTGCCGGGGGCGAGCTTGAACGGCACCCGCGCCTCGAGCTTGCCGTGATAGATCTCGACCGCGCCGAGATAGGGGTCCTGGTGTTTCTCGCCGTCCGGAAACGCCGCCGGACCAAGCTCGACGCCGGGTCCGGCGGTCAGCTGCATGCGGCCGCGATAGAGGTAGTAGTCCGGCGCGATCGTCCACTGCAGCACGAGCACGTCCGGGGCCTGGACCCTGGCCTCCAGCCGATAGGCCGCGGTCACCGGCAGCAGGCCGTCGGCTTCCTGGGCGACGGCCGCCGTCGACGGCAGCAGCATGAGCAGCGCGAGGAAGGCTGCGCGTGCGAAAAGGCGGGCGAACATGGGCAATCCTGCGGACAAGGCGTTGATTATGCCTGGGGCGCCCAGGGTCAGCCGCCGCGGCGCACCCATTCGAGGTAGGCCGGGTGGCCACGGTCCACCGGCAGCGCGATCAATTCGGGCAGCTCGTAAGGGTGCAGGGCGAGCACGCGCTCGCGCAGCGCGGCGAAGCGGTCGGTGGTGGTCTTTATCAGCAGCAGGACCTCCTCGGCGCTTTCCACGCGTCCCTGCCAGCGGTAGGTGGACAGCACGCCGGGCAGCCGGCTCACGCAGGCGGCCAGGCCCTCCTCGACCAGCGCGGTGGCCAGGCGCGTGGCGCTGGCCGGATCGGGGCAGGTGCAGTGGCAAAGCAGCACGGTGGGGTCGGACATGGGCTCGATGCGCCGTCGGCAAGCAGGCCGCCATGATCGGACGACGCACGACGCGCGTCCAATTTCACGCGGTCGACACCTTGAAAGCCGCGATGGGCGCCCTCACTCGGGGGAGTCGTTCGCGGGTCGACCCTCTTGCGAGGGTGCGATACGCCGCTACAATTGGCACTCATCGACACAGAGTGCTAACAGGGCGGCGTATCGGTCGAGCCGCTTTCGTCGTGAAACCTTTTCCCAACTCAAGCTGGAGTCGTTCCATGAGCAAACTGCGTCCGCTGCATGACCGTGTCATCGTCAAGCGCCTGGAAGAGGAGCGTGTCTCCGCCGGCGGCATCGTCATCCCCGACAGTGCCACCGAGAAGCCGACCCGCGGCAAGGTGATCGCCGCCGGTACCGGCCGCATCCTGGAGGACGGCAAGGTTCGTCCGATGTCGGTGAAGGAAGGCGACGTCGTGCTGTTCGGCAAGTACGCCGGCCAGGACATCAAGGTCGACGGCGAGGAGTTGGTCTTCCTCAAGGAAGACGACATCGTCGCGGTGATCGAGGGCTGATCGGCGGGCGCCGCGTGCGCCCGATCCGCCCGCAGGATTTCCCCACCTGATTTGAAAAATTTTCGAGGAAGAACGTTATGGCAGCCAAAGAAGTCCGCTTCGGCGAAGAAGCCCGCGCCCGCATCCTGAAGGGCGTGAACACCCTGGCCAACGCGGTCAAGGTCACCTTGGGCCCCAAGGGCCGCAATGTCGTGCTCGAGAAGAGCTTCGGCGCGCCCACCGTCACCAAGGACGGCGTGTCCGTGGCCAAAGAGATCGAGCTGGCCGACAAGTACGAGAACATGGGCGCGCAGATCGTCAAGGAAGCCGCGTCCAAGACCTCGGACAACGCCGGTGACGGCACCACCACCGCCACCGTGCTGGCGCAGGCCTTCATCCGCGAAGGCATGAAGGCGGTCGCCGCCGGCATCAACCCGATGGACCTCAAGCGCGGCATCGACAAGGCCGTGCAGGCCGTGGTCGAGGAGCTCAAGAAGCTCTCCAAGCCGACCGCCGATGACAAGGCCATCGCCCAGGTCGGCACCATCTCGGCCAACGCCGACGCCGCCATCGGCGAGATCATCGCCACCGCGATGAAGAAGGTCGGCAAGGAAGGCGTGATCACCGTCGAGGAAGGCTCGGGTCTGGAGAACGAGCTCGACGTGGTCGAAGGCATGCAGTTCGACCGCGGCTACCTGTCGCCCTACTTCATCAACAACCAGCAGAGCCAGCAGGTCGAGCTGGAGGACCCGTTCATCCTGCTGCACGACAAGAAGATCTCCAACGTGCGCGAGCTGCTGCCCGTGCTCGAGGCCGTGGCCAAGGCCGGCAAGCCGCTGTTGATCGTCGCCGAGGAAGTCGAGGGTGAGGCGCTGGCCACGCTGGTGGTCAACACCATCCGCGGCATCGTCAAGGTCGCCGCGGTGAAGGCCCCGGGCTTCGGCGATCGTCGCAAGGCGATGCTGGAGGACATGGCCATCCTGACCAACGGCCAGGTCATCTCCGAGGAAGTCGGCCTGACGCTGGAGAAGGCCACCATCCAGGATCTGGGCCGCGCCAAGAAGGTCGTGGTCACCAAGGAGAACACCACCATCATCGACGGCGCCGGCGATCCGGAAAAGATCCAGGCCCGCATCAAGCAGATCAAGGCGCAGATCGAGGAGACCTCCTCCGACTACGACCGCGAGAAGCTGCAGGAGCGCGTGGCCAAGCTGGCCGGCGGCGTGGCGGTGATCAAGGTCGGCGCGGCCACCGAAGTGGAAATGAAGGAGAAGAAGGCCCGCGTCGAAGACGCCCTGCACGCCACCCGTGCGGCGGTCGAGGAAGGCGTGGTGCCGGGCGGCGGCGTCGCCCTGATCCGTGCGCAGAAGGCCATCGAGAGCCTGAAGGGCGAGAACGAGGACCAGAACCTCGGTATCGCCATCACCCGTCGCGCGCTCGAAGCCCCGCTGCGTGAGATCGTCGCCAATGCCGGCGCCGAGCCCTCGGTCATCGTCAACCGCGTCAAGGAAGGCCAGGGCAACTTCGGCTACAACGCCGCCACCGGCGAGTTCGGCGACATGGTCGAGATGGGCATCCTGGATCCGACCAAGGTGACCCGTTCGGCGCTGCAGTACGCCGCTTCGGTCGCCGGCCTGGCCATCACCACCGAGGCGATGGTGGCCGAGCTGCCGAAGAAGGAAGAGCACAGCCATGCCCCGGCCGGTGGCATGGGCGGCATGGGTGGCATGGATTTCTAAGCCAGCCCTGTCGCTGCGATCGAAAAAAGCCCCGCTGCGAAGCGGGGCTTTTTTTGGGTTCTTCACCCAACTCCGGGGAAGGCCGCCCGGATCTTGAGGAAGAAGTAGGCGTCGTCGCGAAAGCCGAAGGCGAAGCGCCAGCCTGACGAACAGGAAGCGGATACTCGAACCAGTGCGCATCCGCTGGCCAGCGGCGGCCGAGTATCCACTGCTTACCCGCTGCCTGCGGTCAGCGACGCCGCATGGATGGGGGAAGGCGGCATCGGCTCCTTCTCCGTGCTTGCCGGTCGGCCTTGGCTGCGGCATGGTGGCGCCGCTTCCCGCTTCCCGCTTCCCGCTTCCCGCTTCCCGCTTCCCGAAGGAAATGCCGCCGATGCCGCGCCTGCCTGCTTTTTTTCTTGCCGCCACGTGTGCCATGGCCACTGGTGCTGCCATCGCGGACGGTGAGGTTGCGACCTTGCCGGTGCAGCCGCTGGAACATCCGGAACTGCATGCCCTGGTCGAGGCGGTCAGCGAGGATGCGTTGCGCACCACGCTCACCGCGCTGGTCGGCTTCGGTACCCGGCACACGCTGTCGGACACCCGCTCGACCAAGCGCGGCATCGGCGCCGCACGGCGCTACGTGGCATCGCGTTTTGCCGATATCGGTGCCACCTGCGGCGGCTGTCTGCAGGTGTCGACGCCCTCGCGCAGCTTCACCGGCCCGCGTCTGCCCGGGCCCACCGAGATCGTCGACGTGATCGCGGTCAAGCGCGGCAGCAGCGATCCCCAGCGCGTGATCGTGATGACCGCCCATCTGGACTCGCGCGCGAGCGACGTGATGGACGCCGAGCGCGAGGCGCCGGGCGCCGACGACGACGCCTCGGGCGTGGCCGCGCTGATCGAGGTCGCGCGGCTCCTGGCCCGGACGGACAACCGCGCCACGCTGGTGTTCGCCGCGCTCTCGGGCGAGGAACAGGGCCTGTACGGCGGCAAGCTGCTGGCCGAGTACGCCCTCGCCCAGGGCTGGCAGGTGGAGGCAGACCTCAACAACGACATCGTCGGCAACAGCTTGGGCCAGGACGGTGTGCGCGACGGCACTCACGTGCGGGTGTTCTCCGAAGGCACGCGCAGCGACGAGACGCCGGCGCAGGCCGCCTACCGGCGCTATCACGGCGGCGAGGTGGACTCGCCCTCGCGCAACCTGGCCCGCTACATGGCCGCCCTGGCCGAGACCTATCTGCCGGATTTCCACGTACGCATGGTCTACCGCACCGACCGCTACGGCCGCGGCGGGGATCAGGTGCCGTTCCTGGAGGCCGGCTTTCCCGCAGTGCGGGTCACCGAGTCGCGCGAGGACTACACCCGCCAGCATCAGGACCTGCGCAGCGAGCACGGGGTGCGTTACGGCGACACCCTGGACGGCATCGACTGGCATTATCTGGCCCGCGTCAGCGCGCTCAATGCCCTGACCATGGCCGCGCTGAGCCGGGCGCCGGCGCCGCCCGCCGGGGTCGACATCGAAGGCGCCCTGGCCAGCGATACCACCGTGCGCTGGCAGCGGGTACCCGGCGCGGCCGGTTACCGGGTGCACTGGCGCGACACCACCGCGCCGCAGTGGCAGTTCGCACGGGCGGTGGGCGACGTCGACCGCAGCGTGCTCGCGCACGTGGTGATCGATGATGCCTTCTTCGGCGTCAGCGCGGTGTCGGCCGACGGCTACGAAAGCCCGGTGGTGTTTCCGGGAGCGGCCGGACGTTTCGGCCGCGAGGCGCCGCCCAAGCCCTGAAAACGGGTCCCGCGCACGTTGCCATTTTGGGCCGTGCCGGCGCTCGGCTTTAGCGTGGATGCACCTCGACCGTCGCCGTCATGCCGGCGGCGAGCACCATGCCCGGCGGCATCTGCGAAGGGTCGATCGCCACCCGCACCGGGATGCGCTGGGCCAGGCGCACCCAGTTGAAGGTCGGGTTGACGCTGGCCAGCAGGTCTGCGCCGGTCGGGTTGTCGCGGTCGCTGATGCCGTGGGCGATGCCGGTGATGGTGCCCTTGAGGTGGATGCCGCCGGCGAGCAGGCGCACGTCCGCCGGATCACCCACACGCAGGTGCGGCAGCTTGGTTTCCTCGAAGTAGCCGTAGAGGTAATAGCTGTGCGCGTCGACCAGCGCCAGCCGCGCCGAGCCGGTGGCGGCATAGTCGCCGACACGCACGTCGAGGTTGGTGACATAGCCGTCGAACGGCGCGCGCACCTCGGTGCGATCCAGGTCCAGCAGCGCCCGCTCCAGTGATGCCTGCGCCTGCTCCACGGCGGCCAGGGCCTGTTCGCGCGTGGCGCTGGCCTGGTGGCTGCCGGCCTGCGCCTGCTGCCAGGTGGCCTGCGCCGCATCCGCAGTGGCGGCAGCATCCTCGCGGGCCTCGCGGGAGATCTCCTCGCCCATGCGCTGCCGGCGCCAGGACTGCGCCGCGTACATCGCGTATTCCTTCTCCCTGGCCTTGGCGGCGGCCAGCGCGGCGGCGATGTTGGCGCCGGCAGCGCGGGCGTTGGCCTCGGCGGCGGCCAGGTTGGCCCGGGCCTGGGCGAGCGCGTTGCGAAAGCGCGCCTGGTCGATCACGAACAAGACGTCGCCGCGATGCACGAACTGGTTGTCCGCCACGCGCACCGCGCTGACCAGGCCGGAGACGTCCGGCGCGATCTGCACCACATCGGCGCGTACGCGGCCGTCGCGGGTCCATGGCGCGTACAGATAGCGTTTCCACAGCAGATGCCCGAGCAGCAGGGCGATCACCACCACGCTGGCGGTGATCAGGAAACGCAGGACGGATTGCGCATTCACATTCATGACGTCACCGGATCAAAAGCAGCCCGCCGGCACAGAACAGGCAGGTGAATAGGGCCAGACGCAGCAGCGAGGGATGCCAGACCTTGCGGTACAGCCCGCGCCGGGCGAGGGCGGTGTCGATCACCGCCATCACCACCAGCGCGGCCAGGAAGATCGGCAGCAGGCCGGGGATCAGCACGCCGTAGACGACGATCTCATGGGGCATGTGGGGAAGCTCCTGCGGCAGGTCGGGGCTGGTACGGCGCGAGCGGCGATTCCTCGTCGCGCAGGGCGCTGCGCAGCTGATAGAGATGCAAGCGCACGGCGGCGCCCGCGGGCGCGGCATGGATCGCCGCCAGCACCGCCGCATCGGCCTCCAGCCAGCGGCTGGCGTCCGGCGCTTCGTAGAGTTGCGCCACCGCCGTCAGCGCGCGGTCGATGGCGAGCCTGGCCGGCGCGTCGAGCGCGGTCTCGGCGAGATCCTGGCGCAGCTCGATCAGCGTGCGTCCGGTCTCCTGCACGCTCAGCGCCCAGGCCAGGAGCTCGCTGCCCGGCCGGGTGCCGCTGACCACCTGCTGCAGCAGGTCGCGGGTCGCGCTCTCGAAGCTCCAGGCCAGTCCGTCCAGCGGTGCGCGCGCGGCGCGTTCGACCTCCCGGCGCAGCAGGCGCAGCACCCGGCGTTGCTGCCAGCGCGAGCCGGCGATGCCCGGAATCGTCATGAAGGACACCAGCGACAGGCCGACTCCACCCAGCTGGCTGAGCCCGGTGTTGAAGAACTGCACGGCGTCGTAGACCATCGGATTGCTGATCGAGGTCAGTCCGATCACGCCGAGCGAATAGCCCGAGCCCATGCCGGCCAGGGCGGGCCGGGTCTGCAGATAGGGGCCGATCATCATCAGTCCCGCGCAGGCCAGCACCAGCATGCCGTAGCCCTCGCTGCTGGGCAGCAGGTAGAACTCCATCACCAGACCCGCGAGGAAACCGATGGCATAGCCATAGAGCGTTCGCGAGGCGGACAGCACCGGGTTGGGCGAGGTGGCCAGCAGGCCGGAGAACACCGTTGCCATCAGCATGGTGTTGGCGCCCGAGGGCCAGGCGCTGGCCAGCCAGAACAGGCTGAGCGCGGTCATGGTGAGAAAGGTGCGCGCCACCGCCACCGCGGCGCCGACCAGATCATTGCCGCGGCGAAAACGCACCCGCTCGACGCTGCCGCGCAGCGGCTGCCCGCTGCGCAGGGCGGCTTCCGCGCCGGTATAGCCGATGAGTTCCTCCAGCAACCGCTCGACCAGCGCCGCGCCGGTGTCGAACTCCAGTCGGGCGGCGTGTTCCTCGAAGTGCTCGCGCAGTGGTGCAAGGTGCGCGGGAAACGCGGCCAGGCAGGCACGCAGGCGCTCCTCGAGCACCGCCGGCTCATGCCGCTGCGGCACGTCCAGTGCCTCGCCGATCGGCCGGTACAGCTCGACCAGCGCCGTCACCACGGCATCGCGGCCGCGGCGCTTGAGCCGGTTCACCAGATGGTGCAGCGATTGCAGCGTGGTCGCCGCGGCCATGTAGCGCTGGTTGAGCAGGCGCATGCGCGCACTGCGCGCGAGCACTTCCGGATCCTCGAAGATCACCGATGCGCGCAGGTTTTCCAGCTGGATCGCTGCGCGCATGATGTCCAGATGCGCCTCTTCCAGCCGCTCGCGGGGCAGCACGCCGCGGGTGGCTTCACGGACCAGGTCGATGAAATGCGCGAACTGGCCTTGCGCGCTGTGCCTGAGCAGCACGCGCAGACGCTGTGGCAGGATGAGGTCGCTCACCACCGCGGTGACGCCGATGCCGAGCAGCACCTCGCTCACGCGCATCACCGCCGAGTCGAAGATCTGCCGCGGATCGCTGATCGCCGGCAGCACCACGATCACCGCCGTGTAGCCGGCCAGCACGAAGCTGTAGGCCATGAAGTTGCGGTATAGCGTGGCGCCGCCCGCGCACAGCGCCACCCACAGCGCCAGCAGGAACAGAAAGAGCTCGCGCTGCTGCGGAAAGGCCGACATCAGCGCCAGCCCGAACAGGCTGCCGGTGAGCGTGCCGAGCACGCGGTAGAAACTCTTGGCCAGCACCATGCCGCTTTGCGGGTGCATCACCACGATCACCGTCAGCATCGCGGTGGAGGGCTTTTCCAGCTGCAGCCACATCGCCAGCCAGCCGGTGAGGAAGATCGCCAGCACGCATTTGCCGACGTACACCCAGGCACGTGCTTCACCGGCCAGGAACTCGCCGAGCCACGGCCAGCGCCGGGCCGTGGCCGCGGGGGGCGGCGTCGCGCTCATCCGTCGCCTCGGGGCAACCGGGCTTGCGCGAGATCGCGCGCGGGCGGATGGCTCGGGACTGCGGCCGTGGCGGCCGTTTGTGGCGGCGAGGAAACGCCATCCGCGCGCCGGGCCGCGGGCGGGCTTCCCAAAGGCATCGTGCTGGCGCGGGCACTGTCCATCGTGATGCGCCGGATCTTACCGGTCGCGGTCCATGCGGCCCAAGCCGATCGGGCGCGGACGGGTGGCGCGGGTTACTGCGAGACGCCGCGCATCGGCGTGTCCTCGAAGGGCCCGGTGCGCGGCGGCCTGGGCGGCGCGAGCAGGCCCTGCGGCGCGAACAGGCGGTCGAGTTTGCCGTCCAGGCGCAGTCGCGCGACGCTGGCCATCGCCCGGTCCAGGGTGCGGTCGCGCAGCGCATCCACAGGCGGCGCCTCCGGCGCACGGGTCAGCGGCGTGAGCTGCGGGGCCAGTACCTGGGTCAGGGCGAAGTAGGGCTCGTCGTGGATGCCGGCGGCGGCGAGCACGCGTCCGGGCAGCATCCAGGCGGCCAGCTCCTCGCGGGCGGGCCGGTCGCCGCCGTGGGTGTCGAGCAGCAGCCAGGTGCCGGGCTCGCTCAGCATGTCGCGGCCATCGACGAAGCCCAGCGCGCGGAAGCTGTCGGTCAGCCCCGGCAGATGGTCGCCGTAGAACAGCAGCAGGGTCGGCCGTTCGCGCGCGGCGAGCGCCTCGGCCAGCCGGCCCAGCTCCTGGTCGGCATGGCGGATGTGATAGAGGTAGTTCTGCAGTTCGCGACGGGCCTTGCCGGTGACCCCGGGCGGCACCGGGATGGCGTCGCGCTCGGCCGGATCGGCCGGTTCGACGTCATAGGGGCCGTGTGCCTCGAGACTGATCGCGAAGACGAACTGCGGCGGTCCGCTGTCCTTGAGCTCATCGAGGATCTGGTCGGTCATCGCGCGGTCGGCCATGTACTTGCCGTCGTACGGCGCATCGGCGGGAAACGCCGACTGGGCGACGAAGCGGTCGAAGCCCAGCGCGCGGAAGGCCTGGCTGCGGTTCCAGAAGCCCGGGTCGTTGCCGTGGATCGCCAGCGTCTCGTAGCCGTGTGCGCGCAGGCTGCGCACCAGGCCGGGCACCACCTTCGCGCGCATCTGCAGGTAGGGGAACTTGAGCTCGTCGAAATAGCGCAGCGAGAGCCCGGTGAGCACCTCGAACTCGGTACGGATGGTGCCGCCGCCGAAGGTGGGCACGCGCAGCGGGCCGCTCGCGCCCTGCGCGGCCAGGCGGTGCAGGTTCGGGGTGAGGTCGGTGCCGGCATAGCCGCGCAGGATGGCCGGATCGAAGAAGGACTCGCTCTGCACCACGACGATGTCCGGACGCTCGCCGACGCCCGCCTGCTGCAGCCGCTCGCGCACGGCCGGCGAGGTTTCGCCGATCAGCGCGGCGGCGGCGCGCGGGTCGGGCTTGGGACGGCGCGTGGCGTCCTGCAGGCGGTACATCACCAGCGCGCTCTGCAGGCCGGAATGCTCCACCGTGCCGCTCGCCGACCACGGTTCCAGCCACAACCGGTGGCCGTTGTAGAGCGCACCCCAGAGCGGCAGGCCGGCGATCAGGCTGACCAGCGCGAGGGCGCATGCGCCACCGGCCAGAAGGCGCGCCAGGCGCGGTCGCGGCGTCAGCAGCGGCGGTTCGCGGCGCCAGAGCGCGACGATCATTCCCAGCGCGGCGAGCGCGGCCAGATAAGGCCAAAACCCGCGCGGCAGATAGCCGAGTAGCAGATGCGCGCCGCCGCCGCGCAACTGGCCCAGCATGTCGAAATCCGCCGGCACCAACGGCATGCGCAGGTTCTGCATCTTGAGCCGGCTCACCGTCACCAGGAGGCCCTGCAGCGCGAGCACCAGGCCGAAGGACAGCAGCACCCGGCGGGTCAGCGCGAGCAGCAGCCCGGCGAGCAACAGACCGGGCAGCGCATTGGCCAGCGGATAGAGCGGCTGGGCCAGCAGGCGTCCGGGTGCCACGCCGGCGCCGCCGTCCAGCCAGCCGGTCAGCACCACGAAGCCGAGTGCCGCTAGCGTCAAGAGGACGGCGCTGCGGTGCCAGCGGCGGCGGGGCGGGGCGGATCGAGCCATGGGCGCCTTTGGGTTGTCATCCGAGTGAAACGGGAATGTAACGGTATGGCCATCAATCGCGTGTGGGTTTGCCGTAAAGGGTTGCTGGCGATTCATCCGTGCCGCCGCGCACAATGGCGGCCATGTCCAGCCGCGAATCGCCGGCGCTGCGCGCCCTGATCGACGACCGCTATGCCGAGCTGATGGCGCGTTGCCGCGCCGCGGGCGTGCTGCTCTATGACGACGCCGGCGTCGCCGAGCGCATCCGTCGCACCCTGCTGGCCAGCGATTTCGCCTTCGAGGTCTGGCGCCGCGAGCCCGCGCTGCTTGCCGCGCAGGGCCTGGAACGGCTGCGCGCCAGCGCCGACGCCGGCGCGCGCCTCGACGCGCTGCGGCTGCCAGCGGACGAGGCCGGCGCGCTCGCCGCCCTGCGCCGTTTCCGGCACGCTGAGGCCCTGCGGCTGGTGTTCCGCGACGTCAACGGCCTGGACGAGCTCGGCGAAACGCTGGCCGCCACCAGCGTGCTCTACGAGGTGCTGCTCGACGCCGCGCTCGGCTGGTGCGAACGCACGCTCGCCGCGCGCTTCGGTCAGCCGCGCGATGCCGCCGGGGTGCGCCAGCGGCTGGTGGTGATGGGGCTGGGCAAGCTCGGCGGCGGCGAGCTCAATTTCTCCTCCGACGTCGACCTCGTGCTGGCCTACCCGCACGGCGGCCAGACCGACGGCGCGCGCCCGCTGGACAACGGCGAGTTCTTCACCCGCCTGGCGCGCCAGTTGCTGCGGCTGCTCGGCGAGCCCACCGTGGACGGCATCGCCGCGCGCGTGGACCTGCGCCTGCGCCCGTTCGGCCAGGCGGGCCGGCTGGTGCTGTCGTTCGCGGCGATGGAGCAGTACTACCAGAGCGAGGGCCGCGACTGGGAACGCTATGCCTGGATCAAGGCGCGCCCGGTCGCCGGCGATCGCCTGGCCGGCAAGCGGTTGCTGGAGCTGCTGCGCCCGTTCGTCTATCGCAAGTATCTGGACTACACCGCCTTCGCCGGCCTGCGCGAGATGAAGGCGCTGATCGATGCCGAGGTGGCGCGCAAGGATCTGGCCGACAACTTGAAGCTCGGCCCCGGCGGCATCCGCGAGATCGAGTTCATCGTGCAGCTGGTGCAGCTGATCCGCGGCGGCCGCGAGCCCTCGCTGCGGGTCCGCGGACTGCTGCCGGCGCTGGCCGCCTGCGAGGCGCGCGGCCTGATCCCGGCGGCGCGGGCCCGGGCGCTGCGCGCGGCCTACGGTTTCCTGCGCCGGTTGGAGAACCGGGTGCAGATGCTGCGCGACGCGCAGACCCACGACGTCCCCGAGGACGCGCTCAGCCGCGAGCGCATCGCGCTCGGGCTCGATTATCCGGACTGGCCCACGCTGGCCGCCGAACTGGCCCGGCACCGCGCGGTGGTCGCCGAGGAATTCGCCGCAGTGCTGATGCCGCCCGGTCGTGGTGCCGCCGCCGCTGCCGCCGCGGACGACGTCGCCCTGTGGCGGCAGGCGGCCCAGGCGCCGCCGACCGTCGCGCAGCTCGAGGCGGCCGGTTTCGCTGCCGCCGGCGAGGTCGCCGAGGCGCTGCACCAGCTGGCCTGTTCGGCGCCGCTGCGGGCGATGCCGGCGCGCACCCGGGAGCAGCTCGACCGGCTGCTGCCGCAGCTCATCGCCGCCGCCCGCCAGACGCAGCGCCCGGCGGTCAGCCTGCTCAGGCTGTGCCGGCTGGTACAGGCGGTGGCGCGACGCTCCTCCTATCTCGCCCTGCTCGAGGAGCAGCCGGCCGCGCGATTGCGCCTGGCCCGGCTGTTCGCCGACCACGCCCTGCTCGCCGAGCGGGTGATCGCCCAGCCCTTGCTGCTCGACGACGTGCTCGACCCGCGCATCGACCAGCTGCCGCTCAAGCGCGCCGACATCGCCGCCGAAATCAGCCGCGCGCTCGGCGCGCTGGACGAGCGCGAGGCCGAGGCCGAGCTCGAACGGCTCAACGAGGTCAAGGATTCACTGGCCTTTCGCCTGGGCCTGGCCTTCGGCGACGGTCGTGTCGACGCGGTGGCCACCGCGCGCCGGCTCGCCGCGCTGGCCGAGTCGGTGGTCGGCGCAGTGCTGGCGCTGGCCGAGCGCGAGCTCGTCGCCCAGCACGGCCGGCTGCCGGGACCGGGGTCGGGTTTCGCCGTGCTGGGCTATGGCAGCTTGGGCGGCGAGGAACTCGGTTTCGCCTCCGATCTCGACCTCGTGTTCGTCTACGACGGCGCCCGCGCCGCCGCGCAGAGCGACGGCCCGCGCCCGCTCGACGGGATGCGCTGGTACCAGCGCCTTGCCCAGCGGGTGATCAACTGGCTCACCGCGCTGACCCGCGCGGGGCGCCTGTACGAGGTCGACGCGCGCCTGCGCCCGGACGGCTCCAAGGGGCTGTTGGTCTCCAGCCTGGAATCCTTCGCCGCCTACCAGCAGGCGCGTGCCTGGACCTGGGAGCACCAGGCGCTGTTGCGCGCGCGGCCGGTGGCCGGCGACGCCGCGGTGCAGGCCGCGGCGACCGCGGTGCGGCGGGAAGTCTTATCGGCGGTGCGCGATCCGGCTGCCGTGCGCGATGAGGTGAGTGCGATGCGCCGGCGCTGGCGCGCCGAGCGCGACCGTTCCGATGCCGCATGGCTGGATCTGAAGCAGGGTCCGGGCATGCTGCTCGACATCGAGTTCCTGCTGCAGGGGCTGGTGCTGGCGCATGCCGCCCGGCATCCGGCCCTGCTCGAGGCGACCGCCACCGCGGCACTGATCAAGGCCTGCCATGCGGCCGGCCTCATCGGGCCCGCCCACGCCGACACGCTCGCCGCCGCGCACGCCGACCTGCTCGGGCGATCGCTCGCCTGCACGCTGGACCTGCGCCCGCGGCTGGCCCCGCGCGAGCCCACGCTCGAGCGCATCGGCAACCAGGTCCAGGCGATCGCCGCGGCGCTGGGTTTCGCCTTTTGAAAAGACGTCCTGCACGATCGACATCCTGGGAGGACTGCCAATGATCAGCGCCTGGGACATCGGGTGGCGTCTATTGCTCGCGGCCCTGCTCGGCGGGGTGATCGGCCTGGACCGCGAACGCCACGAATGGGCGGCCGGACTGCGGACCCACATGCTGGTCTGCATGGGCGCGGCGCTGGTGGTCATCGTCTCCGCCTACGGTTTCAGCGCAGTGCTGGCGCTGCCGCACATGGTGCTCGATCCCTCCCGGATCGCCGCGCAGGTGATCAGCGGCATCGGCTTTCTCGGCGCCGGCACCATTCTGTTCGTCGAGCATCGGCAGATGGTGCGCGGGCTGACCACCGCGGCGGGCCTGTGGGCGGTGGCGGCGATCGGCCTGGCGGCCGGGGCCGGTCTGTATGCCGCCGCCGTGTTCGGCACGGCGATGGCCTGGGCGATCCTGGTGCTGCTCAAACCGCTGCAGCGACGCGTGCTGGCGCGGCGCGCCGATCGCCTCAGGCTGACGATGGACCCGGCTGCGCCATCGGCGCTGGCGGCGGTGGCGGCCATCGTGGCGCAGCGGCGCCTGCCGCTGGCGCGGATCGTGCTGAAACCGCGTGCCGACGGCGATCAGCTGACCTTGCGCTTCAACCATCCCTTGCGTCGCGAGCAGCTGCTGGGGCTGGCCGAGGCGTTGCGCGTCATCGAGGGCTTGCGTTCGGTCACGCTGCCCGGTGCAGGACGCGCCGACGAGGCCGCTTCATGAGGCCCGGCCGGGCGACGCTCGGGCGGCAAAGCGGTCGAGCACGGCCTGCGCGATGACCCCGGCCTCGCGCAGCGGCGGCACCCGGCGGTCTTGGTCCAGATCGCCCAGATGCCCGCCCGCCCGCAGGGCCCGGTGCAGGCGTTCGAGTTTGGCCGGCAGCGGCGCCGGCGCGAAGCTGGCCACCGGACAGCCGACCGCGCAGGCCTCGGAGAGCATGCTCACCGAATCGGGCGTGACGAGCAGGCGGTCAGCCCAGCCGAGCACGCCCTGATAGGGATTGGGGCCATCGCCGGCGCCGGTCCAGTGCAGGCCGGGCAGCGCGGACAGGGCCGCGCGCAAGCGTCGCGCCAGGGCCGGCGGGGTGCGTCGGGAGGCCACCGTCAGCAAGCTGCCGCCGCTGCCGGCGACCCAGGTGCGCAGGCGCGCGGCCAGCGCATCGACATAGGCCTCGTCGAAGGCCAGGTCGCGGCGCGGGCCGCCGAGCAGCACGCCCAGGCGTGGCGCGGGCAACGCGGCGAGGGCGGGAAAGGCCGCCCGCCCGGCGGCCAGCCAGTCGTCGTCGATCGGGTTGAGCGCGCCGAGCGTGGTCAGCACGTTGGCGCCGGCCAGGCGATCGTGGGCCGGCGCGATCACGCAGTCCCAGTGCCCGGGAGCGATGCGCGGATCGAGCAGCTGCACGCGGTAGCAGTCAGGCTGCAGGCGTCCCAGCAGACGGGTCAGCAAGGCCGCGCCGCGTCCGCAGCCGATCGCCAGCGCCGGCCACGGCGGCGCGAAGAGCCGCCGTGCGGCCGGCGTCAGCGCCAGGCGTCCGCCGGGCAGCCGGCGCGGCGCGAACCACGCCCACGGCGCGCGCGGTTCGAGCACCAGGTGACGCGTGGGCAGGCCGAGCGCCCCGGCCAGCGCCAGCGCCTGGCGCTGATGGCCGGCGGCACGGTCGGTGATCACCCAGCACATCGGCATTGTCGCCACGTCCTGCACGGTCTTTTCGCTCATCGCCACTGTCGTTGGCCGGTTGCGGGCTTACACTCGGAAGTCTGGGCGCCGGTCGCCGGCGCGTCCTTGCAGCCTCTCATCTTGAAAGAGCCCGAGCCGATGAACGACAACCTACCCGATGAAGCCCTGGACCAGCTGTTCCGCAAGGCGCGTACCTATAACGCCTTTTTGCCCACGCCGGTGAGCGATGAGCAGCTGCGGCAGATCTACGAGCTGGCCAAATGGGGGCCGACCAGCGCCAACTGCCAGCCGATGCGGCTGGTGTTCGTCAAGTCCGCCGAGGCCAAGGCCAGGCTCGCCCCGCATCTTTCCGAGGGCAACCGCGCCAAGACCCTGGCCGCGCCGGTCACCGCCATCGTCGCGACCGACTACGCCTTCTACGAACGCCTGCCGCAGCTGTTCCCGCATGCCGACGCGAAGAGCTGGTTCGTCGGCAACCCGGCGCTGATCGAGGTCACCGCCTTCCGCAATGCCACCCTGCAGGGCGCCTACGTGATCATGGCCGCGCGTGCGCTCGGGCTGGATTGCGGGCCGATGTCCGGCTTCGACAACGCGGGCGTGGATGCGGCCTTCTTTCCGGAGAGCCAAGTGAAGTCCAATTTCCTGATCAACATCGGCTACGGTGACCCAAGCCGCGATCTCTTCCCGCGCAGCCCGCGGCTGGCCTTCGAGGAAGCCTGCGCGATCGTCTGAAAAACCTTCTGTCCGCTCACCAACCTCAAGGAGTGTCTGCCATGCGCTTTCCCCGCCTTGCCCTCGCCCTGGCGCTCGGCTCCGCCGCCCTCGCCGCGCACGCCGACCCGGTCAGCTACAAGCTCGATCCCAACCACACCATGGTGATCTTCAGCTGGAGCCATTTCGGGTTCTCCCATCCGGTGGCCGAGCTCGGCCTGGGCGAGGGCACCTTGGTGTTCGACGAGAAGGACCCGGCCAAGTCCTCGGTCGAGGTGACGCTGCCGCTGGAGCGGCTCGACACCCACGTCGCCAAGCTGGACGAGCACCTCAAGAAGCCCGATTTCTTCGACGCGGAGAAATACCCCGTCATCACCTTCAAGAGCACCCGGGTGGAGGCCAAGGGCAGCGGCCGCTACAAGGTCACCGGCGATCTCACCGTGCACGGCGTGACCCGGCCAGTGGTGCTCGATGCCAAGCTCAACAAGGTCGGCGAGCATCCGATGCTGAAGGCGCAGGCGATCGGCTTCGACGCCACCACCACGCTCAAGCGCTCGGAGTTCGGCGTGGGCGCCTACGTGCCCAACGTCAGTGACGAGATCAAGGTCCAGATCACCACCGAGGGCGCGGTGGCCCATTGACCGCTCCAGGGCGCCGATCACCCGGTCGGCGCCCGCTTCTTGCGGCGGTCCCGCTGGCCGCCGCTGCTACCATGGCAGCTTTCTAAAAGCCCTTTTTGTGCCCAAGGAGCCTGCCATGTCGCGTTCCGATGCCGCCGTGACGTCGATCCCGGCCAATGCCGAAAACCGCTATGAAGTGACGCGCGCGGACCTGCCCTTGTCCTGCCCGCTGCCGGGCATGGCGCTGTGGAACTCGCATCCCAGGGTCTACCTGCCGATCATCGAGGACGGCGGCGAGTCCGTCTGTCCCTATTGCGGCGCGCACTACGTGCTCGGCGACTGAGCACCCCCGCAGGACGGCCGTTGCTGGCACGATCGCTGCTTGTGTCCAAAGGACTGACACCACCTGCCCACCGCGCATGCCCGCTGCCGAGCCGCCGTTCAAGCGCCTGACCGTGGTCCAACTGATTCCCGCGCTGCATTCGGGCGGCGCGGAGCGTTCGGTGCTGGAAATCGGCCAGGCGCTGGTCGCCGCCGGGCACCGGTCGGTGGTGATCTCGGCGGGCGGCCGCCTGGTGCCGCAGCTCGAGGCCGCCGGCAGCGAGCACATCGGCCTCGACATCGGCAGCAAATCCCTGCGCGCGCTGGCCAGGGTCGCCCCGCTGCGCCGGCGGCTGCGCGCGCTGCGGCCGGACATCGTGCATGCGCGCTCGCGGCTGCCGGCGTGGCTGGCCTGGTGGGCGCTGCGCGGCCTCTCCCCGCGGCCGCATCTGGTCACCACCGTGCACGGGCTCAACACGCCGGGGCGCTACAGCGCGATCATGCTGCGCGGCGAACGGGTGATCGCCGTCTCGCAGACGGTGCGCGACCATCTCATCAGCCACTACCCGCAGCTCGACACCACGCGACTGCGGGTGATTCCGCGCGGCATCGATCCGGCGGCGTTTCCCTATGGCCATCGGCCGGAGGACGCCTGGCGGCGCGATTTCTACGCCCGCTTTCCGCAGCTGGCCGGGGCGCCGCTGCTCACCCTGCCCGGGCGCGGCACGCGTCTCAAGGGCCACCATGACGCCGTCGAGCTCGTCGCCGAGCTCGCTCGCCGCGGCATCGACGTGCGCCTGCTGCTGCTCGGCGTGCTCGAGCCCGGCCGCGAGGCCTATGCCGCCGAGCTGCGTGCGCTGATCGAGGCGCGCGGCCTGGCCGCCAAGGTCGCGTTGAGCCCGGCACGCACGGACGTGCGCGACGTCTTCGCCGAGTCGGCGCTGGTGCTGCAGCTGTCGACCAAGCCGGAAGCCTTCGGCCGCACCGTGATCGAGGCGCTGGCGCTGTGCCGGCCGGTGCTCGGCTACGCGCACGGCGGGGTCGGCGAGCTGCTGGCCGAGCTCTATCCGGCCGGACGGGTGCCGCCGGGCGACCGCGAGAAGCTGGTCGAGCGCGCCGCCGAACTCCTGCGCGTGGCGCCGCCGATCGCGCCGCTCGGGCATTACCGGCTGGCCGACATGCAGCGCGCCACGCTGGCGCTCTACCAGGAACTCGTCGCCGGCTGAGCGGCACGCCGGCCGTACAATCGCGCCTTCTCAAAAAAGTCCCAGGGCTTGGGCCAGCGATGCCGATCCGCTCCGTTTTGCGTGCCTTTCCGCCCGCCTTGTGGCCGTTCTGGCTGGTGATCGCGCTGCTGCCGTTCGGGCGGCTGGCCGAGCTCGGTACCGCGCTGTGCGTGGGCGGATGCGTCTTTGCGCTGAGCCGCGACCGGCACGCCCTCGCCGCCGCGCCCGGCGCGCGACTGTTCGCCTGGCTGCTCGGCGCCTACGTGGGTGCGGCGCTGCTGTCGGCGTTCGCGGCGGTGGCGCCGGCGCGCAGCTGGAGCACGGTGGCCGGGCTGCTGCGCTATCTGCCGCTTGGCCTCTATGCCTGCCTGGTGCTGCGCGGCCCTGACCGGCCGGCGCTGCTGTATCGCGCGGTCGCCCTCGTCGTCGCCTGGTGGGTGCTGGATGCCTGGGTGCAGATCGCCAGCGGATACAGTCTGGGCGGGCCGGCCGAGGCCGAGCGTATCTCCGGCATCTTCGGCGCCGGCAATCTCAAGCTCGGCCCGTCGCTCGCCGTGCTCGCGCCGTTCGCGTTGTGGACGGCGCGCCAGTGGGGCGGCAGGGCGGCACTCCTGGTCGCCTGGCTGCTGCTGCTCGGTCCTATTCTGCTCGCCGGCGTGCGTTCGGCCTGGGTGATCTATGCGCTGGTGACGCTGGCCTTTGCCTGGCGCGAGGCGGGCTCGCCGCGCCGGTTCCTCGGTCTCGTCCTCGCCGCGGCGGCGCTGTGCGCGCTTGCCGGCGCGCTCGCCTGGCAGGGCTCGCCGCGTTTCCACGCGCGCATGGAACGCACGCTGGCGGTGTTGCAGGGCGATGCCGGCGGCGTCGATCAGGCACTCACCGGCAGGCTGGACATCTGGCGCGCCGGCCTGCGCATGGTCGCCCTCCATCCGCTGACCGGCGTGGGCGTGCGCGGATTCCGCTATGCCTATCCCGAGGTGGCGCCGGCAGGGGATCACTTTCTGGTCGCCGAGTCCTGCGGCGTGGGCGAGGGCGCCTGTCATGCGCATCAGCTGGTGCTGGAAGTGCTGAGCGAGACCGGCGTGCTCGGTCTGGCGCTGTGGTGTGCTGGCGTGGCGCTGGCCTGCCGGGCATTCCGGCGCGCCGACGCGGCATCGCGCGAGCGCGCCTTTCCGGCCACGGTCGCGCTCGGCGCCATGCTGTTCCCGCTCAACAGCCATCTGGCCTTCTATTCGGCGTGGTGGGGCCTGCTGTTCGCCTGGCTGCTGGCGTTGTGGTGCGCCGTGCTGGTGCAGGGAGCCGACGATGCGCCGTGAACCGCTCTCCGTGGTGGTGATCACCTTCAACAATGCCGACACCCTGGACGCCTGCCTCGTCGCGGTCGACTGGGCCGAGGAGATCGTGGTGCTCGATTCGGGCTCGACCGACGACACGCTGGCGATCGCGCGCCGGCACGGCGCGCGGGTGGCGGTGCATCCGTTCGACGATTACGGCCCGCAGAAGCAACGGGCCATCGACATGGCCACGCACGACTGGATCTTGAACCTGGACGCCGACGAGATCCTCTCGCCCGGCACGCGCGCGGTGATCGAGCGCGCGCTCATCGCGCCGCGCCACGCCGGCTTCCGCCTGCCGCGCCGCGAGCGCATGTTCTGGACCGTGCAGCACCGCCTGAGCGCACGCAACGGCCACCTGCGTCTGTTCGACCGTCGCCGGGCGCGCATGAACGACGTCGAGGTGCATGCCTCGGTGGTGGCCGACGGCCCGGTCAAGACCCTGCGCGCGGCCGACTTCGTCAACGCCGGCGATGCCGACATCGCCAGCCGGGTGGAGAAGATCAACCGCTACAGCAGCGGTCTGGTCGCGCACAAGCTGCGCCGCGGCCAGCGTTTCACCGGCCTGCGCATGGTCTGCTATCCGCCGCTGTTCTTCCTGCGCCAGTACCTCCTCAAGCGCTACTTCCTCAACGGCTGGGCCGGCTTCATCGCCAGCGTGACCGGCGCGTTCTACGTGTTCCTGAAATACGCCAAGCTGCACGAGGCCAGGCGCGCCGTCAGTACACCGGGGCGGCGCCCGGCGGGCGGGTCTTGAAGCGCTTGTGCACCCACAGGTACTGCTCGGGGGCCGCGCGCGCCATCTGCTCGATGCAGGCGTTGACGCGGGCGGTGTCGGCGGCGACGTCGGCGCTCGGAAAGTCCTGGAGCGGCGCGCCGAGCTTGAGCACGTAGCCGCCCTGCGGCCGACGCTGGTGGAAGAACGGGATCACCCAGGCGCCCGAAAGCCGGGCCAGGTGATGGGTGGCGGTGATGGTGGCCGCCGGCACGCCGAAAAAACTCACGAAGACGTTGTCCTTGCTGCGCATGTCCTGATCCGGCGCGTACCACAGCGTGCCGCCGCCGCGCAGGTATTTCACCGTGCCGCGGATGTCGTCCTTGTCGAACATCGCCTCGGCGTAGCGCAGCCGCGCGCGCAGCACCGCCCATTCGAACACCGGCGAGTCCATCCGCCGGTACATGCCGGCGATCGGGATGCGCGCGGACACCAGCCGCGCGCACAGCTCCAGGTGCGAGAAGTGGCCGCCGACCAGCAGCACGCCGCGGCCGGCGCGCCGGGCCGCCTGCAGGTGTTCGAGGCCCTCGATTTCGAGCGGGATGCGCTCCAGCGCGCGCGCACGGCCCATCCAGCCGAGCGCGAACTCGACCAGCATCAGGCCGAGATCGCGCAGATGCGCATCGACCAGCGCGGCGCGTTCGCGCGCTGAAAGCTCGGGAAAGCACAGCGCGATGTTAGCGGCGGCGATCCGCCGGCGCGGCGAGGGCAGGCGCACGATGAGCGCCCCCAGCGCGCGGCCGAGCGCGAGCAGCAGCGGATAAGGCAGCTGGGCCAGCATCCAGATCGCGCCCACGCCGAGCCACGCCGGCCAGTGGCGGACGGCGAGCAGGGAGCGGGACAGGGCGGGGCGCGGCATGCCGGGCATGACCGCCAAGTTTATCGTGCGCCGCGGCGCGTGCCGCTTTTTTCAGTGCAGGAACAGCTTGGCGGCCAGGCTCGCCAGGGGTTTTTCCAGCGCGTCCTGCATGCGCGGCGGCAGCTCGATCGGCTTGAGCAGCATCTTCACCGTCATCTCGATAGGCGCATGCCGACGCAGGAGCTGTTCGGCACGGCCGGCCACGCGGCGGAACTCGGCCACGTCGTCGCGGCGCTGCGGATAGCAGTGGTAGTAGACGTGGCGCAGCGCGATGTCGCCGTCCTCGCCCTTGATCTCGCGCACCCGCCGCAGCAGCGCGCGGAACACCTGGTAGCGGCCGAGTCTTTCCTGTTCGCGATAGCGGCGGAAGTACTGGTAGAAGTACTTGTAGTGCCGCACCTCGTCGCTCTTGATGTTGTTGGTGATCTCGCGCAGCACCGGCTCGTCGCTGATCGCGTGGAGCGCCCGGTACATGGTGGCGGTGCCGGTCTCGACCACGCAGCGCGCGACCAGTTCCAGCCCGCGGGTGGGTTCCAGCTCATCGAGCGTGCAGGTGGCGCGGTACTCCTCCCAGAACGAGGCGAACGCCGCGTCCCAGTCGAATTCCGGCCACACGCGGCGGATGTAGGCGGCGAGCGCGCGCCCGTGCTGCAGTTCCTCCGGTTCCCAGTGCTCGCGCAGCCACTGGCGCACTTCCTCGTCGCCGGTGAAGAACTCGACCAGGTTGCGGGTGTACAGATCCGAGCCGCTCTCGATGAACGAGGAGCTGCAGATCAGGAAGAACAACGCCTCGTTGTGTCTGACCTTGGCGACCTCGACGCGTGCGAGATCGATGCTTTCCAGGGTCCAGGGCAGGGCGGAATGAGGGTGCATGGGCGGCTTTTCCAAAAGGCCGACGGCAACAGGCCGCGCGTGGGCAGACTGCCCCAAGCATACGACTTCGATCACCCGCGGCGAGGCCGCGGCGCCCGCGCCGTTCAGGGCACGATGGTCACCGGCAGGTGCGCGCGCGCGAGCATGTCGGCGGACACCGAGCCGACCAGCCAGCGGGCCAGCGCGCCGCGCTCGGTGTGGCCCAGCACGATGTGGTCGATGTCGTACTGGCGCACCTGCTCGAGGATGAGGTCGCCCGGGCTGCCGTGCAGCACCACGATCTCGATGCGATCCATGGCCGCCGGCGCGAGCGCGGCCAGCTCGCTGCGGATTTCCTCCAGCCGCTCGTTGTTGGTCTCGGCCATCAGCAGGGCGCAGGCGTCGGCGCCGCCCTCGCTCACCTGCAGCACCGACACCACGCGGATGCGCGCCTGACAGAGCCGCGCCAGCTCGACCGCGAACTGGAACGCATGCTTTGCGCTTTCCGAGCCGTCGTAACCGACCAAGAGATGGCTGAGCATGGGATGTCTCCGTCGCGGATGTGCGGGCGATTATGCCACCCGCATCGGCGCAGCCGGTGGCCGCTCCGCTTCCGGCCATGACGGCGTGCATGGGTGCGGCGATTACACTGGAGGCCCCTCGTCCGCACCGGAGTTGCGCCATGCGCCGTCTGCTGGGTTGTCTGGTTTGTTTGATGCTTGCCTTGCCGGTGTTCGCCGCCGCGGTCCGAGTCGGCGAGCCGGCGCCGACGTTCCGCCTCCAGGACCAGCACGGCCGCTGGCAGTCGCCGGAAGATCATCGCGGCCGCTGGCTGGTGCTCTATTTCTATCCGCGCGATTTCACCCCCGGTTGCACCAGCGAGGCCTGCGCCTTCCGCGACGGCGTCGTCAAGCTGCGCCAGGCCGGCGCCGACGTGGTCGGCGTGAGCCTGGATCCGGTGACCTCGCATGCGCAGTTCGCGGCCAAGTACCACCTGCCGTTTCCGCTGCTATCCGATGCCGACGGCCAGGTGGCGCGTACCTACGGCGTGCTCACCGAGACGGCCGGCACGCCGCATGCGCGGCGCTGCACGTTCCTGATCGATCCGGCCGGCCGCATCGCCAAGGTGTACGAGGACGTCGACCCCGAGCGCAATGTCGCGCAGGTGCTGGCCGACCTTGCCCGGCTCCAGGCGGGCGCCTGAATGCGCTGGCGTCCCAGCGGATGGCGCATTGGCTGCTGGCTGTGCGTGCTGCTCGCCGCGCTCGGCGGTGCGCAATACCTGCGCTATGGCGCCTGGCCCTACCTGGCCGCCTGCCTGATCCTCGTCGTGCTGTGCGCCGGCGCCCTGTTGCGGCAGGCCTGGGCCCGCCAGCCGCTGCGGCTGGCCTTGCTGGCGGTCGCCTGCTGGGCCCTGGCGAGCGGGCTCATGATGCTCGCCCGGTGGCACCAGTTCGACACGGCGCGTGCGCATGCGCGCGCGCAGCCGGCCTGGGCGCCGATGCTGCTCGCCATGATCGACGATCTACAGCGCGCCTTCCTGCTCAGCCTGGTGTTCAAGGCCCTGCTGTTGGCGTTGACGCTGTGGCTGGCCTGGGCACTCGGACGGCCGGACACACGCGCGGCCTTCGTCCGGCACGCGACGACCACAGGCCGGCGATGAAGGCCATCGCGTGCGCCTGGCGCCGGTCGTGCCGTGGCGGCATCGGTGTCGTCCTCGGCCTGCTCGGCCTGCTGGGCCTGCTGGGCCTGCTGGGCCTGGCCTCGCCGGCGGCGGCGCAGGAGCTCATCGCCGGCTGCCGCGTGCAAAGCAGCTACGACGTGCGCTTCGAGGCCGATCGGCTGCTGTTCGAGCGGGCGCAGCCGCCGCCGCGGCAGGTCGAACTGCAGCAGGGGCGCCTGCGCAGCGACGGTCGGCCGGTGCCGCTGGATGCGGCGGCGATGGCGCGGCTCGCCGGTTTCGAGCGCGAGGCCCGCGCCCTGCTGCCGCCGCTGCGGGCGATCGCCCTGCGCGGCGTCGACCTGGCCCAGGCCGAACTCGCCGCGGCAGGTGCGAAGCTCGATCTGGACGCGGCCGCGCAGGTGGACTTCCGGCAACGTCTGGCCGCGGCGGCGGCCAAGCTCAAGGCACGCATCGCCGCCAGCCACACCAGCCGTGACTGGCACGGCGAGGCTTTCGACGCCTATGTCGAGCAGCTCGGCGGCGAGCTTTCCGGCTGGCTGGCCGGCGTGCTGGGCGAACAGGCGCTCGCCGCGGCGATGAGCGGCGATCTCGAGCGCGCGATGCGTCTGCGCGATCAGGCCGCCACGCTGGCCGGCGGGCTCGAGCCGCGCGTGCGGCGGCGGCTGGAAGCATTGCGCCCGTCGCTGGCCGCGCTGTGTCCGCGCTTCACCGCGCTCATCGAGCTGCAGCGCGGTCTGGTCGACGATCGCGGCCGGCCGCTGGTGCTCCTGGAAAAGGCCCCTTGAGCCGGCGGCTGTTCAGGCCTTGAGCAGGGCCGGCGTGGCGTGCGCGCCGATCACCTCGACCATCGCCTTGGCCACGGGCAGGTTGCCGGCCAGGAGGTTGCCGCTCGCGGGCAGGCCGTCGCGTCCGGCGAGGTCGCCGTAGCGGCCGCCCGCCTCCTGCACCAGCAGCGCGCCGGCGGCCATGTCCCAGGGCTTGAGGCCGAGTTCGAAATAGCCGTCGTAGCGGCCGGCGGCGACGTAGGCGAGATCGAGCGCGGCCGAGCCTGAGCGGCGGATGTCCTCGGCCTCGGCGAGCAGCGCGCGGGTCATCGCCAGCTGGGCATCCAGATGCGCGCGCTGGCGGTAGGGAAAGCCGGTGGCGATCATCGCGCCGGCCAGGCCCTCGCGGCGGCTCACCCGGATGCGCCGGTCGTTCAGATAGGCGCCGTCGCCGCGGCTGGCGGTGAAGAGCTCGCCGCGCAGCGGGTCGAACACCACGCCGTAGACCGGCACGCCCTTGTCGACCAGGGCGATCGACACCGAGAAATGCGGAATGCCGCGCAGGTAGTTGTGGGTGCCGTCGAGCGGGTCGATCACCCAGGTCAGCGCGCCCTTGCCGATCGCGCCGCCTTCCTCGGCCAGGATGGCGTGGTCGGGGTAGGCGCGGCGCAACTCCTTGACGATCTCGGCCTCGGCCAGGCGATCGACTTCGGAGGCGAAGTCCATGCGCTGCTTCTCGACGACGTTGAGGCCGTCGATGCGGTTCATGTAGCGCAGGATCACGTTGCCGGCGGCGCGCGCGGCACGCACCGCGATGGTGACGGCGGGTCTGGGCATGGCTTTGGCCAAAGAGCGCGAAACGGGGCGGCGATCTTAGCAGAGCGACCCTTCCTGGCCCGTGTCGGCACGGCGTGGCGCGCGGTGCCCAGGGCAGCCTCGCGTCTTGGAGGCACTATGCTTTGGCGCCGTTTGCTTTCTTCCGAAAGGCCTCATGACCGACGCCGCCGCGCCCTTCCGCTTCGTCCTCGTCCGCACCTCGCATCCGGGCAACATCGGCGCCGCCGCGCGGGCGATCCGCACCATGGGCTTCGATCGTCTGGCGCTGGTCGCGCCGGCGCAGTTCCCGAGCCGCGAGGCCGATGCGCTGGCGGCCAACGCGGTGGCCGTGCTGGCGGCGGCGACGGTGCATGGGGATCTGCCGGCGGCGCTGGCGCCGGCCACCCTGGCGCTCGGGCTTTCGGCGCGTCGGCGCGAGGTCGAACTGGAGGAACTCAGCCCCCGCGAGGCGGCCGCGCGGGCGGTGGCCGAGGCGGCGCGGGGCGGCACGGTGGCGCTGGTGTTCGGCAACGAACGCACCGGGCTGGAGAACGCCGAGCTCGCCTGCTGTCATGCCACGGTGCGCATCCCGAGCGTCGAGGACTACGCCTCGCTCAACCTGGCCCAGGCGGTGCAGGTGATGGCCTACGAACTGCGCCTGGCCGTGCTGGAACGGGCGACGCCGGCGGCGGTCGTCACCACGCCTGCGCCGCCGCCGGCGCCGGTCGAGCAGCTGGAGCGCTTCTTCGCCCACCTGGCCGACACGCTGGAGGCGATCGACTTCCACAAGGGCCGTGATCCGACCCAGATCATGCTGCGTCTGCGCCGCCTCGTCATGCGCGCGCGGCCGGACGAGCGCGAGCTGCGCATCCTGCACGGCATCCTGGCCGACGCCGAGCGCATGGCCGCCCTGGCGCTCGGGCGCGACGGCCGGTGAAGGGGGAGCGTCGCTGGCGCAACCGGCGGCCGAATGGGCCGCGCGCGCCGGGAAGGCGTTACTGCGCGTCGTCGGCGGCGGTGATGCGCGGGGCCGGGGTGACCAGCAGCTTGTCGATGCGCGCGCCGTCGAGATCGACCACCTCGAAGCGGATGCCGTGCCAGGTGAACACCTCGCCCACCTGCGGGATGCGGCCGAGCGCGGCCATCACCATGCCGGCGGCGGTGCGGTATTCATGCTCGGCCTCGCCGGGCAGCTCGTCCACCTGCAGCAGCTCGCGCAGATCCTCGATCGACAGCGCGCCGTCGATCAGCCAGCTGCCGTCGCCGCGCGGCACGATCGGCGGCGCCTCCTCGCCGCTGCCGTGGCCGAGCTGGGTGACGCCGACCACGGCGGCGAGCAGGTCGTTGAGCGTGACCAGGCCCTCGATGTCGCCGTATTCGTCGACCACCAGCGCCACCGGCGTCTCGGCGTCGCGGAACTCCTCCAGCAGATCCAGCGCGCGCGCCGTGGCCGGCACGTAGAGCGGCTTGGCCAGACGCCGGAACAGCTCCGGGCTGCCGCCGGCGAGCAGCTCGCCGAGCAGGCTCTTGACCTCGAGCACGCCGACCACGTCGTTCTCGCCGCCGCGGTAGACCGGGTAGCGCGAGAACGGCGTCGCCCGCATCACCGCCAGGTTTTCCTCACGCGGGGCGTTCATGTCCAGCCAGACGATGCGCGGGCGTGGCGTCATCACGCTGTCCACCGTGCGGTCGCCCAGGCGCAGCACGCGGTTGACCATGTTGCGCTCGTCGATGTCGAGCACGCCCTGCTCGGCACTCTCGGCGATCAGCAGGCGGATCTCCTCCTCGGTGATCGCGCCCTGGCGTTCGCCGTCGACCCTGAGCAGGCGCAGCAGCATGCCGCTGGAGGCATTGAGCAGCCACACGAACGGCGCGCAGATGCGCGCCAGCACCAGCATCGGCACCGCCACGTAGGAGGAAAACTTTTCCGGCGCGGCCAGCGCCAGCCGCTTGGGCACCAGTTCGCCGACCACGATCTGCAGGAAGGACACCAGCGCGAAGCCGAGCACGATGCCGGCGACGTGCGCATAGGGCGCCAGGTGCGGCGTGCTGCTGCGGGCGAGCAGCGCGGCCACCTCGTCGCCCATGGCATCGCCGGCCAGCGCGCCGGTGATCAGCATGACCAGGGTGATGCCCACCTGCACGGTGGACAGGAAGCGCTCGGGCGCCTGCGCGTGGCGCAGGGCGACGCGGGCGCGGCGGCTGTGCCGGGCCATTTCGCGCAGACGGCTCTTGCGCGAGGCCACCAGCGCCATTTCCGACAGCGCGAAAAAGCCGTTGCAGAAGGTGAGCAGCAGGACGATCGCGATCCTGGTCAGCATCGCGCGGAGCGGTGTCGAAGGGGCATGGGCTTTCGAGTGTACCCGCAACCGCCCTGGCGGGGCGCATCGCCCGCGGTTGCCGCAGCCTGTAACATGATCGTCATCGGCGGCGGCCGCATTTCTGGCGTTTCGATGTTTTCCCTGCAGACCATCTTCGGCAAAGGCGACAAGTTCTACGGGCTCCTGGAGGAGAGCGCGGCGGCGGCGCGGGACAGCGCGGCGGCGCTGCGGCTGCTGGTCGCCGACGGCGCCGATGCCGGCATGGCTTCCTTCACCGCCAGTCGCCAGCGTGAGAAGGCGCTCGCCGCGCGGATCAGCGAGGCGCTGATCAACACCTTCGTCACCGCGCTCGACCGCGAGGACATCGAGGCGCTCAACGCCGCGCTGTACAAGATCCCGAAGACGGTGGAGAAGTTCGCCGAGCGCTATCTCATCGTCAGGGAGCGCGTGGCCGGGGTGGATTTCGCCCCGCGCGCGCAGGTGCTCGAACAGTCGGCCGAGGTGGTCGTGCAGATGATCGGCGAGCTGCGCCGCGGCCTGCGCATCGAGCCGGTGCGCAAGCTGCAGGACCGCCTGCAGGCGCTCGAATCGGAAGGCGATCGCATGCTGCTGGCCACCTACCGCACGCTCTACGCCGAGGGTGCGGACCCGATGCGCGCGATCCTGGCCAAGGATCTGTTCGAACTGATCGAAAAGGCGATCGACAAGTGCCGCGACGTCGGCAACATCGTCTTTTCGATCGTGCTCAAGAATTCCTGACGGACCCCACGGTAACGGAGCCGCGCATGCCTGTCGGAGACTGCGTTCCGCGTCCTCGTCCCCTCGCCATCGTGCCCGCGCCCGGGCCGCGGCCGGCCGCGGACCCGCGCGTGCGGAGGCGCGCATGAGTCCGGGGCTGGTCGCCGCGGTGGTGCTGATCGCACTGGCCTTCACCTACATCAACGGCTTTCACGACACCGCCAACTCGATCGCCACGGTGGTGGCGACCAAGGTGCTGACGCCCGGACAGGCGGTGCTGCTCGCCGCGGTGACCAACCTGATCGGCGCGCTGTGGGGCACCGCGGTGGCCAAGACCATCGCCGCCGGGATCATCGACACCCGCGTGATCGAGGCCGGGCCGCAGCTGCTGATCTGTGCGCTGACCGCCGCCACCGCCTGGAACCTGCTGACCTGGTGGTGGGGGCTGCCGTCCAGTTCCAGCCATGCGCTGGTCGGCGCGCTGGTCGGCGCGGCGATCGCCGCCGCCGGCAACCGCTTCGACGCGGTAATCTGGCTGCAGGGCGGCGCGCACTGGTGGCAGGGCGCCGGGGTGGTCCCCAAGGTGATCGTGCCGATGGTGGTCTCGCCGCTCATGGGTTTTACCCTCGGCTTCCTGCTGATGGGCGCGCTCTACGCGCTGCTCGCCTGGTGCGCCGAACGGCGCGGCTTCCTGCGCCGCTTCGGCCGCGCGCCGTTCGTCAATGCCTTCTTCGGCAAGGCGCAGATCGTCTCGGCCAGCACCATGGGCCTGGCCCACGGCATGAACGATGCGCAAAAGAGCATGGGCATCATCGCGCTGGCGCTGGCCGGCGCCACTTCGGCCGGACAGTTCGATGCGCTGCCGGGCTGGCTCGGCTTCCTGCGCGTGCACGGCAGCGCCAGCGGCGGTTTCGAGGTACCCTCGTGGGTGGCCGTGCTGTGCGCGCTGACCATGGCCGGCGGCACCGCCGGCGGCGGCTGGCGAATCATCAAGACCCTCGGCCACAAGATGGTCAAGCTGCACCCGATCAACGGCTTCGCCGCCGAAGGCAGCTCCGCGGCGGTGATCCTCACCGCCTCGGCGTTCGGCATTCCGGTGTCGACCACGCACAACGTCTCGGCCGCGATCATGGGCGTGGGCGCGGCCAAGCGCTGGAACGCGATCCGCTGGACCGTGGTCGAGCGCATGGTCTGGGCCTGGCTGCTGACGCTGCCGGTCAGCGCGCTCCTGGCCTATGCCTGCGTGCAGCTGGCCCGGCAGTGGTGAGGCGTTCGCGGCCTCAGAGCGTGTCGCCCGCGCGGGCGATGAGCCGCTCCAGCCGGTCGCCGAGGGTGCCCAGCTCGTCGATCAGCCGGTCCAGCTCCTTGGCGTCGAAACAGCCGTAGGGGCGGTTTTCGCACAGATGCAGGTAGGGCGCGCCCTCGAGATCGGCCACCGCCAGGAAGCCGGTGCGCTGCTCCCAGTTGAAGCGCAGGCAGCGCATGGGATCGGTGCCGTCCAGCGGCCCCACCGGCGTGGACAGGCGCAGGCAGCGCCGTCCGCCCTCGTCCTCCAGCTCGGCCAGATACAGCCCCTGGTGCCGCCCGTGCGGCAGGGTGAGATCGAAGCTGATGAGGTATGGATCGTTCCGGCGCAGCGGGTGGCGGCTGCCCACGTAGGAGCGCACGGCTTCGAAGTGACGCATGGTGTGTTCTGTCCAAACTCGGAATCGGTGACGATGTTAACCTGCCGGCCACCCCGGGATAGGCGTCGATGACGACCCCGCACGAGCGCGTCTTCGCCGCGGTCGCGGCCATTCCGGCGGGGTGCGTGGCCAGCTACGGCGCCATCGCCGCGCAGGCCGGCCTGCCGGGACGCGCACGCTGGGTGGGACGCGTGCTCGCCGCCGCCCCGGCCGAGGCCGCGCTGCCCTGGCATCGCGTGCTGCGGGCGGATGGCCACCTCGCCTTCGCGCCCGGCAGCGCCGCCTTCGAAGCGCAACGACGCCGGCTCGAGGCCGAGGGCGTCGAACTGGTCCGCGGCCGCGTGCCGAGGGCGCATTTTGCCCGGCGGCAGGATCTGGATCGCTGGCTGTGGGCCCCGCGGGACGCCGCGGAAACGGCCGCCGCGCCGCGCGCTGATGCAGCGCGCAAGCCGCGCCGGAAGTAAAATCGATTTTTCGCCGGCCTCAAGGGCAACCATGTACGGAGAGTTCACCGTCTACGGGGTTTTCGTGCCGACCCTGCTCGGCCTCATGCTGCTGGCCTATTTGCTGCAGAACGGCATGCGGCTGGTGTTGCAGCGCTTTGGCGTCTACCGGCTGATCTGGCATCCGCCGCTGTTCAACTTCGCCCTCTACGTGCTGGTGCTCGGTGCGCTGGTCGAACTGTCGCGCAAGGCGGTGCACGCATGAATCCCAGGCTGCGCAAGGTGTTGTCGGTCACCCTGACCGTGCTCGTGGTGGCCGTGGCGCTCGTGGTGCTGCGGCATCTGTGGCGGTACTACATGCGCGATCCGTGGACCCGCGATGCGCACGTCGGCGCGGACGTGGTGCAGGTGGCGCCGGACGTGTCCGGCTTCGTGACCGAGGTGCGCGTGGGCGACAACGCGCCGGTCGAGCGCGGGCAGGTGCTGTTCGTGATCGACCAGGCCCGCTACCGCATCGTGCTGGCGCAGGCGCTGGGGGCGCTGGAACAAAGCCAGGCGCATCTGGCGCAGAGCCGGGCGGCGCTGCTGCAGAGCCTGGCCAGCCAGCGCCAGCTCGAGCGCGAGGTGAGCCGCGACCGGGCGCTCAAGGATCTGGTCGCGACCGAGGAGATCGAGACCCGGCGCGCGAACCTCGACAAGGCCAACGCGGCGGTCGCCGCCGCCCAGGCCAGCATCGGCGCGGACGAGGCGAACATCGCCAGCGCCAAGGCGGCGGTGGCGCTGGCCCGGCTCAACCTGGAGCGCACGGTGGTGCACAGCCCGGTCGCCGGGCGGCTCAACGACCGCACGGTGCGTCTGGGCGATTACGTCTCCGCCGGCAGGCCGGTGCTGGCGGTGCTCGACACGAGCTCGTTCCGCGTCGACGGTTATTTCGAGGAAACCCGCCTGCACGGCATCCGCGAGGGCGACCGCGTCGACATCCACATCATGGGCGAGCCCGGCGTGCTGCGCGGGCACGTGCAGAGCATCGCCGCCGGCATCGAGGACCGTTACCGCAGCACCGGCGCCAGCCTGCTGCCCAACGTCAACCCGGCCTTCGACTGGGTGCGTCTGGCCCAGCGCGTGCCGGTGCGGATCGGCATCGACCAGGTGCCGCGCTCGGTGCGGCTGATCGCCGGACGCACGGCGACGGTGAGCATCGTGCCGGCCGGCGACGGCGCGCCGGCGGCCACGGCGCGGGTCGACCGTCGATGAAGCCCAGCGTCGTGCGTATGCTGGCCGGCGCCCTGGCCGGTCTGCTGGCGGCCTGCACCACGGTCGGGCCGGATTACCACCTGCCCAAGGATTCGGTCTACGCCCGCGTGCAGCAGCGCGCGCCGGCGCTGTCCAATGCCGGCTCGCCGGCGCTGGATGCCAACCAGCCCGCCTTCACCGGGCGCTGGTGGGCGCTGTATGACGATGCGACGCTCGACGGGCTGGTCGAGCAGGCGCTGGCGGCCAACACCGAGCTCAAGGTCGCCGCCGCGCATCTGGCCCAGGCGCAGGCTCGCTACCAGGAGGCGCGCGCCGCGGGCGGCTTGGACGGCGAGGTTTCGGCCACCGCCGGGCGGGCCAAGATCTCGGGCGAGTCGCTGCTGCTGACCGAGCCGCTGCCGCCGTTCAACGTCGCCGACGCCAGCGTCTCGGTCTCCTATCAGCTCGACCTGTTCGGCAAGATCCGCCGCGGCGTGGAGGCGGCCCGCGCCGGCACCGAGGCCGCGCAGGCGGCGGTCGATCTGGCGCGCATCAGCGTTGCGGCCGGTGTGGTCGGCGCCTATCTGGAGATCTGCCACAGCAACCACGAGATCGCGGTGGCCGAGCATTCGGTGGCGCTGCAGCAGGACAGCCGGCGCGTGGCCGCGCGGCTGCAGGCCAGCGGCCGCGGCACCCGCACCGCGGTCGAGCGGGCCGATGCACAGGTGGCGTTGCTCGAAGCCGCGGTGCCGCCCCTGCGGGCACGTCGCCAGGCGGCCGGCTACGAGCTGGCCGCGCTGCTCGGACGCACGCCCGATCAGGTGCCGGCGGTGGCGATGCAGTGTCAGGAGGCGCCGCAGCCGCGGCAGGCGATCCCAATCGGCGATGGCGCCGCGCTGCTGCGCCGGCGGCCGGACGTGCGCGAGGCCGAGCGCAGCCTCGCCGCCGCCACCGCCGCCATCGGCGTGGCGACCGCCGAGCTGTATCCGGACATCCGCCTCGGCGCCTCGGTCGGCGCCAACGGCCTGCTCAAGGATTTCGGCGAACCGGCCACGCAGACGTGGACGCTCGGGCCGCTGCTGTCCTGGTCGATCCCCGGCCGCGGCGCGCACGCCCGGGTGGCGCTGGCGCAGGCCGGGGCGAGCCTCGCCCTGGCCGAGTTCGACCAGACCGTGCTGCGCGCGCTGCGCGAGACGCAGTCCATCCTCGACACCTATGCCGAGGATCTGCGCCGCGCCGCCGCCCTGCGCGAGGCGCGCGACCGTTCCCGCACCGCCGCCGCGGACGTGCGCAGGATGTACCAGGCCGGCCGCGAGCCCTACCTGTCGAGCCTGGACGGCGAGCGCACCCTGGCCAACGCCGAGGCCAACCTGGCCGGGGTGGAGGCGCAGCTCTCGCAGGATCAGGTGCGCCTGTTCCTGGCCCTGGGGGGCGGCTGGCAGCCGGTCGAGGCGGTGGGCCACGGCGCGCCGTGAACACGCTCGTCTCGCTGTTGCGCGATCGCCAGGCCTGGCTGCATTCGGGCAAGTCCTTCCTGGCCGCGATCCTGGCGCTCTACATCGCGCTGCTGGCCGATCTCTCGCGCCCGTACTGGGCGATGGCCACCGCCTACATCGTGCTGCAGCCGGTGCTGGGCGGCACCAACGCGCGCGGGGTCTATCGCATCCTCGGCACCGTGCTCGGTTCCGCGGCGGTGGTGGTGATGGTGCCCGGGCTGCTGCACGTGCCCGAGGTCCTGAGCCTGGCGATGTCGCTGTGGCTCACCGCGTGCATGTTCGTCACCCTGCTGCATCGCGGACCGTCGGCCTACGTGTTCATGCTGGCCGGCTACACGGCCGCCTTCGTCGGCTTTCCCACCATCCTGCAGCCGGACACCATCTTCGACACCGCGCTCGCGCGCAGCGAGGAGATCGTGCTCGGCAGCCTGTGCGCGGTGCTGGTCGGCGCGCTGGTGTTCCCGGTCTCGATCAAGACGCAGGTGGTGCGCCGCGTCGAGGGGCTGATGGACGATGCCCGGGCCTGGTGCGTGCAGGCGCTGCAGCATCAGGGCAGCTCCGCCGCGCTGCGGCGGCGGCTGGCGACGGACCTCTCCCAGCTCGACCTCGTCATCCCGTTCGCGCGCCGCGACGATCCCCGCCACGGCCCGCTGCACGCATGGCTGGCCGAGCTGCGCGCGCGCCTGCTCGGTCTGCTGCCGGTGCTGGCCGGCATCGAGGATCGCCTGGACGACCTGGCCCTGGCCGCCGCCGACCCGCGCCTGCTCGCCCTGCGCGACGACCTGCGTGGCTGGATCGAAGATCCGGCCTGGCCGAGCGCGCAGGCGCTGGCAGGCTTTCGCGCCCGCATCGGCGAGCTGCGCGCGATCGCCGATGCCCGGCCCGATGGCCCGCTGCGCAACGGCCTGCTGCTGCGGCTGGAGGAGCTGGCGACGCTGTGGTACGACGCCCGCCACCTGCAGCGCGCCATCGTCACCGCCGAGCCGCCGCCGCCGCGCGCCTACGGCACCGACCTGCGCCGGCTGATCCGCGCCGGCAACCGCCACGTCGACTGGAGCATGCTCACCTTCTCGGCGCTGGCCACCGGCGCCACGCTGTTTTCCTACTGCCTGCTGTGGATCGCGATCGGCTGGTCCGACGGCGCCTCCGGCGCGATGATGGCGGCGGTGGCCGGCGCGTTCTTCGCCGCCCAGGACGATCCGGCGCCCAGCATCCTGCTGTTCCTGAACGGCATCCTGTTCGCCACCTTCGCCGCCGGCGTGTACCTGTTCGGCATCCTGCCCGCGCTCCACGACTTCGTCCCGCTGGTGCTGGTGATCGCGCCGTTCTTCCTGCTCGCCGGGCTCACCGCCGTGCGCCCCAGGCTGTTCATGCCGGGCATGATCGTGATCACCAACTTCGCCTCGCTGCTGGCGATCCAGAACCGTTACGAGGCGGACTTCACCCGCTACGTCAATGGCGCGGTCTCCTCGGTGCTCGGGCTGGTCTTCGCGCTGGTGGTGACGCGGCTGTTCCGCTCGGTGGGCGCCGACTGGAGCGCGCGGCGACTGGTACGCCAGGGCTGGCGGCTGCTCGCCGCGGCGGCCGAAGGCCACGGCCGGCAGGACCGCGACCGCTTCATGGTGCGCATGCTGGATCTGCTGGGCCTGCTCGCGCCGCGGCTGGCCGCGCTGCCGGCGGACAGCGAGGTCGCCGGCGTGGACATGCTCGACGAGGTGCGCATCGGGCTCAACATCCTGAACCTGCGCCGCGCGCGGGCGGCGTTGCCGCCGGTCAACCAGGCGGCGATCAACCGCCTGCTGGCATTGGTGGCCGCGCATTACCGCGCCCGCATCGAGGCCAACCGGCCGCTGCCGCCGCCGCCCGAGCTCAAGCAGGCGCTGGAAGCCTCGCTGGCGCGGCTGGGTTCGCTGCCGCCCGGACCGGCGCGCGACGAGGCGCTGCTCGGGCTGGTCGGCCTGCGTTACGGGCTCTATCGCGAGCGCCACCCGGTCGCGCCGCCGCTGGCCGATCCGGAAGGCGCCTGAGCGATGCACGCGTCGAGCGTCCAGGCACGGCGAGGGGACCGCAACGGGCCATGACGCTCAACATTTCCCGCCAGGCGACGCTGTTCTCGCTCAAGAACTTTCTGGCCGGCATGCTCGCGCTCTACATCGCGCTGCGCTCGGGACTGGAGAACCCGGCCTGGTCGGTGGTGACCGCCTACATCGTCGCCCAGCCCCATGCCGGCGCTACGGTGTCCAAGGGCGTCTACCGGATGTGCGGCACCTTCGCCGGTGCCTGCGCCTCGGTGTTCATGGTGCCGCCGCTGGTCCAGACCCCGGCGCTGCTGCTGCTGGCGATCGCGGCCTGGCTGGCGCTGTGCGTGTTCCTGCAGCTCGTCGACCGCACCGCGCGCGGCTACATGTTCGTGCTGGCCGGCTACACCAGCTGCATCATCATCTTCCCCATCCTGTCCCACCCGGAAGATGTCTTCGAGTACGCCAGCGCGAGGTTTCTGGAGATCTCGCTCGGCATCGTCTGCAGCACGGTCGTGCATGCGGTGGTGTTTCCGGTCTCGACCACGCGGATCGTGCGCCAGCGCGTGGACCGCGCGCTCGCCGATGCGCAGGCGTTGGCGGTGGCCGCGCTGACGGCCGCCTCCGCCGAACCGGCGCCGGCGCCCGATCGGCAGAAGCTGGCGGCGACCTTCAACGAGCTCTACGACCTGCTGGTGCATCAGCGCTTCGAAGGCCCGCATGCGCGCGAGGAGGCCCGCGCGATCCGCGCCACGCTGACCCAGGTCGAACGGGTGCTGCCGCTGTCGCTGGCGGTGGCCGACCGCAGCGCCGAACTCGTCGCCCTCGGCGGATTGCCCGCGCCGGTGCGCGCCTTCATGGACGAGGCCCGGGACTGGTTCGCCGCCGGCGAGGATCCGGCCGCGCAGCTTGCCGCCATGGAACCCCTGCTCGCGCGCGCCGCCGCCTTGCGCCCGGTGCTCGATGCCCCGCCGGGCTGGCGCGAGGCGCTGCTTTGCAACCTGCTCGAGCGGATCGCCGAGCTGATCCGCCTCAAGGGCGCCATCCTGCGCTATCGCCAGGCCGCCGCCAGCGGTTTCAGCCGCGGCTTCGTGTCCGCGGCGGCCGGCGGCAGCGCGTGGCGGCCGATGGAGCGCGACCTGCGCGGTGCCGCCGGTGCCGCGCTGGCGGTGGCGGTCACGCTGCTGGTCGGCAATGCCTTGTGGATCGAGTCGGGCTGGACCCAGGGCTACAGCGCGGCGATGATGGCCGGGGTGTATTTTTCGGTCTATTCGGCCACGCCCAACCCGGCGCAGATGCTCAAGAACAAGTTCGTCGGCGTGTTCCTGCGGTTGCTGCTCGGTGCGCTGTACGTGGTGTTGATCCTGCCCGCGATCAGCGACTTCGGCGCCATGGTGCTGGCCTTCGCCCCGGCGCTCCTGGCCAGCGGATTGATGATGGCGATGCCGCGGTTCAGCGCGATGGGCTTCAATTTCGTCGTCGGCGTGATGAGCCCGAGCATCGTCGACCGCACCTTCCACACCGATTTCGAGCTTTACCTCAATGCCGGCATCGCCACCCTGACCGGCATCTACTTCGCCATGCTGATGGTCAGCGTGACCCGCTTTCTGTGGCTGGACGGGCTGGTGCGCCGCACGCTCGCGGCGGGCCGGCGCGACATCGCCCGCATGCGCTACCTGTCGCCGCGCGAGCAGCTGCGCTGGCGCAGCCGCATGATCCATCGCATCGGCCTGCTGGTGCTGCGCATGGCGGCCGCGCCGGGCCCGCAGCCGGCCGAGGCCCTGCGCGATCTCATGGTCGGCGGCGCACTGCTCGAGCTGCATCAGGCCAGCCGCAAGGCCGATGCCGCCTCGGCGGCCGCGATGCGCGAGCTGATCGGGCAGGTGGCCGCCTATTACCAGACCCTGGAGCGCACGCCCACCGCCGCGCCGCCGCCGGCGCTGCGCCAGGCCATCGACGCCTGCCTGGCCCGGATCGCCGCCACGTTGCCGGTCGACGAACCGGCGCTGCTGGCGCTGACCAGCCTGCGCCGGAACCTGTTTCCGGCCGATCATTCGGTGCCGGCGGCGCTGCCGGCGCCGGGCTGAGGCGCGCATGTCGCCCGCGCGCGAGACCCTGCGCCGTGTGTTCGGCTATCCCGCCTTCCGCGGCGAGCAGGAGGCGATCGTCGAGCATCTGCTCGCCGGCGGCGATGCGCTGGTGCTGATGCCCACCGGCGGCGGCAAGTCCCTTTGCTACCAGATTCCCGCGCTGCTGCGGCCCGGCACCGGCATCGTGGTGTCGCCGCTGATCGCGCTGATGCAGGACCAGGTCGAGGCGCTCGCGGCGGCCGGCGTGGCCGCGGCCTGCCTCAACTCCGCGCTCGGCGCGGATGCGCAGCGCGAGGTCGAGCGGCGCCTGCTGGCCGGCGAGCTCGACCTGCTCTACGTGGCGCCGGAACGGCTGCTCACCGCGCGCTTCCTGCAGCTGCTGGCAAGCATCGAGGTGGCGCTGTTCGCCATCGACGAGGCGCATTGCGTGTCGCAATGGGGACACGACTTCCGCCCCGAGTACCGCGCGCTGACCGTGCTGCACGAGCGTTTCGCGCAGGTGCCGCGCATCGCGCTCACCGCCACCGCCGACGCGCGCACCCGCGAGGAAATCGCCGAGTACCTTGCGCTCGAGCGGGCGCGGTGTTTCCTCGCCAGCTTCGACCGGCCCAACCTCCGCTACCGCGTGGCGCTCAAGCACGACCCACGCGCGCAGCTCATGCGTTTTCTCGACGACCATCGCGGCGAGGCCGGCATCGTCTACGCCATGAGCCGCCGGAAAGTGGACGAGACCGCCGCCTGGCTCGCCGCCGCCGGCATCGAGGCGCTGCCCTACCACGCCGGGCTCGACGCGGCCACGCGCGCGGCCAACCAGCAGCGTTTCCTGCGCGAGGACGGCGTGGTGATGGTGGCCACGGTCGCTTTCGGCATGGGCATCGACAAGCCCGACGTGCGCTTCGTCGCGCACCTGGATCTGCCGCGCTCGATGGAGGGCTACTACCAGGAGACCGGCCGCGCCGGCCGCGACGGGCTGCCGGCCGAGGCGTGGATGATCTACGGCCTCGCCGACGTGGTGACGATGAGCCAGATGATCGCCCAGTCCGCATCGGCCGACGCGCGCAAGCGCGTCGAACGGCAGAAGCTGGAAGCGCTCCTGGCCTACGCCGAGACCACGCGCTGCCGGCGCGAACTGCTGCTCGGCGCCTTCGGCGAGTACTACCGCGGCCCGTGCGGTCGCTGCGACAACTGCCTCGATCCGCCGGGCACCTGGGATGCCACCGTGCCGGCGCGCAAGGCGCTGTCGGCGGTCTACCGCAGCGGCCAGCGCTTCGGTGCCGGTCATGTGATCGACATCCTGCGCGGCGCGGACGATGCGCGTCTGCGCACCCTCGGCCACGACCGGCTTTCCGTGTATGGCATCGGCGCCGACCTCGATGAGCGCGGCTGGCGCTCGGTGTTCCGTCAGCTGCTCGCCGCCGGCCTGCTCGAGGCGGATGCCGAGGGCTTCGGCACCCTGCGCCTGACTGCCGCCAGCCGGGCGGTGCTCAAGGGCGAGCAGACGGTGCGCATGCGCAGCGATGCCCGCGCCGTGCCGTCGCGCCGGCACCGTGCGGTCGCCGGCGGACACGCGCAGCTCGGTCTGGCCGCCCACGAGCAGCCGCTATGGGAAGCCTTGCGCGCGCTGCGCCTGCAACTGGCGCGGGAGCAGGGCGTACCGCCGTATGTGATCTTCCACGACGCCACGCTGCTGGCCATGCTGCACGCCCGGCCGCGCGACATGGCCGAACTCGCGCGTATTCCGGGCGTCGGCAGCGCCAAGCTCGAGCGTTACGGCCGGGCCTTCCTGGCCGTCTTTCCCGCCGACTGAAGGGCGAAAGGGCGCCGCCGCCGAGGCTGAACATGGCGGTCAAGTGATCCTGCGTCGCTCCTGGCGCGGTGGACTTCATCCATGGAGCGGGCGCGCTATAGTGAGGCCCGCGACCGCAAGGCCGCGGGTCGACATCCTGGCTTTTTTCGAGGGGGCGGAAGATGCGCAGGGACGGAAAGGGGGCATCCTGGTTGCAGCAGGCGGCAGTGGCGGTGGCCTATGCCATCGGCTTTTGCGTGTTGCGCGAATGGTCGTTTTCACACTGGTTGCTCTTCGTCGGCCTGCGCCTGGGCGCATTGCTGCTGGTGCCCTATCGCTACTGGCCTGCCCTGGTGGTCGGCGAACTGCTGCCGCTCGCCCAGCTCAGCCTGGATTGCCTGCCCGATTTCGGCTGGCTGTGGTCGCTGCTCGTACTGATCCCGCCGATCGCCCTTGCCATGCCGGTGGCCTACCTGTGCCGCGAACGCCTGCGCTTGTTCACGAAGGGCGGCGAGGTCGACATGGGCGTGCTGCTGCTGTGCACCTTGCTGGTGTCGGTGGTGTGGACTTTGAGCAATACGGCGGTGCTGCTGGCTGCCCGGCTGCCATCCGATTATCCAGCCTTGCACTACCCGTTGCTGATCGGCCGCTGGTTTCTCGGCAACTATCTGGGTGCGCTCACCGTAGTCCCGCTGGTGCTCATCGCCTACCAGGAATGTCCGCGCAGCCCATGGCGCGCATGGGTTTCGCGCCTGTCCCGCAGTCCGCTGTTCCGGGCCGCGATCGGCCTGTTGTTGCCGAGTCTGCTCGCGCTGGTCTGGCTTGCCCGCGTGGCGCCGCCGGAACTCGAGCAGCTCGCGCGCATGGCCATGTTCTTCCCGGTGGTCTGGCTGGCCTTGCGCCACGGTTGGCGCGGGGCCGCCGTGGGCGGTACCGCGGCCAGCATCGCAGTGGTGTTGACCATGCCCGCGCGCTATGACTATGGCACGCTGGTGGCGCAGGTGTTCATCGCCTTCACCATCAGCACGATGCTGTTGTTCGGCGCCCGGATGGGGGCCTTGCTGCGCCGCGAACGCCAGGGTCACGACCAGGCCCGCGCGACCCTGGCGCTGGCGCAGCGCAACGTGCTGATCGGCGAGATGCAGTTGCAGCAGGCCTCGCTGGCGCTCGAACAGGCCCGTGAATCGGTGCAGACCACCTACGGACAGTTGATCGGTCGCTTGCGCCATCTGCTTCCGGACACCGACGAGCGCGGCTATCACCGCCAGGCGGTCGCAGCCCAGGAGCACATGTACTTCCTGGCCGACAGCCTGTATCCGCAGGTCTGGCGTGAACGCGGCCTCGTCGGCGCGCTGCGCGAAGGCGTCCTGGCGCGCCTGCTCGGGCAGGCCGGCATCGCCTATTGGTGCGATTTCAGCGGCCAATCGCTCGGACGTCTCTCACCGGCAGTCCATCTCACCGTGTACCGGTTGAGCAACGAAGCGGTGACCTTCCTCTGTTCGCGCCGGGAAGTGAGCGAAGTCCATGTGCGTGTGCGCAGCGGTACGCGCCAAGGCCGCCGGTGGGTCATGCTGTGTATCCATGGACGAGGCCATGACGCGCGTCTCAAGCGCGTGCGCTGGGAAGCGCTGCTGCCGCGGCTGACCCGGCTGACCAGCGGACTGGGCCTGGATGCGTTGCATGATCGCGCTCGGGTCTTCGAGGGTGGGCTGGACATGCGTCGTACCGGTACGGCCAGCCGCATTCGTATCGTGCTGCTCGATCCCCGCCAGGCGGCCGGCGACGATGCCATGTCGATGGACGCCTGGCGGTAAAAGCCGCTTCGCTGTCAGTGCGAGCTGCATTCGATCGGGTCGCACTTCTTTTTGGTTGCGATGACACTGACGGCATGGGTGCCGGCCGCGGTGCGCTCGAAGCGTTCGGCCTTGGCTGCGGTCGTTTGCGCGACGCCTGTGGCATGGGCGCCCAGGGCGAGGGTCAGGGCGAGGACGGCGACGGCGGACTTGAGGGCGTGCTTGTGCATGGCGTTACTCCTGTCGAATGGACTTTCGAAAGATGGGTTCGCTAACGGCGTCAGTGCGAGCTGCATTCGATCGGGTCGCACTTCTTTTTGGTTGCGATGACACTGACGTACTTGACGGTCTGGATGGCGGCCTGGCCACTCGTGTTGGCGACGGCGGCGCCGGGCATCGTGGAGAACGCGAAGGCCGCGACGGCGACGAGCAGAGCGGCGGAACGGCGGATCTGTTTGGACATGGCTTTTCCCCTTTGAGGCTTGACATTTGCTCGAAATGAGCGACCGGGAATGTAACACCGCCCCCTGACAGCCGTCGGCGTGGCCACCGCGGCGCCGGTCGAGGTCGGCTGGGCTAAGCTTCGCTGCCCCTTCTCCCTGAAAGGATCGACCGATGCAGGCACAGCCCTTGTTCACTCCCATCGAGCTCGGTGGCATCGAGCTCAAGAACCGCATCGTGATGGCGCCGATGACCCGCTCACGCGCCATCGGCAACGTGCCCAACGAGCTGATGGCCAGGTATTACGGGCTGCGCGCGGCGGCCGGCCTGATCGTTGCCGAGGGCACTTCGCCTTCTCCCAACGGTCTGGGCTATCCCCGCATTCCGGGGATCTTCTCGCCCGCCCAGGTCGCCGGCTGGCGTCAGGTCACCCAGGCGGTGCATGCCGGCGCGGGCCGCATCTTCGTCCAGCTCATGCACACCGGACGCGTCGGCCATCCGGCCAACCTGCCGCCCGGGGCCAGGCTGCTCGCGCCCTCCGCGATCGCGGCGCCCGGCGAGATCTGGACCGACACCCAGGGCATGCAGCCCTATCCCACGCCCAGCGCGATGAGCGAGGCGGACATCGCCGCCGCCATCGAGGAGTTCGCGCAAGGCTGCCGCAACGCCATCGAAGCCGGGTTCGACGGCGTCGAACTGCATGGCGCCAATGGCTACCTCATCGATCAGTTCCTGAACACCGCATCCAACCAGCGCGACGACCGCTGGGGCGGCAGTATCGAGAACCGCATCCGGTTCGCCGTCGAGGTGGCCCGCGCCGCGGCGGCGGCGATCGGCGCCCACCGCGTAGGCATGCGTATCTCGCCCTATGGCGTGTTCAACGGCATGCAGCCGGATGCCGACACCGACGCGCTCTACGTGCGACTGGCCCAGGAACTCAGCGACATCAGCCTGGTTTACCTGCACATCGTCGATCACAGCTCGATGGGCGCGCCGGAAGTGCCGATGACGATCAAGACCCGGCTGCGCGAGGTCTTCAAGCATCGCTACATCCTCTCCGGCGGTTACGACGCCGCGCGTGCCAATGCCGACCTGGCCACCGGTCGCTGCGACCTCGTCGCCTTCGGCCGCCCGTTCATCGCCAACCCGGACCTCGTCGAGCGCCTGCGCACCGGCGCGCCGCTCAAGACCCCCGACGAGCGCACCTTCTATACCCCCGGTCCCGAGGGTTATACCGAGCTTTGAAGATCACGCCGTTGGCGGTGAGCTCGTTGCTTGCGCGCTGCCACGGCGCATGCGGATCGCAAAACCCGCTGGCCGGTCATGGCGTATGAGCCAGCTCCGGTTCCAGCGGGGCCGCTGCCGACTGACGGGGCCGCGCAGCGGCAGGTGGTTACGGCGTGCCTGAAACCTTCTTCGAACAATTCAGAATGCGTGCCCGCACGCACAAAGACGATGGCGTTTCCATCCAAGCGGTAGATCAGAAGAAAGTCGCCACCGATGTGGCATTCACGGTGGTCTACCCAATCGCCCTCGAGCGGGTGGTCCAGCCATTCGGGGCTCAGCGGCGCGTCGTTGCCAATGAGCAGCAGCATTGCGCACCTTCAGGCGCTTCAGGTCCTATCGGCCTGAGCGCGAGAGGCGTTCCCAATCTTTGAGGAAAGTCTTGGTGTGGTCGCCCGCCTTGGGCGGCGCAGCCCGCCTATTGCTGGCGGGCTTTTTCGAGGTCATCGATCAGGGCATCGGCGGAGTCATAACGGGCGGTGCGCGCCTTGGCCATGGCGCGGGCTTCTTCCATCGCCGCGCGGGTCTGGGCGTTGGGCACCTTCAACTCCAACGGGAAGGCCTGTTCGTTCACCACGCGCTTGAGCAGGATGCGCACAGCGTCGGACACGGTCAGCCCCATGGCCGATGATGGCCGTTCCGGCAAGGCCGCCCACAGCACAGGTGGCGGGAAACCCGGCACCACGTGGTTGATTTCAGGCAAGAAAAAGGGCCCGAGACTATGCGGGCCCTTGGATGGTGGTGCAGTCAACCACCGATTTCGAACTCATTTTCCAAACCCCTGCGCAATCCTTCGGGCCAGTGCGGAAAGTTTCGGGCGTTTGTCCGTTTCACGCCGCCCCCGCAGGAGCACGCTGTAGCCCCGCTGCTCACGGTCTCACTGGATTTCAGCGTCATCGTTCGGCCAATGCCTCGACAGATCCATACTGTCGTGAAGCAGGCGGAGCACCTCGATGACTCGCCCCGGGGCAACCCGGAACACGACGAAGTGACGGCCCTTTCTGCCCTGCCGCGCCACATGCAGGGTGCGAATGCCGGGCGCGATGTCGTCCCTCGCTTTGGCCCCCAGGATGTCGGGCCCCTCGTGCAAGGCCTCGATGGCTTGTGTCACGGTGTCGACGTAGTACCCAGCCTGCCGGGAACCGAAGCGCTCCGCCGTCCACGCCGCGATGTCGAGCAGATCGGCCTCGGCACTGGCGGCCAGGCGAACGCGCCACGGCTCGCTCATGCTTGGGCGAGCGTTTGGGCTGTCACGGCCTTCAGGTGAGCGCGCAAGGATTCCTTGGTATCGAACGTCTTGTAGCGTCCCGCTTCGATATCGGCGATGCCCGCCTTGGCGGCGGCGCGCAGCGCTTCGAGGCGGCTGGCGTCCTCGGCCTCGCGTTGTTCGACAAGACGCAAGCCCTCGCGCAGCACTTCGCTGGCGTTCTGGTAGCGGCCGCTGGCGACCAAATGCTCTACCAGCGCGGCCTGGTGATCGGTGAGGACAACATTGCGCGTCGGCATGACGATCTCCTTGCAGGAAAGATTGGCATAGTATGCCAACCCTACACCCGGAGTGCAATCCCGATGGGTCACTCCACTGGGGGCTCCGCTGGGGGTAACCCGCATGCACGGCCCCCCGTCGCAGCCTCGCCAATGCAACATTTTTGATACATCCCCGCGACAATATGCCATCTTGCTATTGACAGCCCCCCCATTACAATTAGTCGCCCCTGAAATATTCATAACCTCATGATTTTTCGTGTGTTATTGTCTGTTTGCGAGTACAATTTCCCCCAGATTTGATGGTCTGATGCGCCGTTTTCTGGGAGTTTTTCGATGTTTGCCTGCCCCGCCACCGAGGACTTCTTCCGCGCCCGGCTCGATCAGATGATCGACCTGCGCCATCCGCTGGCGGTGCTGACCTCGCGCATGCCGTGGCAGGAGTTGGAAGCAAGGCTGTCGCACCTGTTCATGCGCAAAGCGCGCGCAGGTGTCGCGATGCCCGATCTGGACCTCTTTGGCGAATCTCCGGTGCGCGCAGCTCGGGCGTCCAACGCAGGCCGACCCCGCGTGCCGCTGCGCGTGATGATCGCGCTGCTGTATCTGAAGCACGCCTTCAACGAGTCGGACGAAGGGGTGGTCGAGCGCTGGGGCGAAACCCCCACATGGCAGTTCTTCTCGGGGCGGGCGTACTTTGAACATCGCCGGCCGTGCGACGCCACGACGCTGGTGAAGTTTCGCCGGCTGCTGGGCGAGGAGGGGGTGGAAGAACTCCTGGCGCAGACGATCAACGTGGCGGTGGGAACCGGACTCATCAAGCCGCAGGAACTCAAGCGCGTGGTGGTGGACACCACCGTACAACCCAAGGCGGTGGCGCACCCGACCGACAGCCGCTTGCTCGAGACCGCGCGCACCAAGCTGGTGCAAGCAGCCAAGCAAGCCGGCATCGCCTTGAAGCAGACCTTTGCCAAGGAAGGCAAAGACCTCAGCCGCAAGGCAGGACGCTATGCGCACGCGCGGCAGTTCGCACGCATGCGCCGGGTCATCAAGCGTCAGCGCACCATCGTGGCCAGACTGCAGCGCGAGATCGAGCGCAAGGCTGCCCGCCTGGGGCAGGCCATACGCGAAGCGCTCGGTGAGACCTTGAACAAGGCTGTGCGCATCGTGGCGCAAACCGCCAACCGCAAGGCCACCGAAGAGGGACGCAAGCTCTACGCCTGGCACGCGCCGGAGGTGGAGTGCATCAACAAGGGCAAGGCCCGCTGCCCTTACGAGTTCGGCGTCAAGGTCGGCATTGTCAGCACCTTGAAGCACAGCCTGATCTTGGGCGCACGGGCCTTCCACGGCAACCCCTACGACGGCCACACGCTGCAAGCCCAGATTGAGCAGGCCACCATCCTGATGCAGGACACTGGCATCAAGCCCAGCACAGCGTTTGCCGATCTGGGCTACCGCGGGGTGGAAGCCGACATTGCGGATGTGCGCCTGGCGCACCGCGGCAAGATCAAGCGCCTGACGCACGAGGAGCGCAAGCTGCTCAAGCGCCGCCAGGCCATCGAGCCGGTCATCGGGCACTTGAAGCAGGATCACCGCATGGACAGGTGCCATCTCAAGGGCGAGCAGGGTGACCGGCTGCACGCGGTGCTGTGCGCGGCGGGCTACAACATCCGCTGGCTGCTGCGCATGATCACGAAGAAGGGCGTGCCCTTCTTGAGGCGAGCTTTTTTGCGCCTCATTGCGGCCGTGCGCCTCATCGGCCGGTGGCTCGCCCAGCGGCGGCCAACCGAGACCAGTGGCGCCAACCCTGCCCAGCTGCGGCTAAGGGCGGCGTGAAAATGAATTTTTCAGGGGCGACTAAGTACGGGTTGGGCAAGGCGAAGTTTCCAGCCCTCCCAGTGCTGCCGGTGATAGCGGGCTGTGCAGAATGCTTCGGGCTCGGGCTCGTCGGGCACGATCGTCGCATCAGCGAAGCCATCCATAATGGATGCCTCGACCCAACGCTCCATGAGCCTGTCAGCTGCCGCTGGAGCGATGGCGATATCGGCGTGGAAGCGGTCGTAAGAATTGACCATGACGCGGGCCGCGCGCGCGAGCGAAGGCACATCCTCAGGCCGGGCCAATCGCGTGGCGTACCGCTGGGCCGGTGGACCCGAAAGGGCGCGATGGTAGTGACAGCGCGTCTCGATGAGCTCGAACCCGTTGGCCGAGATTGCACGGATCAATGGGAGATCGGCAGGCGAGACCGCAGCAAACACGTAGTCGATCCGCTGCTGCTTGAACAGGTCTGCGACTGCCGTCAACGCCTGCGCCATCTCCCGACCGTCATCGCGTGTGGCAGCCGTGCGTCCCGGCCGCACCACCGCATTCAGCCTAGCCATTCCGAGGCCGAAGAACTCGGAATCCCAGGGGAGCCTCTCCGCCAGGACCCACACCTCGCTATGGTCCACGTGCACAACGAAGCGCAGGTCATCCGCTGCCGTGAGCGGCCGCAGCCACTGGCCGATGAGTACGTCGCGGTCGTAGTCGGCGTCAAGCCCTCGAATGAATGAGTGTGGCCCTGCTATGCCTGCGTTGCTCAAGACATCATGCAGCTGCTCTGTACTGTAGGCCTCGGTCAGGCGGCGGATGCGCGTGTTCACATTCATCGAATGTTCCCCGCAGCCGCAAGTTCCAGAAACTCCCCATAGTCCCTAATGTACTCGGCGGGGTCGTAGTACTCGGATGCAAATACCAGCAGAACTGCGTCGGGCGAGTACTTGTACTGGATCCCCCACGTCAGCGGTGGAAGATGGAGACCAACGCTGGGATCGTCTAGCACAAACTCCTCACGCATAGAACCGTCATCTGCCACGACCGAAAGACTGCCGTGCGCACAGACGAGGAACTGGTGACACGTCCGATGCGCATGTTCCCCGCGCACTTCCGCATTGGGAACACCAAATACCATGAAGTAGCGGCGCGCCTCGAAAGGCAGGGTGCGTCCGAATTCGCCGACGGTGAGATTGCCGCGGAGATCGAGCACCTTCGGTAATTTGTGCAGCGTGACACCGCGCACGCGGCTAGGCGTGGCCCCGGGGTTCTCCGGGGCACGCGATGCGGCAATCTGGGTGGCCGCAGCTGCGACATCGGTGTACCCGACGATCTGTGCAGGGTTCCCGGCGACGACCGCATGGGGCGGAACGTCGCGCGTCACGACGGCCCCGGGCCGGACGATGCGGTCACTCTCGCTCATTTCCAGTAAAATGCTGATTTGTTCAGCGTGTCCTTAAATCCGTATACCCCATGGGAGGAGGAGGCCGATGTACGATTACATCATTGTCGGCGCGGGTTCGGCGGGCTGTGTGCTGGCGAACCGGCTCAGCGCGGATCCGAGCGTGCGGGTGTGTCTGATCGAGGCGGGGCCCAAGGACAAGTCCCCGCTCATCCACACGCCGATCGGCATCCTGTCGCTGATGTGGAGCCGCAAGCTGAACTGGCGCTACTACACCGAGCCACAGCCCCATCTCGACAATCGCCGCCTCTATTGGCCGCGCGGCAAGACCCTGGGCGGCTCGAGCTCCACCAACGCGATGATCTACACCCGCGGTCACCGCTGGGACTACGACCACTGGGCCGAGCTGGGCAACCGGGGGTGGAGCTACGAGGAGCTGCTGCCCTACTTCCGCAAGGCCGAGAACCGCGAGGCCGGGGGCGACGAATACCACGGCACCGGCGGGCCGCTCAACGTCGCCCGCTTGCGCAAGCCCAACGAGCTCTCCAAGGCCTTCGTCGAGGCGGGGGTGCAGGCCGGCTATCCCCGCAACGACGACTTCAACGGTCCCGAGCAGGAGGGGGTGGGCCTCTACGAGGTCACCCAGAAGAACGGCCGGCGCTGGAGCGCGGCGCAGGCCTACCTGCGCGAGGCCGAGAGCCGTCCCAATCTGGATATCGTCACCGACGCGCTGGTCACGCGGATCCTGCTCGAGGGCAGGCGCGCGGTGGGGGTCGAGCTCCGGCGTCGCGGGGTCCGGCAGACCCTGCGCGCCGCCGCCGAGGTGATCGTCTCGGGGGGCGCCATCAACTCGCCGCAGCTCCTGATGCTCTCCGGCATCGGGCCGGCCGAGGAGCTGCGGCGGCACGGCATCGAGGTCCGGCATTCGCTGCCGGGGGTCGGCCGCAACCTCCAGGATCACCTCGATGTCATGATCGTGCACAAGTGCCGCAAGGCGGTCTCGTACGGGTTCGCCCTGGATTCCCTGTACAAGGGGGTCTTCGCGCTGTTCGAGTACCTGCGCAAGCGCCAGGGCATGTTCGCCACCAACGGCGCCGAGGCCGGCGGTTTCGTGCGCAGCGGCGACGACCAGGCCATACCCGATCTGCAGTTCCACCTCACGGCGATGCGCCTCGACAACCACGGCCTGAACCTGCCCTTCCTCTTCGGCCACGGCTATTCGCTGCACATCTGCGAGCTCCGCCCGAAGAGCCGGGGCTACATCTCGCTCAATAGCGCCGACCCGGCCGAGCCGGCGCACATCCAGCCCAACTACCTCGAGGCGCCGGAGGACATGGAGAAGATGGTGCGCGCGGTCAAGGTCGGGCGGGCGGTGCTCGCTCAGCCGGCCTTCGATCCCTACCGCGGGGCGGAGATCTTCCCCGGCGAACGGGTCCGGAGCGACGACGAGATCCGGGATTTCGTGCGCCGGAAGGCGAACACCATTTACCACCCCGTGGGGACGTGCAAGATGGGACAGGACGACTCGGCCGTGGTCGACGAGCGCCTGCGGGTGCGCGGAATGGAGGGTTTGCGCGTCATCGACGCCTCCATCATGCCCACGCTCGTCGGCGGCAACACCAACGCGCCCACCATCGCGATCGCCGAGAAGGGCGCGGAGATGATTCTCGAGGACCGCAAGCGCGGCCGGGAGCCGAGCGCGACCGTGGCGGTCGCGGCGGCCCAGTGAGGGAACCTGTGGATTGGCGGGAGGAACGACGATGAGCGTGACGGCGCTGAACGCCCAGCGGACGCGGTCCGAGATGGACCGCATGCAGGAGGTCTTCCAGAGCCAGCGGCGAGCCTTCGACCGCGATCCCATGCCGTCGGCCGAGGTTCGTCGCGAGAACCTTCGTCGGCTCAAGGCGGCGATCCTGCGCTATCAGGGGCGCCTGGCCGATGCCGTCAACGAAGACTTCGGCTGCCGTTCGCGCGACGAGACCATGCTCGCGGACATCATGCCGACGGTCAGCCAGATCAACTACCAGCTCAAGAACGTCCGGCGGTGGATGAAGCCCGAGCGGCGCCATGTCGGGGCCGCTTTCCAGCCGGCCAAGGCTTTCGTCCAGTACCAGCCCTTGGGGGTGGTGGGCATCATCGCGCCCTGGAACTACCCGATCCAGCTGGTGCTGGAGCCGCTCGCGACCGCGCTGGCCGCGGGCAACCGGGCGATGATCAAGGTGTCCGAGTTCACCCCGGCCACCAACAAGACCCTCGAGGCCATGCTGGGCGAGGTCTTCCCCGAGGATCACGTCGCCATGGTGCATGGCGAGGCGGAGGTGGCGCAGGCCTTCACGCGCCTGCCCTTCGATCACCTGCTCTTCACCGGCTCGACGGCGGTGGGGCGGCAGGTGATGCGCGCCGCCGCCGAGCACCTCACCCCCGTCACCCTCGAGCTCGGCGGCAAGTCGCCGGCGATCGTCTCGGACACGGTCCCGCTCGATCACGCGGCCGAGCGCATCGCCTTCGGCAAGGCGCTCAACGCCGGGCAGACCTGCATCGCCCCGGACTACGTGCTCTGTCCCGCGGACCGGGTGGACGGGTTCGTCGAGGCCTTCCAGCGCCGGGTCTCGCGCATGTACCCAACGCTGCGCGACAACCCGGACTTCACCGCCATCGTCAACGACCGGCAGTACGAGCGTCTGACGAGGTATCTGCGCGACGCGCGCGAGAAGGGGGCGCGTATCGTCGAGATCAACCCCGCCTCCGAGAAACTGGAGGACGTGCGCAAGCTGCCGCTCACGCTGCTGCTCGACACCACGGAAGACATGCTGGTGCGACAGGAGGAGATCTTCGGGCCGCTGCTGCCCGTGGTGCCCTACGACAGTCTCGACGAGGCGCTCGAGTACGTGCGGCGCAATCCGCGCCCCTTGGCCCTGTACTACTTCGATTACGACAAGCAGCGGCAACGGCGGGTGCTCGAGCAGACGCACGCGGGCGGTGTCTCCATCAACGATACGCTCTCGCACATTGCCCAGGACGACCTGCCCTTCGGCGGCATCGGCCCGTCGGGTATCGGTCGCTATCACGGCAAGGAGGGTTTCCTGACCTTCTCGCACGCCAAGAGCGTGTACGTGAAGCCGCGCTTCAACGGCGCGCGCTTCGCTTATCCGCCGTACGGTCTCGTCAACAAGCTGATCTATCGGCTCTTCATCCGCTAGGCCCCGCGGTGTCCGCCCTGAAACCGGGGCGGACGTCCCTGGGGTCGGAACAATCATCTCAGTCCTCCTGCGCCGCGTCGTGGAGCGGGAGGGCCCAGTGCAGCAGCGCCAGGGCGTCGGCCTCGTCGTCGTCCGCCGGGGCGTGGCCCCGCGCACGCACGGCCGCCATCACCGCGTCCTTGCCGGCGCGGCCAGAGCCGGTGGCGTGCTTCTTGATCGTGCCCACCGGCACGCCCTGGTAGGGAATGCCGTGGTGCTCGCACCAGGCCGTGAGCGTGGCGAGGAAGCCGCCGTAGACGTGCGCCGCGTCGGTCGAGACGTGGCGGCGCACTTCCTCGAAGACCAGCGCGTCGATCCCGTCGGCGTGGGCCTTCAGTTCGGTGAGCCAGTGCTTGAAGCGCAGGAAACGCATGCCGCCGCCTTCGAAGCGTCGGGGCTTGAAGGCTTCGGTGCCGCTGGTGATTCGGCCCGTGCGGTCGCGCAGCGCCCAGCCGGTGGTGGTGCCCAGGTCGAGGGCAAGCAGGGTGGTGTGCATGGTGTCAGTCCTCGTTCGGTGGGGACTGACGCATCCGACGCACGATATCGATTACTCCCGTGAGGCGCGCGCACGCGCACGCGCGTAGAGACTTACGATGTACAGCGTCAGATGCGTCAGTCCGGCAGGGGGTCATGGGTGTTCAGTCGTCGGCATAGGGGGTGTAGGCGGGCTGCATCGGGTGCTTGAGACCCACGCCACGGAAGCCCCGGATGCCGGCGGCGTTGCGCCATTTCTCGACGCCGCGGGTGATCAAGAGGTCGGAGAAGCGGCGCTGTGAGCCGACGAACTCGCCGGCGGCCTCCGCCCACTGCTTCCAGTCGGTGAACAGTTCGGCCGTCAGCGACTTGGCATTGGCCTCGCGCACGCAGCGCTCCTCCAGCCAGCGGCCCAGCGCGTCCTCGGCTTCGAAGTACTCCTCGGTGGCGGCCACGACCTGCGGCGGCGGATCGAGCCGGCCCAGGCGCTGCCAGGCCAGGCACCCTTCCAGCGCCCAGGCCAGGATGCCGTCCCGCTCGGCCAGCAACTTCTGCTGCAGGTGTTTGTCGCGCCGCTCGGGCGGCACGGTGATCGTGAAGGGGATCAGGTGCAGCCGCCGCTTCATCGCCTCGTCGATGTTGCGGATGGCGGGCTTGTGGTTGCCGGCGACGAAAAGCTTGAACTGCGGCCAGAACTCGAAGAAGTCCTGCCGCATGAACCGCGCGGAGATCTTGTCGCCGCCCGTGAGGCTCTTGACCTTGGATTCGGCCCAGCGCCGCCCTTGCTCGGTCTCGATGGAGGCCACGAAGCGCGCCCCACGCAGACTGGCCATGTCGGTCGGATGGCGGTCGGTACGCGTCTCCATGAAGGTGTCCATTGGCGCGTTGGCGGCGTAGTCGCCCAGGATCGTGGCCAGGGTGTTGACGAACACCGACTTGCCGTTCGCGCCGGTGCCGTAGAGGAAGAACAGCGCATGCTCCTGGGTGGAGCCGGTCAGCGCATAGCCCGCCATGCGCTGCAGATAGCTCTGCAGCGCCGTATCGCCGCCGGTGACGTCGGCCATGAACGTCCGCCAGCGGGGGCAGTCGCCGCGAGGCGTGGCAGTCGTGATCTTGGTCATGCGGTCGGCGCGGTCGTGCGCGCGCATGCGGCCCGTTCGGAGGTCGACCACACCGCCTGGGGTGTTGAGCAGCCAGGGATCGGCGTCCCACTCGGCGGTGGTCGCGGCATGACGTCGGTCTGCGCGAGCCAGGCGTTCGACGCCGCCGACGGTGCCGGAGGTGGCCAGCTTGGCCGCCAGCTTCGGGTTGTCGGCCTGGAGGGCCGCGTGTCGGCAGACACCGCGGATCAAGTCGGTGGCCGCCAGCGTCTCCTCGTTGCGCCAGCGCCGACCGTCCCACACCAACCAGCGGCCCCAGGCCGCCACGTAGCGCCAGTCGCGGTGGTAGCGCCGGGTGAAGGCCAGCGCCAGGGCATCTTCGGTGCCCCACACCGATTCATCCGCGCCGATCACCGGCTCGCCGGGGTCCGCGATGTCATGCACCTGCACACGCGGACCGTGGGCGAGGAAGGCCGCGACGTCGAAGCCCTCGGCCACGGCATCGGCCGCATCCCAGCCCTCGGCGGCTTCCTCGGGTGGGTAGAGGATGTGGCAGGTCTTCGCGCCCGCCGACAGAATCGCCTGGGCCGCCTGCACGGCGTACTCCCAGCCCGGCTTGTCGCGGTCGGGCCAGATCAGCACGGCCTTGCCAGCCAGCGGCGTCCAGTCGGTCTTGTCCACCGGGGCGTTGGCCCCGTGCATCGCGGTGGTGGCCACGATCCCGATCTCGATCAAGGCCTGGGCGCATTTCTCGCCCTCGACCAGCACGACCTGGGCGGCGTCCTGGATCCCCGGCTGGTTGTACAGCGGCCGCGGCTCGGGCGGAGCCATCTTGCGGCGGCGCGCGTCCCAGGGCCGGAACTCCTTCTTGCGCCCGGGCGGGTCGTAGCGGTAGACGACGGCGAGCAGCCGCCCCTGAGCGTCGAGGTAGTCCCACTTGGCGGTGGCGGGACCCAGGTCGTCGACCGGAGTCTCCTTGCGGCGCTTGGGCGCCGGGGCCGTGGGGGCACGGCCGACGAGGTCCTCGGCCAGGTCGAGGATGCGGGCGAAGTCGCCCTGCACGTCCACGCCGAAGTGAGCGCCGATCAGGTGGAACACATCGCCGCCGTCGCCGGTGGCACGGTCGGTCCAGAGCCCCGCCTTGTCGCCGTCGAGCACGACCTCCAGGCTGTCGCCCGGGCTGCCGAGCACGTCGCCGATGACGAACTTGCCGCGGCGCGTCCGACCGGCGGGGAACAGCGAGAACAGCACCGCTTCCAGCCTCGCGAGCAGCGCGGCGCGCAGGGCCTCGCGGCGCTCGGACGCCGGGATCTCGGGCACGGGCGCGGTGTCATTGAAGTCCAGCATCCGCCTCCTCCTCGTGCACTGCGTCGGCCGTGAGCAGGGCTTGACGTTCCTCCATCCACGCCATCAGTTCGGAGAGCTTGAAACGCAGCAGCTTGCCCACCCGGTAGTGCGGCAGGCGCAGACGCCGGCGCTCCTTCGCGTGCGTGAGCCAGTAGTGCGGCAGATTGAGCGCCAGTGCCGCCTCGCGTGCGTCGATCAGGCGCTCCCCGAGCACCGGGTGCAGTGGTGTCTCGTTCATGCCGCAGCCCTCCAGCACCGGTCCTGCCACGGGCACATCCGGCACTCGACATGGGTGGGATCGGAGAACGAGCGCGGCAGCAGTTCGCCCGCCTCGGTGGCCGTGATGACCTTCACGGCCCGGTCGGACATGCGCTGCGCCAACGCCGCATCGAACGGCACCAGCTCGGCGTGGATCTCCATCGTGTCGGCGTTCACCGCCGTGAACAGCGCCGGGTGCGCGTGCAGCCCCAGGTAGGCCTGGTAGAGCGCCACTTGCGCGGCGTAGACCGGCTTGGCCACCGCGAGTCGGTGCCTCTCCAACTCGCGCCACGATTTGGCGCCCAGGCACTTGTTCTCCCACAGCGCCGGGTAGCCGCAACCGAACCCCAGGTCGGGCCCGGCGACGAGCACCCCATCGACGTGGCCCTGCAGGCGCCCGTCGAGCGCCGAGAAGCCGAATTGCTCCCCCGCGTCGTCGCGCGTGCGCAACTCGAAGCCCGCCGCGCGCAGCCATCCGACCATGCAGTCCTCGATGACGTGGCCGCGATCGAAGACGCGCAGCAGGCGGCCGTCGGTCTCGCGACCCGGATCGACCGGGGCGTCGGCAAACTCGTACTGCAGCGCGCGCTCGCAGGCGACCCCGAGGCGCGAGGCGCCCAGGTAGGTGCGGCGAGGCTGCGCCGCGCGAGACTGCTGCAGCCCGGCGTCGATCAGCGCCGTGATCTGACCCGACAGGCTCTTGGAGGCGTTGAAGTCCATCATCGCCGCGCCTCCTTGGGTGCTGCCGTGCGTGCCGTCTGCGCTTGAGCCTTCGGCTCCTCCCACGGCAGGTCGTCTTCCAGATCGGCGAAGGGATCGGACACCGGGCGCTTCAGCCCGCGCACCGGCGGGTACTTGGTCGCCTCGTGGTGCTCGACCATCGCGTCCGTGTAGCAGGTGACGATGGCGTCGATCACCTGGAGCGCCTCGGCCTCGGAATACTCGCCCAGCGGCTTGTCGAAGCCGATGCTTTCTGCCGCCGCGCCGAAGGCCTTGAGGCACTTCCTCATCGCGGCCAGTTCGACGTCAGACGGATCGATCATGGCCACCTCCGTTTTGGACGTGCGTCCTTCCTGCACGCGCAGCCACTGGCCGTAGAGCGCGTGAAACGCCTGCTGGCAACGCCGCGAGCAGAACACCCAGTCGATCGGATAGCGCCGGGCATCGCCCACCGGATGCCGAAGGTCCGAGTGGCCGTAGCCGCGCGCCTGTCGTTTGCAGACCCAGCACTTCACTGGCCCTCCTCTCACTGCGCCCAGGCGGGCTTACCCGGCACGGCGGGGGGTTGCGGGGCGGCTGGCGCAGACATCGCACGGGGCGGGGTGAGCGCCGCCGGCGCACCGCTGGAGCCGCTGCCAGGGTTCTTCGGCGGCACGCCCATCAGGCGGGCATACTCCGGGTGGTCGGGCTCGACGGCGCTCTTGACGACGTTCTTCAACTCGCCGCGACCGTCCTTCTCGACGTCGATGCGGGCGAGGAACTCGATGCCGTCGAGCTCGTGGAAGCCCTGGATGCGCCGCGCGGCGGCGGCCTGCGGCCCGTTGTCCTGGGGATGGACGTTGCGGGCGCTGTTGAGGATCGCGCGCACGAAGCTGCGGCCCATCTGGCCCCAGGCCGGGCCCTTCGGGGAATGCAGGCCGATGTTGCTCCAGAGCTTGCGCCGGGCGTACTCGCCCTCCAGCACCACGAACTCGGCCGCCAGATACACCGAGCCGGTCTCGAAGCTCTGCGTGGCGTAGCCCCCGGTCCAGCCCTGCGCCGGGTCATCAAAGCCCCCGGGCTTGAGGGTCATGCGCACGCGGGCGAGCGTGCCCTTGGGGATGAGGTCGAAGCTGGTCTGTTGTTCGGCGTCGTTGAAGTCGTTCCAGGCGGTCATGGATCACTCCTTGGATGCGTTGAGGTCGGTTGAATGCGACAAAGCGCTGGCGTGTGCTGCGGCAGTGCGGCCGAGGCACTTGGCAATGAGCTTTCCGAGGTGGGGTTCTTCGATGGGGGCAAGCCGTCCCGAGCGGTCCTTGCTCGGGAAGCCCCAGGGGTTGTCCGCGCCGGTGACGAACGCGCGGTATGGCGTGCCGTCGTCGGCCTTCAAGATGGCCAGCGTGATGACTTCATCGAGCACACCAGGCAGCTCGGCCGAGGTCTTGGCGCCTTCGAGCTGCAGCTGGTAGATGCGGCGGTTGAAATCGTCCAGCTTCTCTTCCAGGATGCAGACGTAGATGACGTGCTTGTCCCTCACGTGCTGCAGGTGCGTGAGGGCGCCGATCATCTCGGTGCCGAGCAAGCCATAAGCGCCCCGGGTGTCGGGCTTGCCGGTCTTCTCGGAGAATGCGGCCGGCTGGGTCTTGCACCAGGCCAGGCACATCCGCGAGAGCACGGTCAAGGAATCGACGAAGTAGGTGTCGTACTTGGCCAGCTGCGCCGGGTCGCCGTACTTCTGGCAGACGTGATCAAAGTGGGCCTGCGAGAAGGCCTGCTCGGGTGTGGCGCTCGGGCTGGGTCCTGCCAGGAACACCACCAGGTCCTTGAACTCCGGCCAGGTGCGCGGGCGCAGGGTGTCACCGCCCCAGTCGAGGATGGACAGATCGCCGGCCTCGGTGTCCACCAGTAAGGTGCGTTCGGCATCGAGCGTGCGGATCTGGGAGGTCTTGCCCACCCCGGGCGCACCGACGAGGGCGACCTTGGCGCAGCGTTTTTCGACGAGTCTTTCGTTGGCCGTCACGATAGGCAATGGCATGGCCGACTCCTCATTCGAACGAGACGACCGTGAAGCGGCCGAAGGTGGGACGGAAGTCACCCACGCCGATGAGTCGGCCTGCCATGTCCAGGCTGTCCTTGATCCAGGCACGGTCGAGGTATTCGGGCAGCACCACCATCAGATCGAACTCGGCGCGCCAACCCGCACGCATGGCAGGCCGCACCCGATTGACGCCCGCGCGTTGCACCACCACGCGGCGGCGGTCTTCGTAATCCCAGCGGTCGGTCCCCAGGCTGGCCAGGTGGGTGAGCGAAACCACGCCGGCCTTGGTGATGTCCTGCGCCGATTTGCGTGGACTCCTGGGGTCCTGCTTGAACTTGGCCGCACCGATCAGCGCCTGTCGCAGATACTCCCCGGGCAGGCACAACTGGCCCTGGTTGTCGCGATAGACGTAGCTCTCGATGTCGTCGGTTTTTTTGGCGGCGCTGTTCTTGGTGGCCTTGGCCTTGGCGTCGACGGCCTCGCAGTTCCAGCGGTGGAACAACAAGTCCGCCACGCCTTCGATGACGACACGGACGCTGTACGGCGCCCCCGTCAGGACCGCCGACTCGGCACCGTTGCCGAGCGCATCCTCGTTTCTCAAAAGGGTTTTCATCGTCGAATCTCCAGAAATCGAAAGTTCCTTGCCACATCGGGCCCAGCCTTGCCTAGCCACGCCAAGCCAGTCCGAACCGAGCCCAGTCACAGTTCGCTTGGGCCTTGCCGCGGCTTGCCCCGCCATGCCATGCCACAGCGCGCCGAGCACAACCCGGCCATTGGCTTGCCAAGATCAAGGACGTCACGAGGATGAAGGGGCGTCATCACGCCACCTCCTTCAGCCGCTCGGCGACACGGGGCGGAATCGAATTCCGGCCCTTCTCTTTCACTTTCAGTTCGGTGGGCATGGTTCAGTCCTCCGAGGTCAAGGTCAGCCGAAACGTCGGCTTGCCGGGCTTGACGGTGCGCGCCGGCTCGAACTGCGCGCGCAGCGCCGCGGGCCAGTGGTTGAAGCGGGACTCGGACACCGAGTACTCGACATCGAGGTAGTCCTCGACGCGCTCGCCGGCGGCGGCGATGCGCCGGGCAATCGCCGCCAGTTGCACCTGGTCCCAGGACACGCGCTTCGGGACATCGACCGTCACGCGCAGCGGTCCGTCGTTCAGGTGCACGACGCCGAAGTCCTTGCCGGCCTCGAGGCGTGCAGCGCGGGCCTGCTCGCCGTAGGCGGCCTCCAGCGCGGCGTCGAACTTCGCGCGGGCCTGCTTGAGCCAGGCGAGCGCTTCGTCGAGGTTGCGGCTGATCTCCGCCTTCTGGGCGGGCGGCAGCGCGGCCAGCTGGCCGACGGACATCGCGGCGATGTCGGCGGGGTAGAGGGTCAAATCGCTCATCGCATCCCCCTTCAGCGCGCCGCGCGCTCGGAGGTCGAGTCGTGCAGGGCACCACGCTCGAACTCGATGACCGACTCCAGGGGGTAGCTGACGCGCTTGGACAGCTTCAGGTAGCGCGGGCCACGCCCTTCGCTGCGCCAGCGCTGCAGGGTCTTGGGGCTCAGGCCCCAGCGCTGCGCGAGCTCGTTCTCGTTGAGGACCCGACGATCGCCGGGAGACAGACCGTTGATCGCATCGACCGGCGACCGGGTGATGGTGCTTGCCGTTGTCGGCATGGAAGCCTCCTATGACGCTGTTGAGGAACAGGTGTCATTGCAGGCTTCGGGTGGCGAACATACGAGGGACGCAATGGCGAACCACGCGCAAACTTCGGGTTCGCCAATCCGCACGCGTCCATGCCAAAACGGCGAGCACGCGGCTCGCCGTTCTTGGGGACAGGGGGATGGTCAGCGGCCCACATCGGCGCAACTGACGGAACTGGCCGGCACCATCGCGCATCGCGTGTGCCGGCACCTGACGCGCAAAGGCTGGCTGGAAGGCGAGGACGAATCCGTGTTTCTGTCCGACAGCGCGGGTAGCGACGACGGCATGGACGCGCTGCGGATGAGTTCGATCACCTACCGCATCGCCACCGGTCGCGACGCTGGCCGCAAGGTCGTCACCCTGAAAACGCTACCCGGTGATGCGGGTTCTCTGGACGGCGACGCCGGCAAGGTCGGCGGCTTCTCGCTGCATGCCGGCGTGGCCGCGGAAGCACACGAGAGCCACAAGCTCGAAAAGCTGTGCCGCTACATCACGCGCCCGGCGATCAGCGAGCAGCGGCTATCGATCTCATCGCAGGGTAGGGTGCGGTATCAGCTCAAGACGCCGTGGCGCAATGGGACCACGCATGTCGAATGGGATGCGGTGGACTTCATCGCCAAGCTGGCGGCACTGGTCCCGCCGCCACGCGCGCATCTCACCCGCTTCCACGGCGTATTCGCCCCGAACGCGAATCTGCGCGCGCAGGTGACGCCATCGGGGCGCGGCAAGCGGCCTGCGGGCGATGCGGCGCCAGTGGACGCAAGCGCCCACGACGAGCCGCGCAGCCCCGAGCAGAAGCGCCGTGCGATGAGCTGGGCGCAACGGCTCAAGCGGGTCTTTTCCATCGACGTCACCACCTGCGCCCACTGCGGCGGCGCGGTACGGATCGTCGCCAGCATCGAGGAACCCACCGCCATCCGCGCCATCCTCGCCCACTTCGAGAAGCACGGCGCGCTGGAGCAAGCGCACTACCGGCCCGCAGCGCGCGCCCCGCCGCCGGCCGCGTGACGAGGTGCCGGCCACTCAACCGGAAGCGAAAGCAGAATCCGATCCGATGCGGCCACGACCCCGCAGGGCTGCGCTCGGCCCTGTGCCGGGATTCGGTGAGAAATGGCTACGCACTGAGCCGCTGCGTGGCCCCGCGATGTCGAAAACCCACGCATGAACCCCCGATCTGTGCCCGATCTGTGCCCAAAGCGGCGCTTGCGCGGCCGCTTCCTACCTGCCAGACTCGCAAAAAAGGGCGGTTGAACTTCCTATACCCAAACCGTACTTGGGGGAGTACGTAGGCATGTCGGGGACGTTGTTTCGCAAGGAAGTCGTGGAGGTCCGGCGCGGGGAATGGCTGGGCTCCATCGTGATGGCGGCGCCGTTGTCGCGCTGGCTGCTCACGGCCTTGGCGCTGTCGGTCGCCACGGCGTTGCTGCTATTTCTTTTTCTCGGTTCCTATACCCGCCGCGAGACGGTGGCCGGTCAGCTGGTACCCAGCGCAGGCTTGTTGAACGTTGCCGCGCCCACTGCCGGTACCGTAGTGCGGCTGCGCGTGCGCGACGGCCAGCCCGTCAAGGCAGGGGAGGCCCTGCTCGAGCTTGCCGGCGATCAGGACAGCGCGGCGCTCGGCAGCACGCACGCCTTGGTGGGCCAGCAGCTCGAAATCCAGCGCACGCGGCTGGCCTCGGACCTGGACGAGCAGCAGGTATTGGTCAAGCAGCAGGCAGCGGCGCTCAAGGCCAAGATCGGGCTGTTGAGCGCCCAGCTCGACCAGATCGCCGGCCAGCTGGATTTTCAGCAACAGCAGGTCACCAGCAACCGGCAATTGCTGGAACGCATCGAACCGCTGTCCGCCAAGGGCTACGTATCGATCTTGCAGGTGCAACAGCAGCGCACGGCGCTGCTCGACGCGCAGACGCAGTACAAGGCTCTCGTCCGTCAGCAGTTGGATACGCGGCAGCAACTGGAGGCCGCTCGCCAGGCACTCTCGCAATTGCCGCTGGAAGCGGCGGCCAAGCGCAACGAGACCGAACGGCAATTGGCGTCCGTCCTCCAGTCCATGGCGCAGAACGAGATGGCGCGAGCGGTGGTGCTGCGCGCGCCGCGCGACGGGGTGGTGTCGGCCGTGCTGTTCAAGGAAGGGCAGATGGTGAGCGCCGGGCAGCCGCTGCTTTCGCTGCTGCCGGCCGGCGCGACCTTGCAGGCGCAGCTATTGGTGCCCAGCCGGGCGATCGGTTTCATCGCCCCGGGCAACCGGGTAGTGCTGCGCTACCAGGCATTTCCCTATCAAAAGTTCGGGCAGCAGTACGGGCGCGTGGACGACGTCTCGCGCAGCGCCCTGGCGCCCTCGGAAGTGGCGGCCCTGGTCGGCGAGCAGGCAAAGGAGCCGCTGTACCGGGTCCAGGTAGCGCTGGACAGCCAGCGCGTCATGGCCTACGGCAAGGCCGAGCCGGTCAAGCCGGGCATGGCAGTGGAGGCGGACATTCTGATGGAACGGCGGCGCCTGATCGAATGGGTGTTCGAGCCGCTGTACGGCATCGGCCACCGGTTGGGAGGGCAGGCGCATGGCTGACGGTGCGCAGTCCAGCTCGACGGCCGCCAGCGCGGGTATACATACCCGTCTGCAATTCGGCTGGTCGCGCCGCTTGCCGATGCTGTTGCAGACGGAAGCGGCCGAATGCGGCCTGGCCTGCCTGGCGATGGTGGCGAACTACCACGGCCACGACATGGACCTGGCCAGCTTGCGCCGGCGCTTCGTCGCTTCGCTCAAGGGCGTGACCCTGGCCCGGCTGATGGAGATGGCCGGAAAGCTCGGTTTCGTTTGTCGCCCGCTGAAGCTGGATCTCGACGATCTGGCGCAGTTGCGCACCCCCTGCGTGCTGCATTGGGACCTCAACCATTTCGTCGTACTCAAGCGCGTCGCGCGTCGCGGCATCGTTATCCACGATCCGGCGGGCGGAGTCCGCAAGTTGGGCATGCGCGAGGTGTCCGATCATTTCACCGGCGTAGCGCTGGAACTGTCGCCAGCCGCCGACTTCGCGCCGGTGCGCGAACGGCAGGCGGTCTCGCTGCGTGCGCTCACAGGCAAGGTGCAGGGCCTGGCGCCCGCGCTGGCGCAGATCCTGATGTTGGCGCTGGCGCTGGAAGTTTTCGCATTGGCCGCGCCGTTCTACCTTCAATGGGTACTGGACCAGGTGCTGGTCTCGGCCGACCGCGACCTGCTTACTTTGCTGGGTCTGGGTTTTGGCGCGCTGGCGATCCTGTCGGCGCTGGTCACCGCCGCGCGTTCGTGGGCGGTGACCTGGCTGGGCGCCACGCTCAACGTGCAATGGGCCGGCAACCTGTTCGGCCACCTGATGCGGCTGCCGCTGGACTGGTTCGAGAAGCGCCACGTGGGCGACGTGGTGTCGCGCTTCGGCTCCATCCAGACCATCCAGAAAACCCTGACCACGCAGTTCGTCGGTTCCCTGCTGGACGGGTTGATGTCGCTGGTCACGCTGGTGGTGATGGCTTTCTACAGCGCATGGCTGACGCTAGTGGTGCTGGGGCTGTTCCTGGCCTATGGCTTGGCACGCTGGTTGTGGTTCGGGCCACTGCGTCGGGCCAGCGAGGAACAGATCGTCTATGCCGCGCGTCAGCAGAGCGAATTGCTGGAATCTATCCGCGGTGCCATGCCCGTCAAACTGGCCAACAAGCAGGACGAGCGGCTGGCGCGCTATGCCAACGCTACTGTCGCCGCCACCAACCGCGATATCGGCGTCCAGCGGCTCACCATCGCCTTCGCGTTGGGCAACCAGTTGATGTTCGGGCTGGGGCGGGTGGCGTTGATCTGGATTGCCGCCGCGTTGGCGCTCAGGAACGAGTTCTCGGCCGGCATGCTGGTGGCGTTCATCGCCTACGCGGACCAGTTCACCAGCCGGGCAGCGGGGTTGGTCGACAAGTGGACGGACTTCCGCATGCTGCGGCTGCATGCCGAACGGGTGGCGGACGTTGCCCTGACTGCACCGGAGCCGCGGGCCGAGACCGCCTGGACGGGCCCCGCTCCCGAGGCCAGCGTGGAACTGCGCAACGTCAGCTTCCGCTATGCCGAGGGTGAGCCGTGGATCCTGAGGCACTGCAACCTGCGCATCGAAGCGGGCGAGTCGGTGGCGATCACCGGTCCCAGCGGCTGCGGCAAGACCACCTTGGCGAAGATCGTGCTTGGTCTGCTCGAGCCTACCGAAGGCGAAGTACTGTTCGGCGGCATAGACATCCGCAAGCTAGGCCTGGACACCTATCGCCAGTGGGCCAGCGCGGTGATGCAGGACGATCAGCTCTTCGCCGGCTCCATCGCCGACAACGTCAGCTTCTTCGATCCGGAGGCATCGATGGAGCGGATCGTGGCGGCGGCGCAGATGGCGGCGATTCACGAGGACATCGTGCGGATGCCGATGGGTTACCAGAGCCTGGTGGGCGACATGGGTTCCAGCCTGTCTGGCGGACAGAAGCAGCGGGTGATTCTGGCGCGGGCGCTGTATCGGCAACCGAAGCTGCTGGTCCTTGACGAGGCGACCAGTCATCTGGATGTGGAGCGTGAGCGATTGATAAGTACCACCATACAGCATTTAGCGCTTACGCGAATCATTATTGCGCATCGGCTGGAAACGATGGCCAGCGCGGACAGAATGCTTGCCCTAGTTGATACGCAAGCCAAAGTTTGCCAAACCGTAGATGTGGCGATTGGCAAAGCTGAAGCCGGAGCGGCGGATATATCCGGCGTACAAAAGGAGTGACGAGTGATGAAAGAATTGACTATGCATGAAGTTGGTCAGGTCAACGGTGGTATGTTGGCTCTTGATATCGCCGAGGCTTGGGTTGGAACGGTAGCAGGTGTGGGATTGGGTTTGGTCGGAGCGCCTGTGCTTGTGGCTGGAGCTGTTGGACTTGGCCTTGCTGGCGCGTTTATTGCGACAAGCCATCTGCTTGAGAAATAGCGAGTGTGTGGGCGCTGGCCATGTTGATACATGGCCAGCGCTGTTTAATTCCAAGGGTTGTTAAGGAGGATTCATGAACAAGATCTCGGGAGGCAAATTTGGGGCGTTGCTTCTTGGAACGATGATTGCCATATTCATGATGGATATTATGATTTTCTTTTTCTTGAGGATGTATATAAATAATAATTTTTCAATTTTGGTTGCGCTTGTTTTTGTGGCTATAGTGGCCCCCTTGGTTGCAAGAGCAATATTTTTGCACAGGAAAGATGGAAATTGAGAGATGCGATGACGAAGCCGATCTCGAAGAAAAAAGTGACTTCTAGGGAAGGTCTGATCAGTTGCCGCCATGTGACATCGACGAGCGATGCGTGCCCGCCATATGACCTGCCCCCGCAGGTCGTACCAGTGATTACTGGCAAAGTCCGGGGTTGAAGGGTACTTCGTTGCTGGGTTGTTGTGTTCGGTGGTTGGCGGCGAACTGCGCTGGTGGGATGCGACCGCAACTGCTGTGAGGTCGAACCTCGTTGTAGTCACGTCGCCAGTCGGCGATGACGTCGCGAGCTTGGGCGAGCGAGATGAACCAATGCTCGTTGAGGCACTCGTCGCGGAACTTGCCGTTGAAGCTTTCGATGTAGCCGTTTTGCGTCGGGCAGCCCGGTTCGATCAGGATGTGCACGATACCGTGTTGCTGCGTCCAGGCGATGAAGGCGCGGCTGGTGAACTCCGGCACGTTGTTATACCCCGGCCGCTTCCTACCTGCCAGACTCGCAAAAAAGGGCGGTTGAACTTCCTATACCCGACGCCAATCTTCCTGCGGCACCGGGACGCAGAGGCGCCGGACGCCGATGCAAAGCCGTGCATGCCCCCTGATATCGAAAATGCGAGGTGCTGATGTCGAACCGCCTGCCTGACTTGGCACTTGCGGCTGCGGCCGCTGCCTTCGGCATCGGCATCGTTTTCCTTTTTCGCTCGATGTATCTTGCCGAAGACACGCTGCCTTTCGCGCAGGAGATGACGCTCATCTTTCTCGGCGCTGTCGTGACGATCATTCTGACCGCGGCGCTTCTCAACCGCCAGACCGATCTCGAGCTTCGCAAGGAAGGAAGGGTCATCATCCTCCAGCAGCAATGCGACATTTACATGGCCTGCATCGAGAAGGTCGCAGAGATCGTGGAAACCGCAAGGCACGATGCGAAGCTGATCGATGAACTGCGTGTTCTCAGCCACAAGCTGGCTGTGGTCGCGAGTGCAGGGGTCGTGTCCAGCTTCGAGCAGGTACTGGAGAGCTTGCAGTCCGGTTTTGCTGACGGCACGCTCTCGGACGGGGACGGAGAGCGCGTGATGAATGCCGTCGCCGATCTCACGATAGCGATGCGGTCGGACGTCCTGCACGCTGCTGCCTTTCCTTCGCAGAACACCGAACGCGCCGTTCGCCTGAATTCGAGGCGAATGGAAAAACTCGACGATCTCGAACGTCACCTTCTCGTATCCACCGACACCCGGGAGAACTGATATGCGCGGCCATAATCGCCCACCATTCCCGCCGAAAATTCCTGGAACCGATCTGCCATCCTGGGACGTGCCGACCGCGATCATCTACCGTCCTGCCCGTTCCGCGATGACATCGGCGCCTCGGCCCAACTACTGGGTCCTGGCCTGAGGCGATCGGCCCGGTGCTGGGCATCGTGCATCGTGTGATCGCCGGTTGGCTTGCCGATCAGGCCGGCGTGCCGCGGGATACGGCGCAATGCGGCGTGGTGACCCTGATCCAGCGCTTCGGCAGCGCGCTGAATCTCAACATCCACTTCCACATGCTGTGGCTCGACGGCGTGTACGAGGACACCACCGAGCGTCCGCAGCGCAAGCCGCGCCTGCACCGCACCCGTGCGGCCGGTCACTGGGCCGGTGGCGGAAAACCCAGCAGCCGGCGCTGTTCGGCCCAGTCGCGGGGCAGCAGATCGTGCCGGCCACGCAGGGTCTGCAGGTTCAGATGGCGGGGCTGGCGCCCGTCCAGGATGGCCTCGACGATGTCGGGGGCCAGCAGGGTCATGCGCAGCACCTCGGCCGCCCAGCCTGGCTCCAGTTTCAGCGCGCGCGCCAGGTCGGCGGTCGTCGGATAGACGCCTTCGTCGATCAGCCGCTTCCAGTAGAAGGCCTTGCCGAGCGTCTTGATCATCGGCGCATCCAGGCCGCCCGCGGCTGCGGCTGCGGACTCGGGCGTCGGCGGGATCAGGAGCTTGCGGTTGTGCCTCCGCTTGATCGTCAGGGGCACCAGGGTCACCCGCTGCCCTGCGCTGACGTAGCTGCGCGCATCGTTGCCGACCTCGATGCGGATCGCGCGACGGCGGGAGTTCGGCGTCGGATCGGGAGGCGAGCGGGTCATGTCAAGACCTCCTCGGCAGGCGCGCGGCACTCGTCGACCAAGGGATGCACGCCGATCTCGGGCCCCAATCCCAGCCAGCCGTCTTCACGCCAGAGGATGTCGAGTCCGTACTCATGCAGTTGGACCCGCTCGATCAGCAGCCGCGCGATGCGTTGCTGCTCGGCCGGGAACAACTGCGCCCACACGTCGCCGATGCGTCGCATCGCCACCACCACCTGCGCTTCGTCGAGGGCGGCACCCGCCGGGTGGCGCTGGCACGCCCGCCAGGTACCGATCAGCACCTCCGGCGCCGAGAGCGCCGCGTGGATCTGCGTCAGCACCGCGTTCTCGATCTCGGCCGCGGGCAGATGGCCGACGTCTGGGGCGTCCGGCGCCAGGCTCGCGCCCGCGTTACGACGCTTGTGCAGGTAGGGGACGTAGTAGCGGTAGGTGCGTCCGCTCTTCTTCTTGACGAAGGTGTGCAGCATGCGCTGGCCGTCGGGCGCGAACAGCAGGCCCGCGAGCAGCGCCGGGTGTTGGGCCCGGTGTTCGCGCGGCGCCTGCTTGCGGCGCTCGATGAAAGCGTGCACGGCGTCCCACAGGTCTCGTGGCACGATCGCTTCGTGTTGGCCGGGATACCACGTGCCGTGGTTGCGGATCTCACCCAGGTAGATGCGGTTGCGCAGCAGCGCGAAGATGTATTGCTGGTCGATGGGTCGGCCCGTGCGCCGGCGCCCGCCTTGGGTCACCCAGGCCTTGGTGGTGTGCCCCTCGATCGCCATCTCCCGCACCAGCCGTGCAGCCGAGCCATGCTCGGCGTAGCGCCGGAAGATGTCACGCACGAGTGCGGCCTCGCGCTCGTTGACGACGAGCTTGCGATCGACGACGTCATAGCCCAGCGGCGGCATGCCGCCCATCCACATGCCCTTCGCCTTGGAGGCGGCGATCTTGTCGCGGATGCGCTCGCCGGTGACCTCGCGCTCGAACTGCGCGAAGGACAGCAGGATGTTGAGCGTGAGCCGCCCCATCGAGGTGGTGGTGTTGAACTGCTGCGTGACCGAGACGAAGGAGACGCCGTTGCGGTCGAACACCTCCACCAGCTTGGCGAAGTCCGCCAGGCTGCGCGTGAGGCGATCGATCTTGTAGACGACCACGATGTCGATCCTGCCGGCCTCGATGTCGGCCAGCAGGCGCTTGAGCGCAGGGCGGTCGAGATTGCCGCCGGAGTAGCCGCCGTCGTCATAACCCTCCTCGATGGCGATCCAGCCCTCATGACGTTGGCTGGCGATGAAGGCCAGCCCCGCGTCGCGTTGGGCCTCCAGGCTGTTGTACTCCTGGTCCAATCCCTCGTCGGTGGACTTGCGGGTGTAGACCGCACAGCGCCTCGATGGCGTGACGGGACCAGGCGTCGGCATGGTCGACGGGGATGCGGGCCATCGTGATCTCATGCCGGCTCCTTCCGTCCGTCCTTGGTCTTGAGGCCGAAGAACGCGGGGCCCGACCAAGGCGTGCCGGTGATGTGGCGGGCAATCGCCGTCAGGCTCTTGAACCGCTGCCCCTGATACTCGAAGTCATTGGGCCCGCGCACCAGCACCCGGTGCTCGACGTCGTCGAACATCCGCGTGAGCACCGTGCCCGGCAGCAGCCGACTCGCGTCACGGCGCAGTTGGCGTGGCAGGATGCCCGTCTCACCGATCTCCTCGAGCTTGCGGCGGGTCGCGGGCTTCAATCCGCCGAAGGCGCGCTCCTGGATCCTGTAGGCGAGCCGGCTCTCCAGCCAGGTGCGGTGGTGATGCTTGGGCCGCTCCTCGAAGTACTCGTCCCACAGCGCCCAGAGGCTGTCCATCGGCAGGTGGGGCAACCGGGCGACGCGGGCGGCGACGGTGGCCGGGTCCGCGGGGCCTGCGTGTGTCGTCATCGGCGAACTCCTCGTGCGTGATCGGGGTTCGCATTCACGCGCTGTGGCCCGCAGAAGCCAAGGCCAACCGAGTCGCTGTCGGTGGCGGGACGGCCAGGCGGCGGAAAGGGGCGTGCGCGCAGCCGCAGCAGGGCGCAGGCCAACAGATCGACGATCTCTTGGTGCGCGTGCCGAGGCCGATCAGCCTCGAGGGCCGGGGAGAGGGGTTCGGGTTCGTGCATGGTCGGCGTTCCGATGGAAAACGCTGCTCATGCTAGAAACCGAAGGCACTTCGCGTAACGTGTTTGAGCTGGCGTGTGCGGAAAGGAGGAAGGCCACTGGTTCAGGCCGTGGTTGGTGTCGGAGACCAAGTCGACGGCGGGTTCTTCCGGAGCCACTCCAGGAAGTACTCGCCAGTATCCACGGGGGACGCGCTTGAACGGTATTGCTCCAAACACATCACGTACTGATAGAGCATTGCGTTGGCGATGCTTTCGGACAAGACCCGCTCCGATTCAAGAATGAGGTCGGCCGCCAGCAAGGAGCCATGAGCAATCTTCGACCGCCATTCGTAGACCTTGCGCACGGCAGCCTTGAGCGTCAACCCATCCGTCCGAACGCCAGTCTTCCGGCTCTTTCTCGAAGAGCGCGCAAGCCAGATTTCTAATTCCGGCCTCTTCCTTACCACCGCACAAATATCTAGTGCGAAACCAAACATCGGCAGTGCGACGAAGTCCGCGTCGGAGACGCATGCCCGACCATACCAGTGAATGGCATTGCTCCATCGCTGAGACAGCTCAGGTAGGTTTTCCTGCGCGGGCGTCGGACTGATGACGACCGTGATGCAGTTCCCGGCTGCCTTTCGGAAATCTATGGAGGCGTCGATCAATTCCTGAGCTGCGCCGGGAGCTCCGCCAACGCCTGGTATTTCCATTCCTGAACCAGCGGTCAGGTCGTGCCCAGCCATCTGCCGTAGTCGCTCGATGGCGCGAGGCGGGCCGTGGTCGGCTGAGGTGAATATCCTTTTCTTGTTGCTGCCTGGGATGAGGAGCCGTATGCCGTCGATGGCAATTCTGGGCTGCGAGCAGTGCTCGACGCTGCGCCTCTTGATCATCAAAGCCTTCAATGGCGACACACGCAATTCTTTGTTCTGCTGACGCAAAGCGCGTCACCGTCCGGATTGCCAACTTGACGATCTGATCGCAGTCACCATCAGCGCCGTCGCCATCGTTGCTAGCCAGCCCCCAAGCCGTTTCAACACCTGATCGCCATGCGGGACGACTACCTCGAAGGAGTTCCACCTTGTCTAGCCATCCCGATCGATCAACGAATTCAACGGGTCCGACGGAGAAACTCCCATACTCCTGGCGGACGAAGAGCCACACTGGCACATAGACAGTCTGGCTGGTCGGGGAGGCGGTGAACGCAGTGGAGATGGTTCTCGGTACTGCTTCCATCTCTCATCGTCATCGGCGACTTCAACGAGTGATGAAAGATTCGCTCCGAGCGCGAGCATCGCCCGCTTGAACATTTCATCTCTGCTGAGAGTTCGGGCAAGCGCGGCGTCATTGATTCGGATGTTGTCGATGATCTCCGTTATGCAGCCAAGTGCCCGATCGGTGGTCGGATAGAAGCCACTGCTTCCCGCCGGGATAGAAGGAGGAAACGGCGAGTTTCGAGGACTTGCAGCCATTGCTTGTATTCTTCGCTTTCTGGGCTCTGGAGCCGAAGGGTCTCCTCCAGGGCGTCCTTCAGTCGCTGGGCATTTGTAGTCATGGGGCATCTTCGGCGACGGCTCTGAATTCAGCGTACCGGTAACCGCTCGTTCGCGACGAACTGGTCGTAGCTCTCGCCGTCCTGCCACGCCCGATCCCAAGCGCGCGGCTCAGCGCTTTCCAACAGCAGCAGGGTCAGGACGCGATCTCTCGAGGCGTAGCTGTGCTTGAACTCACGCAGCTTCATGTAGGGTGCCTCCTCCGGACACCAGATCGCAGCAGACATCTCGATGCCGTCCCACGCCTGCACGACGCTCGCGTCGGCGGCGAGCGTGCCGGGTAACGGCTCTTGCGGATCGCCGGTGCGTCGGATGCGCGCCCGCGTCCTGACGGCGCTGCTGCTGCGCCATTCGTACTTCGCGTAGCCGTTGTCCCAGTAGACCAGGATGGCGCGCTGCGAGGTGAACTTGATGAAGCAGATGCACAGCGCCGAACGAGACCTGGAAGCGCTTGGCAATGGCGCTGAGGACGTGCAGATCGATGCGTCCGTTCGAGATCCACTCGCGCAGCCGATCGCCGGGCATCAGCAAGTTGCTGGCGAAGTCGTCGGCCTCGCGCTCGATCAGGCGCATCGTCTCGTGGCCCGAGTAGACGCTCTCCTTGTCACAGTTGAAGCGCTGCTGCCGGTCGCGGTGCAGGATGAAGTGCCCGAGCTCGTGAGCGATGGTGAATCGCTGGCGCTGCGGGCTGACCGTGCCGTTGTAGGCGATACCCCAGACCTCAGGGTCGCCGGGATCCCGCGCCAGCATGCCCTCGAAGGCATCGTCGTTGAACTGCACCGGGGGACGAATTTCCCGAACCCCTTTGCCGTAGGGCGTGGTCGGCAGCATTTGCCGCACGACATCGAGATCGATGGCCTCGGGCACGTCCGCGCCGTACCATGCCCGCAGCCACTTGTGGACATGGCTGGCAGCAATCGAACCGGTGAGGTGGCACGCGGTGCCCAATCGTCAGTCCCCGCCCTGGCCCTTGTCGGGAACATGATCTCGAGCGCCTGCCGGTAGCGTCTCTTCTCCTCCTCCGTCATCCCGGCGTACTCGCGGAAGAAGGCCACGTCCTCGGGACTGGCCTCGGGAACCTGGGGATGGGCTCACCCATGATGTCTTCCATCGTGACGCCCAACACCCTGGCCAGCGCCTGCACGCGCTCGGCGGAGGGCGTTGGCCCTCCTTCATCTCCAGTTCCCAGATGTAAGCCTTGGTGCAGCCGACCGCGTCGGCCACCTGCTGCAGGGTCAATTTCTTCGCCTCGCGGAATCGCCGCAGGCGAGATCCAAACGCGGAAGCCATGGCGATGTCCCGTCTCGAATCACGGGAAGTGTTGGAATGCGATCCGACAGTATAGCCCTGTGATACCAAACGCCGCTAGATGTGCCATGCAGTTTGACAAGCGGATCAGGCCGGGACACAATCGCGCTGTATCACGCTGCTTTACTTTGGCGTGACACAAGTTCAGTCAGCCGTCGCCGGCCCGCGTGCCCGAAGCCTCGGTCAGCAGACCTCCGACGTCACCTCAAGGAAAGGACCGAGACGCGATGAAGAAGACCTATGTCGACGTGCTGCAGGCGCTGCCGCCGGATGAGACGCTGCACCAGTTTCTCGCCAGCCATGGGCTGGCGGTGCCGCCAGCGCTCGATGCACAGCCGCACGAGCCGCCGAACCGGGCCGTGATTGAAGCCATAATGACGTGGGGCGACACCTCGGCGCGCGACGGGGCCGTGGGGGCACGGCCGACGAGGTCCTCGGCCAGGTCGAGGATGCGGGCGAAGTCGCCCTGCACGTCCACGCCGAAGTGAGCGCCGATCAGGTGGAACACATCGCCGCCGTCGCCGGTGGCACGGTCGGTCCAGAGCCCCGCCTTGTCGCCGTCGAGCACGACCTCCAGGCTGTCGCCCGGGCTGCCGAGCACGTCGCCGATGACGAACTTGCCGCGGCGCGTCCGACCGGCGGGAACAGCGAGAACAGCACCGCTTCCAGCCTCGCGAGCAGCGCGGCGCGCAGGGCCTCGCGGCGCTCGGACGCCGGGATCTCGGGCACGGGCGCGGGTCATTGAAGTCCAGCATCCGCCTCCTCCTCGTGCACTGCGTCGGCCGTGAGCAGGGCTTGACGTTCCTCCATCCACGCCATCAGTTCGGAGAGCTTGAAACGCAGCAGCTTGCCCACCCGGTAGTGCGGCAGGCGCAGACGCCGGCGCTCCTTCGCGTGCGTGAGCCAGTAGTGCGGCAGATTGAGCGCCAGTGCCGCCTCGCGTGCGTCGATCAGGCGCTCCCCGAGCACCGGGTGCAGTGGTGTCTCGTTCATGCCGCAGCCCTCCAGCACCGGTCCTGCCACGGGCACATCCGGCACTCGACATGGGTGGGATCGGAGAACGAGCGCGGCAGCAGTTCGCCCGCCTCGGTGGCCGTGATGACCTTCACGGCCCGGTCGGACATGCGCTGCGCCAACGCCGCATCGAACGGCACCAGCTCGGCGTGGATCTCCATCGTGTCGGCGTTCACCGCCGTGAACAGCGCCGGGTGCGCGTGCAGCCCCAGGTAGGCCTGGTAGAGCGCCACTTGCGCGGCGTAGACCGGCTTGGCCACCGCGAGTCGGTGCCTCTCCAACTCGCGCCACGATTTGGCGCCCAGGCACTTGTTCTCCCACAGCGCCGGGTAGCCGCAACCGAACCCCAGGTCGGGCCCGGCGACGAGCACCCCATCGACGTGGCCCTGCAGGCGCCCGTCGAGCGCCGAGAAGCCGAATTGCTCCCCCGCGTCGTCGCGCGTGCGCAACTCGAAGCCCGCCGCGCGCAGCCATCCGACCATGCAGTCCTCGATGACGTGGCCGCGATCGAAGACGCGCAGCAGGCGGCCGTCGGTCTCGCGACCCGGATCGACCGGGGCGTCGGCAAACTCGTACTGCAGCGCGCGCTCGCAGGCGACCCCGAGGCGCGAGGCGCCCAGGTAGGTGCGGCGAGGCTGCGCCGCGCGAGACTGCTGCAGCCCGGCGTCGATCAGCGCCGTGATCTGACCCGACAGGCTCTTGGAGGCGTTGAAGTCCATCATCGCCGCGCCTCCTTGGGTGCTGCCGTGCGTGCCGTCTGCGCTTGAGCCTTCGGCTCCTCCCACGGCAGGTCGTCTTCCAGATCGGCGAAGGGATCGGACACCGGGCGCTTCAGCCCGCGCACCGGCGGGTACTTGGTCGCCTCGTGGTGCTCGACCATCGCGTCCGTGTAGCAGGTGACGATGGCGTCGATCACCTGGAGCGCCTCGGCCTCGGAATACTCGCCCAGCGGCTTGTCGAAGCCGATGCTTTCTGCCGCCGCGCCGAAGGCCTTGAGGCACTTCCTCATCGCGGCCAGTTCGACGTCAGACGGATCGATCATGGCCACCTCCGTTTTGGACGTGCGTCCTTCCTGCACGCGCAGCCACTGGCCGTAGAGCGCGTGAAACGCCTGCTGGCAACGCCGCGAGCAGAACACCCAGTCGATCGGATAGCGCCGGGCATCGCCCACCGGATGCCGAAGGTCCGAGTGGCCGTAGCCGCGCGCCTGTCGTTTGCAGACCCAGCACTTCACTGGCCCTCCTCTCACTGCGCCCAGGCGGGCTTACCCGGCACGGCGGGGGGTTGCGGGGCGGCTGGCGCAGACATCGCACGGGGCGGGGTGAGCGCCGCCGGCGCACCGCTGGAGCCGCTGCCAGGGTTCTTCGGCGGCACGCCCATCAGGCGGGCATACTCCGGGTGGTCGGGCTCGACGGCGCTCTTGACGACGTTCTTCAACTCGCCGCGACCGTCCTTCTCGACGTCGATGCGGGCGAGGAACTCGATGCCGTCGAGCTCGTGGAAGCCCTGGATGCGCCGCGCGGCGGCGGCCTGCGGCCCGTTGTCCTGGGGATGGACGTTGCGGGCGCTGTTGAGGATCGCGCGCACGAAGCTGCGGCCCATCTGGCCCCAGGCCGGGCCCTTCGGGGAATGCAGGCCGATGTTGCTCCAGAGCTTGCGCCGGGCGTACTCGCCCTCCAGCACCACGAACTCGGCCGCCAGATACACCGAGCCGGTCTCGAAGCTCTGCGTGGCGTAGCCCCCGGTCCAGCCCTGCGCCGGGTCATCAAAGCCCCCGGGCTTGAGGGTCATGCGCACGCGGGCGAGCGTGCCCTTGGGGATGAGGTCGAAGCTGGTCTGTTGTTCGGCGTCGTTGAAGTCGTTCCAGGCGGTCATGGATCACTCCTTGGATGCGTTGAGGTCGGTTGAATGCGACAAAGCGCTGGCGTGTGCTGCGGCAGTGCGGCCGAGGCACTTGGCAATGAGCTTTCCGAGGTGGGGTTCTTCGATGGGGGCAAGCCGTCCCGAGCGGTCCTTGCTCGGGAAGCCCCAGGGGTTGTCCGCGCCGGTGACGAACGCGCGGTATGGCGTGCCGTCGTCGGCCTTCAAGATGGCCAGCGTGATGACTTCATCGAGCACACCAGGCAGCTCGGCCGAGGTCTTGGCGCCTTCGAGCTGCAGCTGGTAGATGCGGCGGTTGAAATCGTCCAGCTTCTCTTCCAGGATGCAGACGTAGATGACGTGCTTGTCCCTCACGTGCTGCAGGTGCGTGAGGGCGCCGATCATCTCGGTGCCGAGCAAGCCATAAGCGCCCCGGGTGTCGGGCTTGCCGGTCTTCTCGGAGAATGCGGCCGGCTGGGTCTTGCACCAGGCCAGGCACATCCGCGAGAGCACGGTCAAGGAATCGACGAAGTAGGTGTCGTACTTGGCCAGCTGCGCCGGGTCGCCGTACTTCTGGCAGACGTGATCAAAGTGGGCCTGCGAGAAGGCCTGCTCGGGTGTGGCGCTCGGGCTGGGTCCTGCCAGGAACACCACCAGGTCCTTGAACTCCGGCCAGGTGCGCGGGCGCAGGGTGTCACCGCCCCAGTCGAGGATGGACAGATCGCCGGCCTCGGTGTCCACCAGTAAGGTGCGTTCGGCATCGAGCGTGCGGATCTGGGAGGTCTTGCCCACCCCGGGCGCACCGACGAGGGCGACCTTGGCGCAGCGTTTTTCGACGAGTCTTTCGTTGGCCGTCACGATAGGCAATGGCATGGCCGACTCCTCATTCGAACGAGACGACCGTGAAGCGGCCGAAGGTGGGACGGAAGTCACCCACGCCGATGAGTCGGCCTGCCATGTCCAGGCTGTCCTTGATCCAGGCACGGTCGAGGTATTCGGGCAGCACCACCATCAGATCGAACTCGGCGCGCCAACCCGCACGCATGGCAGGCCGCACCCGATTGACGCCCGCGCGTTGCACCACCACGCGGCGGCGGTCTTCGTAATCCCAGCGGTCGGTCCCCAGGCTGGCCAGGTGGGTGAGCGAAACCACGCCGGCCTTGGTGATGTCCTGCGCCGATTTGCGTGGACTCCTGGGGTCCTGCTTGAACTTGGCCGCACCGATCAGCGCCTGTCGCAGATACTCCCCGGGCAGGCACAACTGGCCCTGGTTGTCGCGATAGACGTAGCTCTCGATGTCGTCGGTTTTTTTGGCGGCGCTGTTCTTGGTGGCCTTGGCCTTGGCGTCGACGGCCTCGCAGTTCCAGCGGTGGAACAACAAGTCCGCCACGCCTTCGATGACGACACGGACGCTGTACGGCGCCCCCGTCAGGACCGCCGACTCGGCACCGTTGCCGAGCGCATCCTCGTTTCTCAAAAGGGTTTTCATCGTCGAATCTCCAGAAATCGAAAGTTCCTTGCCACATCGGGCCCAGCCTTGCCTAGCCACGCCAAGCCAGTCCGAACCGAGCCCAGTCACAGTTCGCTTGGGCCTTGCCGCGGCTTGCCCCGCCATGCCATGCCACAGCGCGCCGAGCACAACCCGGCCATTGGCTTGCCAAGATCAAGGACGTCACGAGGATGAAGGGGCGTCATCACGCCACCTCCTTCAGCCGCTCGGCGACACGGGGCGGAATCGAATTCCGGCCCTTCTCTTTCACTTTCAGTTCGGTGGGCATGGTTCAGTCCTCCGAGGTCAAGGTCAGCCGAAACGTCGGCTTGCCGGGCTTGACGGTGCGCGCCGGCTCGAACTGCGCGCGCAGCGCCGCGGGCCAGTGGTTGAAGCGGGACTCGGACACCGAGTACTCGACATCGAGGTAGTCCTCGACGCGCTCGCCGGCGGCGGCGATGCGCCGGGCAATCGCCGCCAGTTGCACCTGGTCCCAGGACACGCGCTTCGGGACATCGACCGTCACGCGCAGCGGTCCGTCGTTCAGGTGCACGACGCCGAAGTCCTTGCCGGCCTCGAGGCGTGCAGCGCGGGCCTGCTCGCCGTAGGCGGCCTCCAGCGCGGCGTCGAACTTCGCGCGGGCCTGCTTGAGCCAGGCGAGCGCTTCGTCGAGGTTGCGGCTGATCTCCGCCTTCTGGCGGGCGGCAGCGCGGCCAGCTGGCCGACGGACATCGCGGCGATGTCGGCGGGGTAGAGGGTCAAATCGCTCATCGCATCCCCCTTCAGCGCGCCGCGCGCTCGGAGGTCGAGTCGTGCAGGGCACCACGCTCGAACTCGATGACCGACTCCAGGGGGTAGCTGACGCGCTTGGACAGCTTCAGGTAGCGCGGGCCACGCCCTTCGCTGCGCCAGCGCTGCAGGGTCTTGGGGCTCAGGCCCCAGCGCTGCGCGAGCTCGTTCTCGTTGAGGACCCGACGATCGCCGGGAGACAGACCGTTGATCGCATCGACCGGCGACCGGGTGATGGTGCTTGCCGTTGTCGGCATGGAAGCCTCCTATGACGCTGTTGAGGAACAGGTGTCATTGCAGGCTTCGGGTGGCGAACATACGAGGGACGCAATGGCGAACCACGCGCAAACTTCGGGTTCGCCAATCCGCACGCGTCCATGCCAAAACGGCGAGCACGCGGCTCGCCGTTCTTGGGGACAGGGGGATGGTCAGCGGCCCACATCGGCGCAACTGACGGAACTGGCCGGCACCATCGCGCATCGCGTGTGCCGGCACCTGACGCGCAAAGGCTGGCTGGAAGGCGAGGACGAATCCGTGTTTCTGTCCGACAGCGCGGGTAGCGACGACGGCATGGACGCGCTGCGGATGAGTTCGATCACCTACCGCATCGCCACCGGTCGCGACGCTGGCCGCAAGGTCGTCACCCTGAAAACGCTACCCGGTGATGCGGGTTCTCTGGACGGCGACGCCGGCAAGGTCGGCGGCTTCTCGCTGCATGCCGGCGTGGCCGCGGAAGCACACGAGAGCCACAAGCTCGAAAAGCTGTGCCGCTACATCACGCGCCCGGCGATCAGCGAGCAGCGGCTATCGATCTCATCGCAGGGTAGGGTGCGGTATCAGCTCAAGACGCCGTGGCGCAATGGGACCACGCATGTCGAATGGGATGCGGTGGACTTCATCGCCAAGCTGGCGGCACTGGTCCCGCCGCCACGCGCGCATCTCACCCGCTTCCACGGCGTATTCGCCCCGAACGCGAATCTGCGCGCGCAGGTGACGCCATCGGGGCGCGGCAAGCGGCCTGCGGGCGATGCGGCGCCAGTGGACGCAAGCGCCCACGACGAGCCGCGCAGCCCCGAGCAGAAGCGCCGTGCGATGAGCTGGGCGCAACGGCTCAAGCGGGTCTTTTCCATCGACGTCACCACCTGCGCCCACTGCGGCGGCGCGGTACGGATCGTCGCCAGCATCGAGGAACCCACCGCCATCCGCGCCATCCTCGCCCACTTCGAGAAGCACGGCGCGCTGGAGCAAGCGCACTACCGGCCCGCAGCGCGCGCCCCGCCGCCGGCCGCGTGACGAGGTGCCGGCCACTCAACCGGAAGCGAAAGCAGAATCCGATCCGATGCGGCCACGACCCCGCAGGGCTGCGCTCGGCCCTGTGCCGGGATTCGGTGAGAAATGGCTACGCACTGAGCCGCTGCGTGGCCCCGCGATGTCGAAAACCCACGCATGAACCCCCGATCTGTGCCCGATCTGTGCCCAAAGCGGCGCTTGCGCGGCCGCTTCCTACCTGCCAGACTCGCAAAAAAGGGCGGTTGAACTTCCTATACCCAAACCGTACTTGGGGGAGTACGTAGGCATGTCGGGGACGTTGTTTCGCAAGGAAGTCGTGGAGGTCCGGCGCGGGGAATGGCTGGGCTCCATCGTGATGGCGGCGCCGTTGTCGCGCTGGCTGCTCACGGCCTTGGCGCTGTCGGTCGCCACGGCGTTGCTGCTATTTCTTTTTCTCGGTTCCTATACCCGCCGCGAGACGGTGGCCGGTCAGCTGGTACCCAGCGCAGGCTTGTTGAACGTTGCCGCGCCCACTGCCGGTACCGTAGTGCGGCTGCGCGTGCGCGACGGCCAGCCCGTCAAGGCAGGGGAGGCCCTGCTCGAGCTTGCCGGCGATCAGGACAGCGCGGCGCTCGGCAGCACGCACGCCTTGGTGGGCCAGCAGCTCGAAATCCAGCGCACGCGGCTGGCCTCGGACCTGGACGAGCAGCAGGTATTGGTCAAGCAGCAGGCAGCGGCGCTCAAGGCCAAGATCGGGCTGTTGAGCGCCCAGCTCGACCAGATCGCCGGCCAGCTGGATTTTCAGCAACAGCAGGTCACCAGCAACCGGCAATTGCTGGAACGCATCGAACCGCTGTCCGCCAAGGGCTACGTATCGATCTTGCAGGTGCAACAGCAGCGCACGGCGCTGCTCGACGCGCAGACGCAGTACAAGGCTCTCGTCCGTCAGCAGTTGGATACGCGGCAGCAACTGGAGGCCGCTCGCCAGGCACTCTCGCAATTGCCGCTGGAAGCGGCGGCCAAGCGCAACGAGACCGAACGGCAATTGGCGTCCGTCCTCCAGTCCATGGCGCAGAACGAGATGGCGCGAGCGGTGGTGCTGCGCGCGCCGCGCGACGGGGTGGTGTCGGCCGTGCTGTTCAAGGAAGGGCAGATGGTGAGCGCCGGGCAGCCGCTGCTTTCGCTGCTGCCGGCCGGCGCGACCTTGCAGGCGCAGCTATTGGTGCCCAGCCGGGCGATCGGTTTCATCGCCCCGGGCAACCGGGTAGTGCTGCGCTACCAGGCATTTCCCTATCAAAAGTTCGGGCAGCAGTACGGGCGCGTGGACGACGTCTCGCGCAGCGCCCTGGCGCCCTCGGAAGTGGCGGCCCTGGTCGGCGAGCAGGCAAAGGAGCCGCTGTACCGGGTCCAGGTAGCGCTGGACAGCCAGCGCGTCATGGCCTACGGCAAGGCCGAGCCGGTCAAGCCGGGCATGGCAGTGGAGGCGGACATTCTGATGGAACGGCGGCGCCTGATCGAATGGGTGTTCGAGCCGCTGTACGGCATCGGCCACCGGTTGGGAGGGCAGGCGCATGGCTGACGGTGCGCAGTCCAGCTCGACGGCCGCCAGCGCGGGTATACATACCCGTCTGCAATTCGGCTGGTCGCGCCGCTTGCCGATGCTGTTGCAGACGGAAGCGGCCGAATGCGGCCTGGCCTGCCTGGCGATGGTGGCGAACTACCACGGCCACGACATGGACCTGGCCAGCTTGCGCCGGCGCTTCGTCGCTTCGCTCAAGGGCGTGACCCTGGCCCGGCTGATGGAGATGGCCGGAAAGCTCGGTTTCGTTTGTCGCCCGCTGAAGCTGGATCTCGACGATCTGGCGCAGTTGCGCACCCCCTGCGTGCTGCATTGGGACCTCAACCATTTCGTCGTACTCAAGCGCGTCGCGCGTCGCGGCATCGTTATCCACGATCCGGCGGGCGGAGTCCGCAAGTTGGGCATGCGCGAGGTGTCCGATCATTTCACCGGCGTAGCGCTGGAACTGTCGCCAGCCGCCGACTTCGCGCCGGTGCGCGAACGGCAGGCGGTCTCGCTGCGTGCGCTCACAGGCAAGGTGCAGGGCCTGGCGCCCGCGCTGGCGCAGATCCTGATGTTGGCGCTGGCGCTGGAAGTTTTCGCATTGGCCGCGCCGTTCTACCTTCAATGGGTACTGGACCAGGTGCTGGTCTCGGCCGACCGCGACCTGCTTACTTTGCTGGGTCTGGGTTTTGGCGCGCTGGCGATCCTGTCGGCGCTGGTCACCGCCGCGCGTTCGTGGGCGGTGACCTGGCTGGGCGCCACGCTCAACGTGCAATGGGCCGGCAACCTGTTCGGCCACCTGATGCGGCTGCCGCTGGACTGGTTCGAGAAGCGCCACGTGGGCGACGTGGTGTCGCGCTTCGGCTCCATCCAGACCATCCAGAAAACCCTGACCACGCAGTTCGTCGGTTCCCTGCTGGACGGGTTGATGTCGCTGGTCACGCTGGTGGTGATGGCTTTCTACAGCGCATGGCTGACGCTAGTGGTGCTGGGGCTGTTCCTGGCCTATGGCTTGGCACGCTGGTTGTGGTTCGGGCCACTGCGTCGGGCCAGCGAGGAACAGATCGTCTATGCCGCGCGTCAGCAGAGCGAATTGCTGGAATCTATCCGCGGTGCCATGCCCGTCAAACTGGCCAACAAGCAGGACGAGCGGCTGGCGCGCTATGCCAACGCTACTGTCGCCGCCACCAACCGCGATATCGGCGTCCAGCGGCTCACCATCGCCTTCGCGTTGGGCAACCAGTTGATGTTCGGGCTGGGGCGGGTGGCGTTGATCTGGATTGCCGCCGCGTTGGCGCTCAGGAACGAGTTCTCGGCCGGCATGCTGGTGGCGTTCATCGCCTACGCGGACCAGTTCACCAGCCGGGCAGCGGGGTTGGTCGACAAGTGGACGGACTTCCGCATGCTGCGGCTGCATGCCGAACGGGTGGCGGACGTTGCCCTGACTGCACCGGAGCCGCGGGCCGAGACCGCCTGGACGGGCCCCGCTCCCGAGGCCAGCGTGGAACTGCGCAACGTCAGCTTCCGCTATGCCGAGGGTGAGCCGTGGATCCTGAGGCACTGCAACCTGCGCATCGAAGCGGGCGAGTCGGTGGCGATCACCGGTCCCAGCGGCTGCGGCAAGACCACCTTGGCGAAGATCGTGCTTGGTCTGCTCGAGCCTACCGAAGGCGAAGTACTGTTCGGCGGCATAGACATCCGCAAGCTAGGCCTGGACACCTATCGCCAGTGGGCCAGCGCGGTGATGCAGGACGATCAGCTCTTCGCCGGCTCCATCGCCGACAACGTCAGCTTCTTCGATCCGGAGGCATCGATGGAGCGGATCGTGGCGGCGGCGCAGATGGCGGCGATTCACGAGGACATCGTGCGGATGCCGATGGGTTACCAGAGCCTGGTGGGCGACATGGGTTCCAGCCTGTCTGGCGGACAGAAGCAGCGGGTGATTCTGGCGCGGGCGCTGTATCGGCAACCGAAGCTGCTGGTCCTTGACGAGGCGACCAGTCATCTGGATGTGGAGCGTGAGCGATTGATAAGTACCACCATACAGCATTTAGCGCTTACGCGAATCATTATTGCGCATCGGCTGGAAACGATGGCCAGCGCGGACAGAATGCTTGCCCTAGTTGATACGCAAGCCAAAGTTTGCCAAACCGTAGATGTGGCGATTGGCAAAGCTGAAGCCGGAGCGGCGGATATATCCGGCGTACAAAAGGAGTGACGAGTGATGAAAGAATTGACTATGCATGAAGTTGGTCAGGTCAACGGTGGTATGTTGGCTCTTGATATCGCCGAGGCTTGGGTTGGAACGGTAGCAGGTGTGGGATTGGGTTTGGTCGGAGCGCCTGTGCTTGTGGCTGGAGCTGTTGGACTTGGCCTTGCTGGCGCGTTTATTGCGACAAGCCATCTGCTTGAGAAATAGCGAGTGTGTGGGCGCTGGCCATGTTGATACATGGCCAGCGCTGTTTAATTCCAAGGGTTGTTAAGGAGGATTCATGAACAAGATCTCGGGAGGCAAATTTGGGGCGTTGCTTCTTGGAACGATGATTGCCATATTCATGATGGATATTATGATTTTCTTTTTCTTGAGGATGTATATAAATAATAATTTTTCAATTTTGGTTGCGCTTGTTTTTGTGGCTATAGTGGCCCCCTTGGTTGCAAGAGCAATATTTTTGCACAGGAAAGATGGAAATTGAGAGATGCGATGACGAAGCCGATCTCGAAGAAAAAAGTGACTTCTAGGGAAGGTCTGATCAGTTGCCGCCATGTGACATCGACGAGCGATGCGTGCCCGCCATATGACCTGCCCCCGCAGGTCGTACCAGTGATTACTGGCAAAGTCCGGGGTTGAAGGGTACTTCGTTGCTGGGTTGTTGTGTTCGGTGGTTGGCGGCGAACTGCGCTGGTGGGATGCGACCGCAACTGCTGTGAGGTCGAACCTCGTTGTAGTCACGTCGCCAGTCGGCGATGACGTCGCGAGCTTGGGCGAGCGAGATGAACCAATGCTCGTTGAGGCACTCGTCGCGGAACTTGCCGTTGAAGCTTTCGATGTAGCCGTTTTGCGTCGGGCAGCCCGGTTCGATCAGGATGTGCACGATACCGTGTTGCTGCGTCCAGGCGATGAAGGCGCGGCTGGTGAACTCCGGCACGTTGTTATACCCCGGCCGCTTCCTACCTGCCAGACTCGCAAAAAAGGGCGGTTGAACTTCCTATACCCGACGCCAATCTTCCTGCGGCACCGGGACGCAGAGGCGCCGGACGCCGATGCAAAGCCGTGCATGCCCCCTGATATCGAAAATGCGAGGTGCTGATGTCGAACCGCCTGCCTGACTTGGCACTTGCGGCTGCGGCCGCTGCCTTCGGCATCGGCATCGTTTTCCTTTTTCGCTCGATGTATCTTGCCGAAGACACGCTGCCTTTCGCGCAGGAGATGACGCTCATCTTTCTCGGCGCTGTCGTGACGATCATTCTGACCGCGGCGCTTCTCAACCGCCAGACCGATCTCGAGCTTCGCAAGGAAGGAAGGGTCATCATCCTCCAGCAGCAATGCGACATTTACATGGCCTGCATCGAGAAGGTCGCAGAGATCGTGGAAACCGCAAGGCACGATGCGAAGCTGATCGATGAACTGCGTGTTCTCAGCCACAAGCTGGCTGTGGTCGCGAGTGCAGGGGTCGTGTCCAGCTTCGAGCAGGTACTGGAGAGCTTGCAGTCCGGTTTTGCTGACGGCACGCTCTCGGACGGGGACGGAGAGCGCGTGATGAATGCCGTCGCCGATCTCACGATAGCGATGCGGTCGGACGTCCTGCACGCTGCTGCCTTTCCTTCGCAGAACACCGAACGCGCCGTTCGCCTGAATTCGAGGCGAATGGAAAAACTCGACGATCTCGAACGTCACCTTCTCGTATCCACCGACACCCGGGAGAACTGATATGCGCGGCCATAATCGCCCACCATTCCCGCCGAAAATTCCTGGAACCGATCTGCCATCCTGGGACGTGCCGACCGCGATCATCTACCGTCCTGCCCGTTCCGCGATGACATCGGCGCCTCGGCCCAACTACTGGGTCCTGGCCTGAGGCGATCGGCCCGGTGCTGGGCATCGTGCATCGTGTGATCGCCGGTTGGCTTGCCGATCAGGCCGGCGTGCCGCGGGATACGGCGCAATGCGGCGTGGTGACCCTGATCCAGCGCTTCGGCAGCGCGCTGAATCTCAACATCCACTTCCACATGCTGTGGCTCGACGGCGTGTACGAGGACACCACCGAGCGTCCGCAGCGCAAGCCGCGCCTGCACCGCACCCGTGCGGCCGGTCACTGGGCCGGTGGCGGAAAACCCAGCAGCCGGCGCTGTTCGGCCCAGTCGCGGGGCAGCAGATCGTGCCGGCCACGCAGGGTCTGCAGGTTCAGATGGCGGGGCTGGCGCCCGTCCAGGATGGCCTCGACGATGTCGGGGGCCAGCAGGGTCATGCGCAGCACCTCGGCCGCCCAGCCTGGCTCCAGTTTCAGCGCGCGCGCCAGGTCGGCGGTCGTCGGATAGACGCCTTCGTCGATCAGCCGCTTCCAGTAGAAGGCCTTGCCGAGCGTCTTGATCATCGGCGCATCCAGGCCGCCCGCGGCTGCGGCTGCGGACTCGGGCGTCGGCGGGATCAGGAGCTTGCGGTTGTGCCTCCGCTTGATCGTCAGGGGCACCAGGGTCACCCGCTGCCCTGCGCTGACGTAGCTGCGCGCATCGTTGCCGACCTCGATGCGGATCGCGCGACGGCGGGAGTTCGGCGTCGGATCGGGAGGCGAGCGGGTCATGTCAAGACCTCCTCGGCAGGCGCGCGGCACTCGTCGACCAAGGGATGCACGCCGATCTCGGGCCCCAATCCCAGCCAGCCGTCTTCACGCCAGAGGATGTCGAGTCCGTACTCATGCAGTTGGACCCGCTCGATCAGCAGCCGCGCGATGCGTTGCTGCTCGGCCGGGAACAACTGCGCCCACACGTCGCCGATGCGTCGCATCGCCACCACCACCTGCGCTTCGTCGAGGGCGGCACCCGCCGGGTGGCGCTGGCACGCCCGCCAGGTACCGATCAGCACCTCCGGCGCCGAGAGCGCCGCGTGGATCTGCGTCAGCACCGCGTTCTCGATCTCGGCCGCGGGCAGATGGCCGACGTCTGGGGCGTCCGGCGCCAGGCTCGCGCCCGCGTTACGACGCTTGTGCAGGTAGGGGACGTAGTAGCGGTAGGTGCGTCCGCTCTTCTTCTTGACGAAGGTGTGCAGCATGCGCTGGCCGTCGGGCGCGAACAGCAGGCCCGCGAGCAGCGCCGGGTGTTGGGCCCGGTGTTCGCGCGGCGCCTGCTTGCGGCGCTCGATGAAAGCGTGCACGGCGTCCCACAGGTCTCGTGGCACGATCGCTTCGTGTTGGCCGGGATACCACGTGCCGTGGTTGCGGATCTCACCCAGGTAGATGCGGTTGCGCAGCAGCGCGAAGATGTATTGCTGGTCGATGGGTCGGCCCGTGCGCCGGCGCCCGCCTTGGGTCACCCAGGCCTTGGTGGTGTGCCCCTCGATCGCCATCTCCCGCACCAGCCGTGCAGCCGAGCCATGCTCGGCGTAGCGCCGGAAGATGTCACGCACGAGTGCGGCCTCGCGCTCGTTGACGACGAGCTTGCGATCGACGACGTCATAGCCCAGCGGCGGCATGCCGCCCATCCACATGCCCTTCGCCTTGGAGGCGGCGATCTTGTCGCGGATGCGCTCGCCGGTGACCTCGCGCTCGAACTGCGCGAAGGACAGCAGGATGTTGAGCGTGAGCCGCCCCATCGAGGTGGTGGTGTTGAACTGCTGCGTGACCGAGACGAAGGAGACGCCGTTGCGGTCGAACACCTCCACCAGCTTGGCGAAGTCCGCCAGGCTGCGCGTGAGGCGATCGATCTTGTAGACGACCACGATGTCGATCCTGCCGGCCTCGATGTCGGCCAGCAGGCGCTTGAGCGCAGGGCGGTCGAGATTGCCGCCGGAGTAGCCGCCGTCGTCATAACCCTCCTCGATGGCGATCCAGCCCTCATGACGTTGGCTGGCGATGAAGGCCAGCCCCGCGTCGCGTTGGGCCTCCAGGCTGTTGTACTCCTGGTCCAATCCCTCGTCGGTGGACTTGCGGGTGTAGACCGCACAGCGCCTCGATGGCGTGACGGGACCAGGCGTCGGCATGGTCGACGGGGATGCGGGCCATCGTGATCTCATGCCGGCTCCTTCCGTCCGTCCTTGGTCTTGAGGCCGAAGAACGCGGGGCCCGACCAAGGCGTGCCGGTGATGTGGCGGGCAATCGCCGTCAGGCTCTTGAACCGCTGCCCCTGATACTCGAAGTCATTGGGCCCGCGCACCAGCACCCGGTGCTCGACGTCGTCGAACATCCGCGTGAGCACCGTGCCCGGCAGCAGCCGACTCGCGTCACGGCGCAGTTGGCGTGGCAGGATGCCCGTCTCACCGATCTCCTCGAGCTTGCGGCGGGTCGCGGGCTTCAATCCGCCGAAGGCGCGCTCCTGGATCCTGTAGGCGAGCCGGCTCTCCAGCCAGGTGCGGTGGTGATGCTTGGGCCGCTCCTCGAAGTACTCGTCCCACAGCGCCCAGAGGCTGTCCATCGGCAGGTGGGGCAACCGGGCGACGCGGGCGGCGACGGTGGCCGGGTCCGCGGGGCCTGCGTGTGTCGTCATCGGCGAACTCCTCGTGCGTGATCGGGGTTCGCATTCACGCGCTGTGGCCCGCAGAAGCCAAGGCCAACCGAGTCGCTGTCGGTGGCGGGACGGCCAGGCGGCGGAAAGGGGCGTGCGCGCAGCCGCAGCAGGGCGCAGGCCAACAGATCGACGATCTCTTGGTGCGCGTGCCGAGGCCGATCAGCCTCGAGGGCCGGGGAGAGGGGTTCGGGTTCGTGCATGGTCGGCGTTCCGATGGAAAACGCTGCTCATGCTAGAAACCGAAGGCACTTCGCGTAACGTGTTTGAGCTGGCGTGTGCGGAAAGGAGGAAGGCCACTGGTTCAGGCCGTGGTTGGTGTCGGAGACCAAGTCGACGGCGGGTTCTTCCGGAGCCACTCCAGGAAGTACTCGCCAGTATCCACGGGGGACGCGCTTGAACGGTATTGCTCCAAACACATCACGTACTGATAGAGCATTGCGTTGGCGATGCTTTCGGACAAGACCCGCTCCGATTCAAGAATGAGGTCGGCCGCCAGCAAGGAGCCATGAGCAATCTTCGACCGCCATTCGTAGACCTTGCGCACGGCAGCCTTGAGCGTCAACCCATCCGTCCGAACGCAGTCTTCCGGCTCTTTCTCGAAGAGCGCGCAAGCCAGATTTCTAATTCCGGCCTCTTCCTTACCACCGCACAAAATATCTAGTGCGAAACCAAACATCGGCAGTGCGACGAAGTCCGCGTCGGAGACGCATGCCCGACCATACCAGTGAATGGCATTGCTCCATCGCTGAGACAGCTCAGGTAGGTTTTCCTGCGCGGGCGTCGGACTGATGACGACCGTGATGCAGTTCCCGGCTGCCTTTCGGAAATCTATGGAGGCGTCGATCAATTCCTGAGCTGCGCCGGGAGCTCCGCCAACGCCTGGTATTTCCATTCCTGAACCAGCGGTCAGGTCGTGCCCAGCCATCTGCCGTAGTCGCTCGATGGCGCGAGGCGGGCCGTGGTCGGCTGAGGTGAATATCCTTTTCTTGTTGCTGCCTGGGATGAGGAGCCGTATGCCGTCGATGGCAATTCTGGCTGCGAGCAGTGCTCGACGCTGCGCCTCTTGATCATCAAAGCCTTCAATGGCGACACACGCAATTCTTTGTTCTGCTGACGCAAAGCGCGTCACCGTCCGGATTGCCAACTTGACGATCTGATCGCAGTCACCATCAGCGCCGTCGCCATCGTTGCTAGCCAGCCCCCAAGCCGTTTCAACACCTGATCGCCATGCGGGACGACTACCTCGAAGGAGTTCCACCTTGTCTAGCCATCCCGATCGATCAACGAATTCAACGGGTCCGACGGAGAAACTCCCATACTCCTGGCGGACGAAGAGCCACACTGGCACATAGACAGTCTGGCTGGTCGGGGAGGCGGTGAACGCAGTGGAGATGGCTTCTCGGTACTGCTTCCATCTCTCATCGTCATCGGCGACTTCAACGAGTGATGAAAGATTCGCTCCGAGCGCGAGCATCGCCCGCTTGAACATTTCATCTCTGCTGAGAGTTCGGGCAAGCGCGGCGTCATTGATTCGGATGTTGTCGATGATCTCCGTTATGCAGCCAAGTGCCCGATCGGTGGTCGGATAGAAGCCACTGCTTCCCGCCGGGATAGAAGGAGGAAACGGCGAGTTTCGAGGACCTTGCAGCCATTGCTTGTATTCTTCGCTTTCTGGGCTCTGGAGCCGAAGGGTCTCCTCCAGGGCGTCCTTCAGTCGCTGGGCATTTGTAGTCATGGGGCATCTTCGGCGACGGCTCTGAATTCAGCGTACCGGTAACCGCTCGTTCGCGACGAACTGGTCGTAGCTCTCGCCGTCCTGCCACGCCCGATCCCAAGCGCGCGGCTCAGCGCTTTCCAACAGCAGCAGGGTCAGGACGCGATCTCTCGAGGCGTAGCTGTGCTTGAACTCACGCAGCTTCATGTAGGGTGCCTCCTCCGGACACCAGATCGCAGCAGACATCTCGATGCCGTCCCACGCCTGCACGACGCTCGCGTCGGCGGCGAGCGTGCCGGGTAACGGCTCTTGCGGATCGCCGGTGCGTCGGATGCGCGCCCGCGTCCTGACGGCGCTGCTGCTGCGCCATTCGTACTTCGCGTAGCCGTTGTCCCAGTAGACCAGGATGGCGCGCTGCGAGGTGAACTTGATGAAGCAGATGCACAGCGCCTCGAACGAGACCTGGAAGCGCTTGGCAATGGCGCTGAGGACGTGCAGATCGATGCGTCCGTTCGAGATCCACTCGCGCAGCCGATCGCCGGGCATCAGCAAGTTGCTGGCGAAGTCGTCGGCCTCGCGCTCGATCAGGCGCATCGTCTCGTGGCCCGAGTAGACGCTCTCCTTGTCACAGTTGAAGCGCTGCTGCCGGTCGCGGTGCAGGATGAAGTGCCCGAGCTCGTGAGCGATGGTGAATCGCTGGCGCTGCGGGCTGACCGTGCCGTTGTAGGCGATACCCCAGACCTCAGGGTCGCCGGGATCCCGCGCCAGCATGCCCTCGAAGGCATCGTCGTTGAACTGCACCGGGGGACGAATTTCCCGAACCCCTTTGCCGTAGGGCGTGGTCGGCAGCATTTGCCGCACGACATCGAGATCGATGGCCTCGGGCACGTCCGCGCCGTACCATGCCCGCAGCCACTTGTGGACATGGCTGGCAGCAATCGAACCGGTGAGGTGGCACGCGGTGCCCAATCGTCAGTCCCCGCCCTGGCCCTTGTCGGGGAACATGATCTCGAGCGCCTGCCGGTAGCGTCTCTTCTCCTCCTCCGTCATCCCGGCGTACTCGCGGAAGAAGGCCACGTCCTCGGGACTGGCCTCGGGAACCTGGGGGATGGGCTCACCCATGATGTCTTCCATCGTGACGCCCAACACCCTGGCCAGCGCCTGCACGCGCTCGGCGGAGGGGCGTTGGCCCTCCTTCATCTCCAGTTCCCAGATGTAAGCCTTGGTGCAGCCGACCGCGTCGGCCACCTGCTGCAGGGTCAATTTCTTCGCCTCGCGGAATCGCCGCAGGCGAGATCCAAACGCGGAAGCCATGGCGATGTCCCGTCTCGAATCACGGGAAGTGTTGGAATGCGATCCGACAGTATAGCCCTGTGATACCAAACGCCGCTAGATGTGCCATGCAGTTTGACAAGCGGATCAGGCCGGGACACAATCGCGCTGTATCACGCTGCTTTACTTTGGCGTGACACAAGTTCAGTCAGCCGTCGCCGGCCCGCGTGCCCGAAGCCTCGGTCAGCAGACCTCCGACGTCACCTCAAGGAAAGGACCGAGACGCGATGAAGAAGACCTATGTCGACGTGCTGCAGGCGCTGCCGCCGGATGAGACGCTGCACCAGTTTCTCGCCAGCCATGGGCTGGCGGTGCCGCCAGCGCTCGATGCACAGCCGCACGAGCCGCCGAACCGGGCCGTGATTGAAGCCATAATGACGTGGGGCGACACCTCGGCGCGCGACCGGCTGACGGCCGAGCTGGTGGCCAGCGTCGCGCTGGGTGATGCCGCGGGCGGCCAGGCGATGTTCGAGGCGGCGCTGTCCGATCCCGCCGTGGTGACGGGCCTGGCGTTGTGCCAGAGCGACCTGCATCGCTCGTTCTGGCTGTACGTGCGGCACCGGGCGCTGTTCGAACGCGCCAGCGATCTCGATTTCTGGGCGCACCACAGCGCCCAGGCGCAGCAATACGACTTGGGAGTGCGGCGCCCTGCGATCCCGACGGACGCCGCACTGGCCGGTCTGCGTCGAGCGATCTCGGCCTACTACCAGCGCGAGCGCCAGTGCGGCGAGGGCTGTGTGGCCTATCTCGTGCCCAGGAGCCCCGGCATCCACCTGCTGACGGTGCACGTCAAAGACCTGGCCGAGCTGCGCCTGGAGTTCGAGGGCGTGGTGTTGAAGCAGCGCGTGGGCAACCCGAACATCCACATGGTGTTGGAGTACGCCGAAGCCACGGGCGTGGTGCGCACCCTGGCGCGCGGCGGTCACAAGGTGCAGCAGATGCTGGTGGAGGCCTTCGCCGAGCATGTGCTCGGGGTGAAGGCCACGCCCGAGCGTATCAAGGCCCCGGCGCTGGACTTGTCGGCGCTGCGCACGGGCTTCGATGTGCCGGAGGTGTTCGAGGACGGCTTCTCGCTGGTGCAGCTGAAGTCGCTCACGCTGCTGAGTCCGGAGGGAGATCTGAAAATCGAGTGCACGGCCATGCAGGCCAGTCAGCACCGCTCGGTGCATGAACTGCTGCGCGATCAACTGCCGGGCCCGCTGGAAGGCCGCTGGGCGGTGCTGGCGGCTCAGATCAACCTGTACTACCCTCCCGAGCCAGGGCGCACCCGGGCGCGCGTGGTGCCCATCGAGGTCACGAGCCGCGGGCGGCTCAACCTGCACCAGTTCGATGCCAAGCTGCAAGCGCAGCTGGAGCGCTACCTGGTACGCATCGGCATCCTGCGCCCCGGCCAGACCTTGAGCGCACAGGAGGCACCCTTCGCCGCGGGCACGGTCAGGGCGACGACTCCCGAGGACGCGTGAGATGTCGGCACACGAGGGCTGGCAGTTCGTCTGCCGGCTGTTCGCCGCGGGCATGCCGGTGCTGCGCGCCACCCTGTCGCCGCGCGAGGTGGCGCTGCTGCCGCACCTGGGCCGCGCGATCCAGGCGGCCGTGACTGATCAATCTTGCGTGCTGTGCCCGCATTGTGCGCTGCATCGGGCGCCGGTGTTCGGCGACGGGCGCGGCGGACGCTTGTGCCGCTGCCCGGACTGCGGGCCGGTGCCGGTCTCGCCGCAGGACGGCGCAGCGCTGCGGTTGAACGAGGACTGGCTGCGCCAGAAGCTGCGCCTGGCCCTTGCGATCGACAGCCGCGACGGCATCGACGACCTTGGTGACGGCGTGTGGCGGCTGGGCGAATCCCGGCGCGCGCCGGTGCTGCTCGCACGCGACATCGTGAGGCTGTGGCAAGAACCAGCGCTGCTGGATCGGGTGCGCGTGACCGGTGGCGACGTTCGGGTGATTACACCCAAACCGCGCGAAACGCGCGGTGCGCCCTTCGGGCCGGGCGTGCAGTGGTGGGCGTTGGAAGATCGCTTCACCCTCTACGGTGGCGGCATCGCGCTCATCGGCCTGCCGGGTGAGCCGCCAGACCCGCAGGCCAGCGATCCAACGACGCCAGTGAAGGGGCCTTTCTCGGCGGATTTCCGCTGGGTCACGCTGCCCGACTGGCCGCACGGCCCGATCCGGCTGACCGAGGCTCAGGCAGCAGTGTTCGAGGCCCTGTGGTCGTTCAAGGGGGAGCCCCGCACCGCCGAACAGGTCATGCGGCGTGCCGGGCTCGACAGCGCCAAGCCCATCGACGTGTTCAAGGTCAAGACGCGCGACAAGGGCAAGCCGGAAGCCGAAGGGCCACTCGTTGCATACCGGGCCCTCGTCCAGGTCGTGCAGGGGCGCCCGGGGCTGTACTCGATGCCCTGTGCTGCAGCATTGAGCCCCGTGCAGGCTTGATGCCTTGCTCATCCAAGCACGATGGACAACCGATGGCAGTGACGCACGTGCAAGTCACTGGGCCACAAGGCCATTTGCGTGCGCTTCCGCAAAGAAGTTGGCGCGGATTTCGAGAGAAAAGAGGGCGAAAGAGAGTCGAACCGGGCGACTTCCGGCCACCCTGCCACTACCGCGTGGCACACGCGGAACGCCGCCAAACCCCGCATGGTGTCGCGGAACCCGCAAATGAAAACGCCCAACCGATGAGGGTTGGGCGTTAGGTATTGGTGGTGCAGTCAACCACCGATTTCGAACTCATTTTCCAAACCCCTGCGCAATCCTTCGGGCCAGTGCGGAAAGTTTCGGGCGTTTGTCCGTTTCACGCCGCCCCCGCAGGAGCACGCTGTAGCCCCGCTGCTCACGGTCTCACTGGATTTCAGCGTCATCGTTCGGCCAATGCCTCGACAGATCCATACTGTCGTGAAGCAGGCGGAGCACCTCGATGACTCGCCCCGGGGCAACCCGGAACACGACGAAGTGACGGCCCTTTCTGCCCTGCCGCGCCACATGCAGGGTGCGAATGCCGGGCGCGATGTCGTCCCTCGCTTTGGCCCCCAGGATGTCGGGCCCCTCGTGCAAGGCCTCGATGGCTTGTGTCACGGTGTCGACGTAGTACCCAGCCTGCCGGGAACCGAAGCGCTCCGCCGTCCACGCCGCGATGTCGAGCAGATCGGCCTCGGCACTGGCGGCCAGGCGAACGCGCCACGGCTCGCTCATGCTTGGGCGAGCGTTTGGGCTGTCACGGCCTTCAGGTGAGCGCGCAAGGATTCCTTGGTATCGAACGTCTTGTAGCGTCCCGCTTCGATATCGGCGATGCCCGCCTTGGCGGCGGCGCGCAGCGCTTCGAGGCGGCTGGCGTCCTCGGCCTCGCGTTGTTCGACAAGACGCAAGCCCTCGCGCAGCACTTCGCTGGCGTTCTGGTAGCGGCCGCTGGCGACCAAATGCTCTACCAGCGCGGCCTGGTGATCGGTGAGGACAACATTGCGCGTCGGCATGACGATCTCCTTGCAGGAAAGATTGGCATAGTATGCCAACCCTACACCCGGAGTGCAATCCCGATGGGTCACTCCACTGGGGGCTCCGCTGGGGGTAACCCGCATGCACGGCCCCCCGTCGCAGCCTCGCCAATGCAACATTTTTGATACATCCCCGCGACAATATGCCATCTTGCTATTGACAGCCCCCCCATTACAATTAGTCGCCCCTGAAATATTCATAACCTCATGATTTTTCGTGTGTTATTGTCTGTTTGCGAGTACAATTTCCCCCAGATTTGATGGTCTGATGCGCCGTTTTCTGGGAGTTTTTCGATGTTTGCCTGCCCCGCCACCGAGGACTTCTTCCGCGCCCGGCTCGATCAGATGATCGACCTGCGCCATCCGCTGGCGGTGCTGACCTCGCGCATGCCGTGGCAGGAGTTGGAAGCAAGGCTGTCGCACCTGTTCATGCGCAAAGCGCGCGCAGGTGTCGCGATGCCCGATCTGGACCTCTTTGGCGAATCTCCGGTGCGCGCAGCTCGGGCGTCCAACGCAGGCCGACCCCGCGTGCCGCTGCGCGTGATGATCGCGCTGCTGTATCTGAAGCACGCCTTCAACGAGTCGGACGAAGGGGTGGTCGAGCGCTGGGGCGAAACCCCCACATGGCAGTTCTTCTCGGGGCGGGCGTACTTTGAACATCGCCGGCCGTGCGACGCCACGACGCTGGTGAAGTTTCGCCGGCTGCTGGGCGAGGAGGGGGTGGAAGAACTCCTGGCGCAGACGATCAACGTGGCGGTGGGAACCGGACTCATCAAGCCGCAGGAACTCAAGCGCGTGGTGGTGGACACCACCGTACAACCCAAGGCGGTGGCGCACCCGACCGACAGCCGCTTGCTCGAGACCGCGCGCACCAAGCTGGTGCAAGCAGCCAAGCAAGCCGGCATCGCCTTGAAGCAGACCTTTGCCAAGGAAGGCAAAGACCTCAGCCGCAAGGCAGGACGCTATGCGCACGCGCGGCAGTTCGCACGCATGCGCCGGGTCATCAAGCGTCAGCGCACCATCGTGGCCAGACTGCAGCGCGAGATCGAGCGCAAGGCTGCCCGCCTGGGGCAGGCCATACGCGAAGCGCTCGGTGAGACCTTGAACAAGGCTGTGCGCATCGTGGCGCAAACCGCCAACCGCAAGGCCACCGAAGAGGGACGCAAGCTCTACGCCTGGCACGCGCCGGAGGTGGAGTGCATCAACAAGGGCAAGGCCCGCTGCCCTTACGAGTTCGGCGTCAAGGTCGGCATTGTCAGCACCTTGAAGCACAGCCTGATCTTGGGCGCACGGGCCTTCCACGGCAACCCCTACGACGGCCACACGCTGCAAGCCCAGATTGAGCAGGCCACCATCCTGATGCAGGACACTGGCATCAAGCCCAGCACAGCGTTTGCCGATCTGGGCTACCGCGGGGTGGAAGCCGACATTGCGGATGTGCGCCTGGCGCACCGCGGCAAGATCAAGCGCCTGACGCACGAGGAGCGCAAGCTGCTCAAGCGCCGCCAGGCCATCGAGCCGGTCATCGGGCACTTGAAGCAGGATCACCGCATGGACAGGTGCCATCTCAAGGGCGAGCAGGGTGACCGGCTGCACGCGGTGCTGTGCGCGGCGGGCTACAACATCCGCTGGCTGCTGCGCATGATCACGAAGAAGGGCGTGCCCTTCTTGAGGCGAGCTTTTTTGCGCCTCATTGCGGCCGTGCGCCTCATCGGCCGGTGGCTCGCCCAGCGGCGGCCAACCGAGACCAGTGGCGCCAACCCTGCCCAGCTGCGGCTAAGGGCGGCGTGAAAATGAATTTTTCAGGGGCGACTAAGTACGGGTTGGGCAAGGCGAAGTTTCCAGCCCTCCCAGTGCTGCCGGTGATAGCGGGCTGTGCAGAATGCTTCGGGCTCGGGCTCGTCGGGCACGATCGTCGCATCAGCGAAGCCATCCATAATGGATGCCTCGACCCAACGCTCCATGAGCCTGTCAGCTGCCGCTGGAGCGATGGCGATATCGGCGTGGAAGCGGTCGTAAGAATTGACCATGACGCGGGCCGCGCGCGCGAGCGAAGGCACATCCTCAGGCCGGGCCAATCGCGTGGCGTACCGCTGGGCCGGTGGACCCGAAAGGGCGCGATGGTAGTGACAGCGCGTCTCGATGAGCTCGAACCCGTTGGCCGAGATTGCACGGATCAATGGGAGATCGGCAGGCGAGACCGCAGCAAACACGTAGTCGATCCGCTGCTGCTTGAACAGGTCTGCGACTGCCGTCAACGCCTGCGCCATCTCCCGACCGTCATCGCGTGTGGCAGCCGTGCGTCCCGGCCGCACCACCGCATTCAGCCTAGCCATTCCGAGGCCGAAGAACTCGGAATCCCAGGGGAGCCTCTCCGCCAGGACCCACACCTCGCTATGGTCCACGTGCACAACGAAGCGCAGGTCATCCGCTGCCGTGAGCGGCCGCAGCCACTGGCCGATGAGTACGTCGCGGTCGTAGTCGGCGTCAAGCCCTCGAATGAATGAGTGTGGCCCTGCTATGCCTGCGTTGCTCAAGACATCATGCAGCTGCTCTGTACTGTAGGCCTCGGTCAGGCGGCGGATGCGCGTGTTCACATTCATCGAATGTTCCCCGCAGCCGCAAGTTCCAGAAACTCCCCATAGTCCCTAATGTACTCGGCGGGGTCGTAGTACTCGGATGCAAATACCAGCAGAACTGCGTCGGGCGAGTACTTGTACTGGATCCCCCACGTCAGCGGTGGAAGATGGAGACCAACGCTGGGATCGTCTAGCACAAACTCCTCACGCATAGAACCGTCATCTGCCACGACCGAAAGACTGCCGTGCGCACAGACGAGGAACTGGTGACACGTCCGATGCGCATGTTCCCCGCGCACTTCCGCATTGGGAACACCAAATACCATGAAGTAGCGGCGCGCCTCGAAAGGCAGGGTGCGTCCGAATTCGCCGACGGTGAGATTGCCGCGGAGATCGAGCACCTTCGGTAATTTGTGCAGCGTGACACCGCGCACGCGGCTAGGCGTGGCCCCGGGGTTCTCCGGGGCACGCGATGCGGCAATCTGGGTGGCCGCAGCTGCGACATCGGTGTACCCGACGATCTGTGCAGGGTTCCCGGCGACGACCGCATGGGGCGGAACGTCGCGCGTCACGACGGCCCCGGGCCGGACGATGCGGTCACTCTCGCTCATTTCCAGTAAAATGCTGATTTGTTCAGCGTGTCCTTAAATCCGTATACCCCATGGGAGGAGGAGGCCGATGTACGATTACATCATTGTCGGCGCGGGTTCGGCGGGCTGTGTGCTGGCGAACCGGCTCAGCGCGGATCCGAGCGTGCGGGTGTGTCTGATCGAGGCGGGGCCCAAGGACAAGTCCCCGCTCATCCACACGCCGATCGGCATCCTGTCGCTGATGTGGAGCCGCAAGCTGAACTGGCGCTACTACACCGAGCCACAGCCCCATCTCGACAATCGCCGCCTCTATTGGCCGCGCGGCAAGACCCTGGGCGGCTCGAGCTCCACCAACGCGATGATCTACACCCGCGGTCACCGCTGGGACTACGACCACTGGGCCGAGCTGGGCAACCGGGGGTGGAGCTACGAGGAGCTGCTGCCCTACTTCCGCAAGGCCGAGAACCGCGAGGCCGGGGGCGACGAATACCACGGCACCGGCGGGCCGCTCAACGTCGCCCGCTTGCGCAAGCCCAACGAGCTCTCCAAGGCCTTCGTCGAGGCGGGGGTGCAGGCCGGCTATCCCCGCAACGACGACTTCAACGGTCCCGAGCAGGAGGGGGTGGGCCTCTACGAGGTCACCCAGAAGAACGGCCGGCGCTGGAGCGCGGCGCAGGCCTACCTGCGCGAGGCCGAGAGCCGTCCCAATCTGGATATCGTCACCGACGCGCTGGTCACGCGGATCCTGCTCGAGGGCAGGCGCGCGGTGGGGGTCGAGCTCCGGCGTCGCGGGGTCCGGCAGACCCTGCGCGCCGCCGCCGAGGTGATCGTCTCGGGGGGCGCCATCAACTCGCCGCAGCTCCTGATGCTCTCCGGCATCGGGCCGGCCGAGGAGCTGCGGCGGCACGGCATCGAGGTCCGGCATTCGCTGCCGGGGGTCGGCCGCAACCTCCAGGATCACCTCGATGTCATGATCGTGCACAAGTGCCGCAAGGCGGTCTCGTACGGGTTCGCCCTGGATTCCCTGTACAAGGGGGTCTTCGCGCTGTTCGAGTACCTGCGCAAGCGCCAGGGCATGTTCGCCACCAACGGCGCCGAGGCCGGCGGTTTCGTGCGCAGCGGCGACGACCAGGCCATACCCGATCTGCAGTTCCACCTCACGGCGATGCGCCTCGACAACCACGGCCTGAACCTGCCCTTCCTCTTCGGCCACGGCTATTCGCTGCACATCTGCGAGCTCCGCCCGAAGAGCCGGGGCTACATCTCGCTCAATAGCGCCGACCCGGCCGAGCCGGCGCACATCCAGCCCAACTACCTCGAGGCGCCGGAGGACATGGAGAAGATGGTGCGCGCGGTCAAGGTCGGGCGGGCGGTGCTCGCTCAGCCGGCCTTCGATCCCTACCGCGGGGCGGAGATCTTCCCCGGCGAACGGGTCCGGAGCGACGACGAGATCCGGGATTTCGTGCGCCGGAAGGCGAACACCATTTACCACCCCGTGGGGACGTGCAAGATGGGACAGGACGACTCGGCCGTGGTCGACGAGCGCCTGCGGGTGCGCGGAATGGAGGGTTTGCGCGTCATCGACGCCTCCATCATGCCCACGCTCGTCGGCGGCAACACCAACGCGCCCACCATCGCGATCGCCGAGAAGGGCGCGGAGATGATTCTCGAGGACCGCAAGCGCGGCCGGGAGCCGAGCGCGACCGTGGCGGTCGCGGCGGCCCAGTGAGGGAACCTGTGGATTGGCGGGAGGAACGACGATGAGCGTGACGGCGCTGAACGCCCAGCGGACGCGGTCCGAGATGGACCGCATGCAGGAGGTCTTCCAGAGCCAGCGGCGAGCCTTCGACCGCGATCCCATGCCGTCGGCCGAGGTTCGTCGCGAGAACCTTCGTCGGCTCAAGGCGGCGATCCTGCGCTATCAGGGGCGCCTGGCCGATGCCGTCAACGAAGACTTCGGCTGCCGTTCGCGCGACGAGACCATGCTCGCGGACATCATGCCGACGGTCAGCCAGATCAACTACCAGCTCAAGAACGTCCGGCGGTGGATGAAGCCCGAGCGGCGCCATGTCGGGGCCGCTTTCCAGCCGGCCAAGGCTTTCGTCCAGTACCAGCCCTTGGGGGTGGTGGGCATCATCGCGCCCTGGAACTACCCGATCCAGCTGGTGCTGGAGCCGCTCGCGACCGCGCTGGCCGCGGGCAACCGGGCGATGATCAAGGTGTCCGAGTTCACCCCGGCCACCAACAAGACCCTCGAGGCCATGCTGGGCGAGGTCTTCCCCGAGGATCACGTCGCCATGGTGCATGGCGAGGCGGAGGTGGCGCAGGCCTTCACGCGCCTGCCCTTCGATCACCTGCTCTTCACCGGCTCGACGGCGGTGGGGCGGCAGGTGATGCGCGCCGCCGCCGAGCACCTCACCCCCGTCACCCTCGAGCTCGGCGGCAAGTCGCCGGCGATCGTCTCGGACACGGTCCCGCTCGATCACGCGGCCGAGCGCATCGCCTTCGGCAAGGCGCTCAACGCCGGGCAGACCTGCATCGCCCCGGACTACGTGCTCTGTCCCGCGGACCGGGTGGACGGGTTCGTCGAGGCCTTCCAGCGCCGGGTCTCGCGCATGTACCCAACGCTGCGCGACAACCCGGACTTCACCGCCATCGTCAACGACCGGCAGTACGAGCGTCTGACGAGGTATCTGCGCGACGCGCGCGAGAAGGGGGCGCGTATCGTCGAGATCAACCCCGCCTCCGAGAAACTGGAGGACGTGCGCAAGCTGCCGCTCACGCTGCTGCTCGACACCACGGAAGACATGCTGGTGCGACAGGAGGAGATCTTCGGGCCGCTGCTGCCCGTGGTGCCCTACGACAGTCTCGACGAGGCGCTCGAGTACGTGCGGCGCAATCCGCGCCCCTTGGCCCTGTACTACTTCGATTACGACAAGCAGCGGCAACGGCGGGTGCTCGAGCAGACGCACGCGGGCGGTGTCTCCATCAACGATACGCTCTCGCACATTGCCCAGGACGACCTGCCCTTCGGCGGCATCGGCCCGTCGGGTATCGGTCGCTATCACGGCAAGGAGGGTTTCCTGACCTTCTCGCACGCCAAGAGCGTGTACGTGAAGCCGCGCTTCAACGGCGCGCGCTTCGCTTATCCGCCGTACGGTCTCGTCAACAAGCTGATCTATCGGCTCTTCATCCGCTAGGCCCCGCGGTGTCCGCCCTGAAACCGGGGCGGACGTCCCTGGGGTCGGAACAATCATCTCAGTCCTCCTGCGCCGCGTCGTGGAGCGGGAGGGCCCAGTGCAGCAGCGCCAGGGCGTCGGCCTCGTCGTCGTCCGCCGGGGCGTGGCCCCGCGCACGCACGGCCGCCATCACCGCGTCCTTGCCGGCGCGGCCAGAGCCGGTGGCGTGCTTCTTGATCGTGCCCACCGGCACGCCCTGGTAGGGAATGCCGTGGTGCTCGCACCAGGCCGTGAGCGTGGCGAGGAAGCCGCCGTAGACGTGCGCCGCGTCGGTCGAGACGTGGCGGCGCACTTCCTCGAAGACCAGCGCGTCGATCCCGTCGGCGTGGGCCTTCAGTTCGGTGAGCCAGTGCTTGAAGCGCAGGAAACGCATGCCGCCGCCTTCGAAGCGTCGGGGCTTGAAGGCTTCGGTGCCGCTGGTGATTCGGCCCGTGCGGTCGCGCAGCGCCCAGCCGGTGGTGGTGCCCAGGTCGAGGGCAAGCAGGGTGGTGTGCATGGTGTCAGTCCTCGTTCGGTGGGGACTGACGCATCCGACGCACGATATCGATTACTCCCGTGAGGCGCGCGCACGCGCACGCGCGTAGAGACTTACGATGTACAGCGTCAGATGCGTCAGTCCGGCAGGGGGTCATGGGTGTTCAGTCGTCGGCATAGGGGGTGTAGGCGGGCTGCATCGGGTGCTTGAGACCCACGCCACGGAAGCCCCGGATGCCGGCGGCGTTGCGCCATTTCTCGACGCCGCGGGTGATCAAGAGGTCGGAGAAGCGGCGCTGTGAGCCGACGAACTCGCCGGCGGCCTCCGCCCACTGCTTCCAGTCGGTGAACAGTTCGGCCGTCAGCGACTTGGCATTGGCCTCGCGCACGCAGCGCTCCTCCAGCCAGCGGCCCAGCGCGTCCTCGGCTTCGAAGTACTCCTCGGTGGCGGCCACGACCTGCGGCGGCGGATCGAGCCGGCCCAGGCGCTGCCAGGCCAGGCACCCTTCCAGCGCCCAGGCCAGGATGCCGTCCCGCTCGGCCAGCAACTTCTGCTGCAGGTGTTTGTCGCGCCGCTCGGGCGGCACGGTGATCGTGAAGGGGATCAGGTGCAGCCGCCGCTTCATCGCCTCGTCGATGTTGCGGATGGCGGGCTTGTGGTTGCCGGCGACGAAAAGCTTGAACTGCGGCCAGAACTCGAAGAAGTCCTGCCGCATGAACCGCGCGGAGATCTTGTCGCCGCCCGTGAGGCTCTTGACCTTGGATTCGGCCCAGCGCCGCCCTTGCTCGGTCTCGATGGAGGCCACGAAGCGCGCCCCACGCAGACTGGCCATGTCGGTCGGATGGCGGTCGGTACGCGTCTCCATGAAGGTGTCCATTGGCGCGTTGGCGGCGTAGTCGCCCAGGATCGTGGCCAGGGTGTTGACGAACACCGACTTGCCGTTCGCGCCGGTGCCGTAGAGGAAGAACAGCGCATGCTCCTGGGTGGAGCCGGTCAGCGCATAGCCCGCCATGCGCTGCAGATAGCTCTGCAGCGCCGTATCGCCGCCGGTGACGTCGGCCATGAACGTCCGCCAGCGGGGGCAGTCGCCGCGAGGCGTGGCAGTCGTGATCTTGGTCATGCGGTCGGCGCGGTCGTGCGCGCGCATGCGGCCCGTTCGGAGGTCGACCACACCGCCTGGGGTGTTGAGCAGCCAGGGATCGGCGTCCCACTCGGCGGTGGTCGCGGCATGACGTCGGTCTGCGCGAGCCAGGCGTTCGACGCCGCCGACGGTGCCGGAGGTGGCCAGCTTGGCCGCCAGCTTCGGGTTGTCGGCCTGGAGGGCCGCGTGTCGGCAGACACCGCGGATCAAGTCGGTGGCCGCCAGCGTCTCCTCGTTGCGCCAGCGCCGACCGTCCCACACCAACCAGCGGCCCCAGGCCGCCACGTAGCGCCAGTCGCGGTGGTAGCGCCGGGTGAAGGCCAGCGCCAGGGCATCTTCGGTGCCCCACACCGATTCATCCGCGCCGATCACCGGCTCGCCGGGGTCCGCGATGTCATGCACCTGCACACGCGGACCGTGGGCGAGGAAGGCCGCGACGTCGAAGCCCTCGGCCACGGCATCGGCCGCATCCCAGCCCTCGGCGGCTTCCTCGGGTGGGTAGAGGATGTGGCAGGTCTTCGCGCCCGCCGACAGAATCGCCTGGGCCGCCTGCACGGCGTACTCCCAGCCCGGCTTGTCGCGGTCGGGCCAGATCAGCACGGCCTTGCCAGCCAGCGGCGTCCAGTCGGTCTTGTCCACCGGGGCGTTGGCCCCGTGCATCGCGGTGGTGGCCACGATCCCGATCTCGATCAAGGCCTGGGCGCATTTCTCGCCCTCGACCAGCACGACCTGGGCGGCGTCCTGGATCCCCGGCTGGTTGTACAGCGGCCGCGGCTCGGGCGGAGCCATCTTGCGGCGGCGCGCGTCCCAGGGCCGGAACTCCTTCTTGCGCCCGGGCGGGTCGTAGCGGTAGACGACGGCGAGCAGCCGCCCCTGAGCGTCGAGGTAGTCCCACTTGGCGGTGGCGGGACCCAGGTCGTCGACCGGAGTCTCCTTGCGGCGCTTGGGCGCCGGGGCCGTGGGGGCACGGCCGACGAGGTCCTCGGCCAGGTCGAGGATGCGGGCGAAGTCGCCCTGCACGTCCACGCCGAAGTGAGCGCCGATCAGGTGGAACACATCGCCGCCGTCGCCGGTGGCACGGTCGGTCCAGAGCCCCGCCTTGTCGCCGTCGAGCACGACCTCCAGGCTGTCGCCCGGGCTGCCGAGCACGTCGCCGATGACGAACTTGCCGCGGCGCGTCCGACCGGCGGGGAACAGCGAGAACAGCACCGCTTCCAGCCTCGCGAGCAGCGCGGCGCGCAGGGCCTCGCGGCGCTCGGACGCCGGGATCTCGGGCACGGGCGCGGTGTCATTGAAGTCCAGCATCCGCCTCCTCCTCGTGCACTGCGTCGGCCGTGAGCAGGGCTTGACGTTCCTCCATCCACGCCATCAGTTCGGAGAGCTTGAAACGCAGCAGCTTGCCCACCCGGTAGTGCGGCAGGCGCAGACGCCGGCGCTCCTTCGCGTGCGTGAGCCAGTAGTGCGGCAGATTGAGCGCCAGTGCCGCCTCGCGTGCGTCGATCAGGCGCTCCCCGAGCACCGGGTGCAGTGGTGTCTCGTTCATGCCGCAGCCCTCCAGCACCGGTCCTGCCACGGGCACATCCGGCACTCGACATGGGTGGGATCGGAGAACGAGCGCGGCAGCAGTTCGCCCGCCTCGGTGGCCGTGATGACCTTCACGGCCCGGTCGGACATGCGCTGCGCCAACGCCGCATCGAACGGCACCAGCTCGGCGTGGATCTCCATCGTGTCGGCGTTCACCGCCGTGAACAGCGCCGGGTGCGCGTGCAGCCCCAGGTAGGCCTGGTAGAGCGCCACTTGCGCGGCGTAGACCGGCTTGGCCACCGCGAGTCGGTGCCTCTCCAACTCGCGCCACGATTTGGCGCCCAGGCACTTGTTCTCCCACAGCGCCGGGTAGCCGCAACCGAACCCCAGGTCGGGCCCGGCGACGAGCACCCCATCGACGTGGCCCTGCAGGCGCCCGTCGAGCGCCGAGAAGCCGAATTGCTCCCCCGCGTCGTCGCGCGTGCGCAACTCGAAGCCCGCCGCGCGCAGCCATCCGACCATGCAGTCCTCGATGACGTGGCCGCGATCGAAGACGCGCAGCAGGCGGCCGTCGGTCTCGCGACCCGGATCGACCGGGGCGTCGGCAAACTCGTACTGCAGCGCGCGCTCGCAGGCGACCCCGAGGCGCGAGGCGCCCAGGTAGGTGCGGCGAGGCTGCGCCGCGCGAGACTGCTGCAGCCCGGCGTCGATCAGCGCCGTGATCTGACCCGACAGGCTCTTGGAGGCGTTGAAGTCCATCATCGCCGCGCCTCCTTGGGTGCTGCCGTGCGTGCCGTCTGCGCTTGAGCCTTCGGCTCCTCCCACGGCAGGTCGTCTTCCAGATCGGCGAAGGGATCGGACACCGGGCGCTTCAGCCCGCGCACCGGCGGGTACTTGGTCGCCTCGTGGTGCTCGACCATCGCGTCCGTGTAGCAGGTGACGATGGCGTCGATCACCTGGAGCGCCTCGGCCTCGGAATACTCGCCCAGCGGCTTGTCGAAGCCGATGCTTTCTGCCGCCGCGCCGAAGGCCTTGAGGCACTTCCTCATCGCGGCCAGTTCGACGTCAGACGGATCGATCATGGCCACCTCCGTTTTGGACGTGCGTCCTTCCTGCACGCGCAGCCACTGGCCGTAGAGCGCGTGAAACGCCTGCTGGCAACGCCGCGAGCAGAACACCCAGTCGATCGGATAGCGCCGGGCATCGCCCACCGGATGCCGAAGGTCCGAGTGGCCGTAGCCGCGCGCCTGTCGTTTGCAGACCCAGCACTTCACTGGCCCTCCTCTCACTGCGCCCAGGCGGGCTTACCCGGCACGGCGGGGGGTTGCGGGGCGGCTGGCGCAGACATCGCACGGGGCGGGGTGAGCGCCGCCGGCGCACCGCTGGAGCCGCTGCCAGGGTTCTTCGGCGGCACGCCCATCAGGCGGGCATACTCCGGGTGGTCGGGCTCGACGGCGCTCTTGACGACGTTCTTCAACTCGCCGCGACCGTCCTTCTCGACGTCGATGCGGGCGAGGAACTCGATGCCGTCGAGCTCGTGGAAGCCCTGGATGCGCCGCGCGGCGGCGGCCTGCGGCCCGTTGTCCTGGGGATGGACGTTGCGGGCGCTGTTGAGGATCGCGCGCACGAAGCTGCGGCCCATCTGGCCCCAGGCCGGGCCCTTCGGGGAATGCAGGCCGATGTTGCTCCAGAGCTTGCGCCGGGCGTACTCGCCCTCCAGCACCACGAACTCGGCCGCCAGATACACCGAGCCGGTCTCGAAGCTCTGCGTGGCGTAGCCCCCGGTCCAGCCCTGCGCCGGGTCATCAAAGCCCCCGGGCTTGAGGGTCATGCGCACGCGGGCGAGCGTGCCCTTGGGGATGAGGTCGAAGCTGGTCTGTTGTTCGGCGTCGTTGAAGTCGTTCCAGGCGGTCATGGATCACTCCTTGGATGCGTTGAGGTCGGTTGAATGCGACAAAGCGCTGGCGTGTGCTGCGGCAGTGCGGCCGAGGCACTTGGCAATGAGCTTTCCGAGGTGGGGTTCTTCGATGGGGGCAAGCCGTCCCGAGCGGTCCTTGCTCGGGAAGCCCCAGGGGTTGTCCGCGCCGGTGACGAACGCGCGGTATGGCGTGCCGTCGTCGGCCTTCAAGATGGCCAGCGTGATGACTTCATCGAGCACACCAGGCAGCTCGGCCGAGGTCTTGGCGCCTTCGAGCTGCAGCTGGTAGATGCGGCGGTTGAAATCGTCCAGCTTCTCTTCCAGGATGCAGACGTAGATGACGTGCTTGTCCCTCACGTGCTGCAGGTGCGTGAGGGCGCCGATCATCTCGGTGCCGAGCAAGCCATAAGCGCCCCGGGTGTCGGGCTTGCCGGTCTTCTCGGAGAATGCGGCCGGCTGGGTCTTGCACCAGGCCAGGCACATCCGCGAGAGCACGGTCAAGGAATCGACGAAGTAGGTGTCGTACTTGGCCAGCTGCGCCGGGTCGCCGTACTTCTGGCAGACGTGATCAAAGTGGGCCTGCGAGAAGGCCTGCTCGGGTGTGGCGCTCGGGCTGGGTCCTGCCAGGAACACCACCAGGTCCTTGAACTCCGGCCAGGTGCGCGGGCGCAGGGTGTCACCGCCCCAGTCGAGGATGGACAGATCGCCGGCCTCGGTGTCCACCAGTAAGGTGCGTTCGGCATCGAGCGTGCGGATCTGGGAGGTCTTGCCCACCCCGGGCGCACCGACGAGGGCGACCTTGGCGCAGCGTTTTTCGACGAGTCTTTCGTTGGCCGTCACGATAGGCAATGGCATGGCCGACTCCTCATTCGAACGAGACGACCGTGAAGCGGCCGAAGGTGGGACGGAAGTCACCCACGCCGATGAGTCGGCCTGCCATGTCCAGGCTGTCCTTGATCCAGGCACGGTCGAGGTATTCGGGCAGCACCACCATCAGATCGAACTCGGCGCGCCAACCCGCACGCATGGCAGGCCGCACCCGATTGACGCCCGCGCGTTGCACCACCACGCGGCGGCGGTCTTCGTAATCCCAGCGGTCGGTCCCCAGGCTGGCCAGGTGGGTGAGCGAAACCACGCCGGCCTTGGTGATGTCCTGCGCCGATTTGCGTGGACTCCTGGGGTCCTGCTTGAACTTGGCCGCACCGATCAGCGCCTGTCGCAGATACTCCCCGGGCAGGCACAACTGGCCCTGGTTGTCGCGATAGACGTAGCTCTCGATGTCGTCGGTTTTTTTGGCGGCGCTGTTCTTGGTGGCCTTGGCCTTGGCGTCGACGGCCTCGCAGTTCCAGCGGTGGAACAACAAGTCCGCCACGCCTTCGATGACGACACGGACGCTGTACGGCGCCCCCGTCAGGACCGCCGACTCGGCACCGTTGCCGAGCGCATCCTCGTTTCTCAAAAGGGTTTTCATCGTCGAATCTCCAGAAATCGAAAGTTCCTTGCCACATCGGGCCCAGCCTTGCCTAGCCACGCCAAGCCAGTCCGAACCGAGCCCAGTCACAGTTCGCTTGGGCCTTGCCGCGGCTTGCCCCGCCATGCCATGCCACAGCGCGCCGAGCACAACCCGGCCATTGGCTTGCCAAGATCAAGGACGTCACGAGGATGAAGGGGCGTCATCACGCCACCTCCTTCAGCCGCTCGGCGACACGGGGCGGAATCGAATTCCGGCCCTTCTCTTTCACTTTCAGTTCGGTGGGCATGGTTCAGTCCTCCGAGGTCAAGGTCAGCCGAAACGTCGGCTTGCCGGGCTTGACGGTGCGCGCCGGCTCGAACTGCGCGCGCAGCGCCGCGGGCCAGTGGTTGAAGCGGGACTCGGACACCGAGTACTCGACATCGAGGTAGTCCTCGACGCGCTCGCCGGCGGCGGCGATGCGCCGGGCAATCGCCGCCAGTTGCACCTGGTCCCAGGACACGCGCTTCGGGACATCGACCGTCACGCGCAGCGGTCCGTCGTTCAGGTGCACGACGCCGAAGTCCTTGCCGGCCTCGAGGCGTGCAGCGCGGGCCTGCTCGCCGTAGGCGGCCTCCAGCGCGGCGTCGAACTTCGCGCGGGCCTGCTTGAGCCAGGCGAGCGCTTCGTCGAGGTTGCGGCTGATCTCCGCCTTCTGGGCGGGCGGCAGCGCGGCCAGCTGGCCGACGGACATCGCGGCGATGTCGGCGGGGTAGAGGGTCAAATCGCTCATCGCATCCCCCTTCAGCGCGCCGCGCGCTCGGAGGTCGAGTCGTGCAGGGCACCACGCTCGAACTCGATGACCGACTCCAGGGGGTAGCTGACGCGCTTGGACAGCTTCAGGTAGCGCGGGCCACGCCCTTCGCTGCGCCAGCGCTGCAGGGTCTTGGGGCTCAGGCCCCAGCGCTGCGCGAGCTCGTTCTCGTTGAGGACCCGACGATCGCCGGGAGACAGACCGTTGATCGCATCGACCGGCGACCGGGTGATGGTGCTTGCCGTTGTCGGCATGGAAGCCTCCTATGACGCTGTTGAGGAACAGGTGTCATTGCAGGCTTCGGGTGGCGAACATACGAGGGACGCAATGGCGAACCACGCGCAAACTTCGGGTTCGCCAATCCGCACGCGTCCATGCCAAAACGGCGAGCACGCGGCTCGCCGTTCTTGGGGACAGGGGGATGGTCAGCGGCCCACATCGGCGCAACTGACGGAACTGGCCGGCACCATCGCGCATCGCGTGTGCCGGCACCTGACGCGCAAAGGCTGGCTGGAAGGCGAGGACGAATCCGTGTTTCTGTCCGACAGCGCGGGTAGCGACGACGGCATGGACGCGCTGCGGATGAGTTCGATCACCTACCGCATCGCCACCGGTCGCGACGCTGGCCGCAAGGTCGTCACCCTGAAAACGCTACCCGGTGATGCGGGTTCTCTGGACGGCGACGCCGGCAAGGTCGGCGGCTTCTCGCTGCATGCCGGCGTGGCCGCGGAAGCACACGAGAGCCACAAGCTCGAAAAGCTGTGCCGCTACATCACGCGCCCGGCGATCAGCGAGCAGCGGCTATCGATCTCATCGCAGGGTAGGGTGCGGTATCAGCTCAAGACGCCGTGGCGCAATGGGACCACGCATGTCGAATGGGATGCGGTGGACTTCATCGCCAAGCTGGCGGCACTGGTCCCGCCGCCACGCGCGCATCTCACCCGCTTCCACGGCGTATTCGCCCCGAACGCGAATCTGCGCGCGCAGGTGACGCCATCGGGGCGCGGCAAGCGGCCTGCGGGCGATGCGGCGCCAGTGGACGCAAGCGCCCACGACGAGCCGCGCAGCCCCGAGCAGAAGCGCCGTGCGATGAGCTGGGCGCAACGGCTCAAGCGGGTCTTTTCCATCGACGTCACCACCTGCGCCCACTGCGGCGGCGCGGTACGGATCGTCGCCAGCATCGAGGAACCCACCGCCATCCGCGCCATCCTCGCCCACTTCGAGAAGCACGGCGCGCTGGAGCAAGCGCACTACCGGCCCGCAGCGCGCGCCCCGCCGCCGGCCGCGTGACGAGGTGCCGGCCACTCAACCGGAAGCGAAAGCAGAATCCGATCCGATGCGGCCACGACCCCGCAGGGCTGCGCTCGGCCCTGTGCCGGGATTCGGTGAGAAATGGCTACGCACTGAGCCGCTGCGTGGCCCCGCGATGTCGAAAACCCACGCATGAACCCCCGATCTGTGCCCGATCTGTGCCCAAAGCGGCGCTTGCGCGGCCGCTTCCTACCTGCCAGACTCGCAAAAAAGGGCGGTTGAACTTCCTATACCCAAACCGTACTTGGGGGAGTACGTAGGCATGTCGGGGACGTTGTTTCGCAAGGAAGTCGTGGAGGTCCGGCGCGGGGAATGGCTGGGCTCCATCGTGATGGCGGCGCCGTTGTCGCGCTGGCTGCTCACGGCCTTGGCGCTGTCGGTCGCCACGGCGTTGCTGCTATTTCTTTTTCTCGGTTCCTATACCCGCCGCGAGACGGTGGCCGGTCAGCTGGTACCCAGCGCAGGCTTGTTGAACGTTGCCGCGCCCACTGCCGGTACCGTAGTGCGGCTGCGCGTGCGCGACGGCCAGCCCGTCAAGGCAGGGGAGGCCCTGCTCGAGCTTGCCGGCGATCAGGACAGCGCGGCGCTCGGCAGCACGCACGCCTTGGTGGGCCAGCAGCTCGAAATCCAGCGCACGCGGCTGGCCTCGGACCTGGACGAGCAGCAGGTATTGGTCAAGCAGCAGGCAGCGGCGCTCAAGGCCAAGATCGGGCTGTTGAGCGCCCAGCTCGACCAGATCGCCGGCCAGCTGGATTTTCAGCAACAGCAGGTCACCAGCAACCGGCAATTGCTGGAACGCATCGAACCGCTGTCCGCCAAGGGCTACGTATCGATCTTGCAGGTGCAACAGCAGCGCACGGCGCTGCTCGACGCGCAGACGCAGTACAAGGCTCTCGTCCGTCAGCAGTTGGATACGCGGCAGCAACTGGAGGCCGCTCGCCAGGCACTCTCGCAATTGCCGCTGGAAGCGGCGGCCAAGCGCAACGAGACCGAACGGCAATTGGCGTCCGTCCTCCAGTCCATGGCGCAGAACGAGATGGCGCGAGCGGTGGTGCTGCGCGCGCCGCGCGACGGGGTGGTGTCGGCCGTGCTGTTCAAGGAAGGGCAGATGGTGAGCGCCGGGCAGCCGCTGCTTTCGCTGCTGCCGGCCGGCGCGACCTTGCAGGCGCAGCTATTGGTGCCCAGCCGGGCGATCGGTTTCATCGCCCCGGGCAACCGGGTAGTGCTGCGCTACCAGGCATTTCCCTATCAAAAGTTCGGGCAGCAGTACGGGCGCGTGGACGACGTCTCGCGCAGCGCCCTGGCGCCCTCGGAAGTGGCGGCCCTGGTCGGCGAGCAGGCAAAGGAGCCGCTGTACCGGGTCCAGGTAGCGCTGGACAGCCAGCGCGTCATGGCCTACGGCAAGGCCGAGCCGGTCAAGCCGGGCATGGCAGTGGAGGCGGACATTCTGATGGAACGGCGGCGCCTGATCGAATGGGTGTTCGAGCCGCTGTACGGCATCGGCCACCGGTTGGGAGGGCAGGCGCATGGCTGACGGTGCGCAGTCCAGCTCGACGGCCGCCAGCGCGGGTATACATACCCGTCTGCAATTCGGCTGGTCGCGCCGCTTGCCGATGCTGTTGCAGACGGAAGCGGCCGAATGCGGCCTGGCCTGCCTGGCGATGGTGGCGAACTACCACGGCCACGACATGGACCTGGCCAGCTTGCGCCGGCGCTTCGTCGCTTCGCTCAAGGGCGTGACCCTGGCCCGGCTGATGGAGATGGCCGGAAAGCTCGGTTTCGTTTGTCGCCCGCTGAAGCTGGATCTCGACGATCTGGCGCAGTTGCGCACCCCCTGCGTGCTGCATTGGGACCTCAACCATTTCGTCGTACTCAAGCGCGTCGCGCGTCGCGGCATCGTTATCCACGATCCGGCGGGCGGAGTCCGCAAGTTGGGCATGCGCGAGGTGTCCGATCATTTCACCGGCGTAGCGCTGGAACTGTCGCCAGCCGCCGACTTCGCGCCGGTGCGCGAACGGCAGGCGGTCTCGCTGCGTGCGCTCACAGGCAAGGTGCAGGGCCTGGCGCCCGCGCTGGCGCAGATCCTGATGTTGGCGCTGGCGCTGGAAGTTTTCGCATTGGCCGCGCCGTTCTACCTTCAATGGGTACTGGACCAGGTGCTGGTCTCGGCCGACCGCGACCTGCTTACTTTGCTGGGTCTGGGTTTTGGCGCGCTGGCGATCCTGTCGGCGCTGGTCACCGCCGCGCGTTCGTGGGCGGTGACCTGGCTGGGCGCCACGCTCAACGTGCAATGGGCCGGCAACCTGTTCGGCCACCTGATGCGGCTGCCGCTGGACTGGTTCGAGAAGCGCCACGTGGGCGACGTGGTGTCGCGCTTCGGCTCCATCCAGACCATCCAGAAAACCCTGACCACGCAGTTCGTCGGTTCCCTGCTGGACGGGTTGATGTCGCTGGTCACGCTGGTGGTGATGGCTTTCTACAGCGCATGGCTGACGCTAGTGGTGCTGGGGCTGTTCCTGGCCTATGGCTTGGCACGCTGGTTGTGGTTCGGGCCACTGCGTCGGGCCAGCGAGGAACAGATCGTCTATGCCGCGCGTCAGCAGAGCGAATTGCTGGAATCTATCCGCGGTGCCATGCCCGTCAAACTGGCCAACAAGCAGGACGAGCGGCTGGCGCGCTATGCCAACGCTACTGTCGCCGCCACCAACCGCGATATCGGCGTCCAGCGGCTCACCATCGCCTTCGCGTTGGGCAACCAGTTGATGTTCGGGCTGGGGCGGGTGGCGTTGATCTGGATTGCCGCCGCGTTGGCGCTCAGGAACGAGTTCTCGGCCGGCATGCTGGTGGCGTTCATCGCCTACGCGGACCAGTTCACCAGCCGGGCAGCGGGGTTGGTCGACAAGTGGACGGACTTCCGCATGCTGCGGCTGCATGCCGAACGGGTGGCGGACGTTGCCCTGACTGCACCGGAGCCGCGGGCCGAGACCGCCTGGACGGGCCCCGCTCCCGAGGCCAGCGTGGAACTGCGCAACGTCAGCTTCCGCTATGCCGAGGGTGAGCCGTGGATCCTGAGGCACTGCAACCTGCGCATCGAAGCGGGCGAGTCGGTGGCGATCACCGGTCCCAGCGGCTGCGGCAAGACCACCTTGGCGAAGATCGTGCTTGGTCTGCTCGAGCCTACCGAAGGCGAAGTACTGTTCGGCGGCATAGACATCCGCAAGCTAGGCCTGGACACCTATCGCCAGTGGGCCAGCGCGGTGATGCAGGACGATCAGCTCTTCGCCGGCTCCATCGCCGACAACGTCAGCTTCTTCGATCCGGAGGCATCGATGGAGCGGATCGTGGCGGCGGCGCAGATGGCGGCGATTCACGAGGACATCGTGCGGATGCCGATGGGTTACCAGAGCCTGGTGGGCGACATGGGTTCCAGCCTGTCTGGCGGACAGAAGCAGCGGGTGATTCTGGCGCGGGCGCTGTATCGGCAACCGAAGCTGCTGGTCCTTGACGAGGCGACCAGTCATCTGGATGTGGAGCGTGAGCGATTGATAAGTACCACCATACAGCATTTAGCGCTTACGCGAATCATTATTGCGCATCGGCTGGAAACGATGGCCAGCGCGGACAGAATGCTTGCCCTAGTTGATACGCAAGCCAAAGTTTGCCAAACCGTAGATGTGGCGATTGGCAAAGCTGAAGCCGGAGCGGCGGATATATCCGGCGTACAAAAGGAGTGACGAGTGATGAAAGAATTGACTATGCATGAAGTTGGTCAGGTCAACGGTGGTATGTTGGCTCTTGATATCGCCGAGGCTTGGGTTGGAACGGTAGCAGGTGTGGGATTGGGTTTGGTCGGAGCGCCTGTGCTTGTGGCTGGAGCTGTTGGACTTGGCCTTGCTGGCGCGTTTATTGCGACAAGCCATCTGCTTGAGAAATAGCGAGTGTGTGGGCGCTGGCCATGTTGATACATGGCCAGCGCTGTTTAATTCCAAGGGTTGTTAAGGAGGATTCATGAACAAGATCTCGGGAGGCAAATTTGGGGCGTTGCTTCTTGGAACGATGATTGCCATATTCATGATGGATATTATGATTTTCTTTTTCTTGAGGATGTATATAAATAATAATTTTTCAATTTTGGTTGCGCTTGTTTTTGTGGCTATAGTGGCCCCCTTGGTTGCAAGAGCAATATTTTTGCACAGGAAAGATGGAAATTGAGAGATGCGATGACGAAGCCGATCTCGAAGAAAAAAGTGACTTCTAGGGAAGGTCTGATCAGTTGCCGCCATGTGACATCGACGAGCGATGCGTGCCCGCCATATGACCTGCCCCCGCAGGTCGTACCAGTGATTACTGGCAAAGTCCGGGGTTGAAGGGTACTTCGTTGCTGGGTTGTTGTGTTCGGTGGTTGGCGGCGAACTGCGCTGGTGGGATGCGACCGCAACTGCTGTGAGGTCGAACCTCGTTGTAGTCACGTCGCCAGTCGGCGATGACGTCGCGAGCTTGGGCGAGCGAGATGAACCAATGCTCGTTGAGGCACTCGTCGCGGAACTTGCCGTTGAAGCTTTCGATGTAGCCGTTTTGCGTCGGGCAGCCCGGTTCGATCAGGATGTGCACGATACCGTGTTGCTGCGTCCAGGCGATGAAGGCGCGGCTGGTGAACTCCGGCACGTTGTTATACCCCGGCCGCTTCCTACCTGCCAGACTCGCAAAAAAGGGCGGTTGAACTTCCTATACCCGACGCCAATCTTCCTGCGGCACCGGGACGCAGAGGCGCCGGACGCCGATGCAAAGCCGTGCATGCCCCCTGATATCGAAAATGCGAGGTGCTGATGTCGAACCGCCTGCCTGACTTGGCACTTGCGGCTGCGGCCGCTGCCTTCGGCATCGGCATCGTTTTCCTTTTTCGCTCGATGTATCTTGCCGAAGACACGCTGCCTTTCGCGCAGGAGATGACGCTCATCTTTCTCGGCGCTGTCGTGACGATCATTCTGACCGCGGCGCTTCTCAACCGCCAGACCGATCTCGAGCTTCGCAAGGAAGGAAGGGTCATCATCCTCCAGCAGCAATGCGACATTTACATGGCCTGCATCGAGAAGGTCGCAGAGATCGTGGAAACCGCAAGGCACGATGCGAAGCTGATCGATGAACTGCGTGTTCTCAGCCACAAGCTGGCTGTGGTCGCGAGTGCAGGGGTCGTGTCCAGCTTCGAGCAGGTACTGGAGAGCTTGCAGTCCGGTTTTGCTGACGGCACGCTCTCGGACGGGGACGGAGAGCGCGTGATGAATGCCGTCGCCGATCTCACGATAGCGATGCGGTCGGACGTCCTGCACGCTGCTGCCTTTCCTTCGCAGAACACCGAACGCGCCGTTCGCCTGAATTCGAGGCGAATGGAAAAACTCGACGATCTCGAACGTCACCTTCTCGTATCCACCGACACCCGGGAGAACTGATATGCGCGGCCATAATCGCCCACCATTCCCGCCGAAAATTCCTGGAACCGATCTGCCATCCTGGGACGTGCCGACCGCGATCATCTACCGTCCTGCCCGTTCCGCGATGACATCGGCGCCTCGGCCCAACTACTGGGTCCTGGCCTGAGGCGATCGGCCCGGTGCTGGGCATCGTGCATCGTGTGATCGCCGGTTGGCTTGCCGATCAGGCCGGCGTGCCGCGGGATACGGCGCAATGCGGCGTGGTGACCCTGATCCAGCGCTTCGGCAGCGCGCTGAATCTCAACATCCACTTCCACATGCTGTGGCTCGACGGCGTGTACGAGGACACCACCGAGCGTCCGCAGCGCAAGCCGCGCCTGCACCGCACCCGTGCGGCCGGTCACTGGGCCGGTGGCGGAAAACCCAGCAGCCGGCGCTGTTCGGCCCAGTCGCGGGGCAGCAGATCGTGCCGGCCACGCAGGGTCTGCAGGTTCAGATGGCGGGGCTGGCGCCCGTCCAGGATGGCCTCGACGATGTCGGGGGCCAGCAGGGTCATGCGCAGCACCTCGGCCGCCCAGCCTGGCTCCAGTTTCAGCGCGCGCGCCAGGTCGGCGGTCGTCGGATAGACGCCTTCGTCGATCAGCCGCTTCCAGTAGAAGGCCTTGCCGAGCGTCTTGATCATCGGCGCATCCAGGCCGCCCGCGGCTGCGGCTGCGGACTCGGGCGTCGGCGGGATCAGGAGCTTGCGGTTGTGCCTCCGCTTGATCGTCAGGGGCACCAGGGTCACCCGCTGCCCTGCGCTGACGTAGCTGCGCGCATCGTTGCCGACCTCGATGCGGATCGCGCGACGGCGGGAGTTCGGCGTCGGATCGGGAGGCGAGCGGGTCATGTCAAGACCTCCTCGGCAGGCGCGCGGCACTCGTCGACCAAGGGATGCACGCCGATCTCGGGCCCCAATCCCAGCCAGCCGTCTTCACGCCAGAGGATGTCGAGTCCGTACTCATGCAGTTGGACCCGCTCGATCAGCAGCCGCGCGATGCGTTGCTGCTCGGCCGGGAACAACTGCGCCCACACGTCGCCGATGCGTCGCATCGCCACCACCACCTGCGCTTCGTCGAGGGCGGCACCCGCCGGGTGGCGCTGGCACGCCCGCCAGGTACCGATCAGCACCTCCGGCGCCGAGAGCGCCGCGTGGATCTGCGTCAGCACCGCGTTCTCGATCTCGGCCGCGGGCAGATGGCCGACGTCTGGGGCGTCCGGCGCCAGGCTCGCGCCCGCGTTACGACGCTTGTGCAGGTAGGGGACGTAGTAGCGGTAGGTGCGTCCGCTCTTCTTCTTGACGAAGGTGTGCAGCATGCGCTGGCCGTCGGGCGCGAACAGCAGGCCCGCGAGCAGCGCCGGGTGTTGGGCCCGGTGTTCGCGCGGCGCCTGCTTGCGGCGCTCGATGAAAGCGTGCACGGCGTCCCACAGGTCTCGTGGCACGATCGCTTCGTGTTGGCCGGGATACCACGTGCCGTGGTTGCGGATCTCACCCAGGTAGATGCGGTTGCGCAGCAGCGCGAAGATGTATTGCTGGTCGATGGGTCGGCCCGTGCGCCGGCGCCCGCCTTGGGTCACCCAGGCCTTGGTGGTGTGCCCCTCGATCGCCATCTCCCGCACCAGCCGTGCAGCCGAGCCATGCTCGGCGTAGCGCCGGAAGATGTCACGCACGAGTGCGGCCTCGCGCTCGTTGACGACGAGCTTGCGATCGACGACGTCATAGCCCAGCGGCGGCATGCCGCCCATCCACATGCCCTTCGCCTTGGAGGCGGCGATCTTGTCGCGGATGCGCTCGCCGGTGACCTCGCGCTCGAACTGCGCGAAGGACAGCAGGATGTTGAGCGTGAGCCGCCCCATCGAGGTGGTGGTGTTGAACTGCTGCGTGACCGAGACGAAGGAGACGCCGTTGCGGTCGAACACCTCCACCAGCTTGGCGAAGTCCGCCAGGCTGCGCGTGAGGCGATCGATCTTGTAGACGACCACGATGTCGATCCTGCCGGCCTCGATGTCGGCCAGCAGGCGCTTGAGCGCAGGGCGGTCGAGATTGCCGCCGGAGTAGCCGCCGTCGTCATAACCCTCCTCGATGGCGATCCAGCCCTCATGACGTTGGCTGGCGATGAAGGCCAGCCCCGCGTCGCGTTGGGCCTCCAGGCTGTTGTACTCCTGGTCCAATCCCTCGTCGGTGGACTTGCGGGTGTAGACCGCACAGCGCCTCGATGGCGTGACGGGACCAGGCGTCGGCATGGTCGACGGGGATGCGGGCCATCGTGATCTCATGCCGGCTCCTTCCGTCCGTCCTTGGTCTTGAGGCCGAAGAACGCGGGGCCCGACCAAGGCGTGCCGGTGATGTGGCGGGCAATCGCCGTCAGGCTCTTGAACCGCTGCCCCTGATACTCGAAGTCATTGGGCCCGCGCACCAGCACCCGGTGCTCGACGTCGTCGAACATCCGCGTGAGCACCGTGCCCGGCAGCAGCCGACTCGCGTCACGGCGCAGTTGGCGTGGCAGGATGCCCGTCTCACCGATCTCCTCGAGCTTGCGGCGGGTCGCGGGCTTCAATCCGCCGAAGGCGCGCTCCTGGATCCTGTAGGCGAGCCGGCTCTCCAGCCAGGTGCGGTGGTGATGCTTGGGCCGCTCCTCGAAGTACTCGTCCCACAGCGCCCAGAGGCTGTCCATCGGCAGGTGGGGCAACCGGGCGACGCGGGCGGCGACGGTGGCCGGGTCCGCGGGGCCTGCGTGTGTCGTCATCGGCGAACTCCTCGTGCGTGATCGGGGTTCGCATTCACGCGCTGTGGCCCGCAGAAGCCAAGGCCAACCGAGTCGCTGTCGGTGGCGGGACGGCCAGGCGGCGGAAAGGGGCGTGCGCGCAGCCGCAGCAGGGCGCAGGCCAACAGATCGACGATCTCTTGGTGCGCGTGCCGAGGCCGATCAGCCTCGAGGGCCGGGGAGAGGGGTTCGGGTTCGTGCATGGTCGGCGTTCCGATGGAAAACGCTGCTCATGCTAGAAACCGAAGGCACTTCGCGTAACGTGTTTGAGCTGGCGTGTGCGGAAAGGAGGAAGGCCACTGGTTCAGGCCGTGGTTGGTGTCGGAGACCAAGTCGACGGCGGGTTCTTCCGGAGCCACTCCAGGAAGTACTCGCCAGTATCCACGGGGGACGCGCTTGAACGGTATTGCTCCAAACACATCACGTACTGATAGAGCATTGCGTTGGCGATGCTTTCGGACAAGACCCGCTCCGATTCAAGAATGAGGTCGGCCGCCAGCAAGGAGCCATGAGCAATCTTCGACCGCCATTCGTAGACCTTGCGCACGGCAGCCTTGAGCGTCAACCCATCCGTCCGAACGCAGTCTTCCGGCTCTTTCTCGAAGAGCGCGCAAGCCAGATTTCTAATTCCGGCCTCTTCCTTACCACCGCACAAAATATCTAGTGCGAAACCAAACATCGGCAGTGCGACGAAGTCCGCGTCGGAGACGCATGCCCGACCATACCAGTGAATGGCATTGCTCCATCGCTGAGACAGCTCAGGTAGGTTTTCCTGCGCGGGCGTCGGACTGATGACGACCGTGATGCAGTTCCCGGCTGCCTTTCGGAAATCTATGGAGGCGTCGATCAATTCCTGAGCTGCGCCGGGAGCTCCGCCAACGCCTGGTATTTCCATTCCTGAACCAGCGGTCAGGTCGTGCCCAGCCATCTGCCGTAGTCGCTCGATGGCGCGAGGCGGGCCGTGGTCGGCTGAGGTGAATATCCTTTTCTTGTTGCTGCCTGGGATGAGGAGCCGTATGCCGTCGATGGCAATTCTGGCTGCGAGCAGTGCTCGACGCTGCGCCTCTTGATCATCAAAGCCTTCAATGGCGACACACGCAATTCTTTGTTCTGCTGACGCAAAGCGCGTCACCGTCCGGATTGCCAACTTGACGATCTGATCGCAGTCACCATCAGCGCCGTCGCCATCGTTGCTAGCCAGCCCCCAAGCCGTTTCAACACCTGATCGCCATGCGGGACGACTACCTCGAAGGAGTTCCACCTTGTCTAGCCATCCCGATCGATCAACGAATTCAACGGGTCCGACGGAGAAACTCCCATACTCCTGGCGGACGAAGAGCCACACTGGCACATAGACAGTCTGGCTGGTCGGGGAGGCGGTGAACGCAGTGGAGATGGCTTCTCGGTACTGCTTCCATCTCTCATCGTCATCGGCGACTTCAACGAGTGATGAAAGATTCGCTCCGAGCGCGAGCATCGCCCGCTTGAACATTTCATCTCTGCTGAGAGTTCGGGCAAGCGCGGCGTCATTGATTCGGATGTTGTCGATGATCTCCGTTATGCAGCCAAGTGCCCGATCGGTGGTCGGATAGAAGCCACTGCTTCCCGCCGGGATAGAAGGAGGAAACGGCGAGTTTCGAGGACCTTGCAGCCATTGCTTGTATTCTTCGCTTTCTGGGCTCTGGAGCCGAAGGGTCTCCTCCAGGGCGTCCTTCAGTCGCTGGGCATTTGTAGTCATGGGGCATCTTCGGCGACGGCTCTGAATTCAGCGTACCGGTAACCGCTCGTTCGCGACGAACTGGTCGTAGCTCTCGCCGTCCTGCCACGCCCGATCCCAAGCGCGCGGCTCAGCGCTTTCCAACAGCAGCAGGGTCAGGACGCGATCTCTCGAGGCGTAGCTGTGCTTGAACTCACGCAGCTTCATGTAGGGTGCCTCCTCCGGACACCAGATCGCAGCAGACATCTCGATGCCGTCCCACGCCTGCACGACGCTCGCGTCGGCGGCGAGCGTGCCGGGTAACGGCTCTTGCGGATCGCCGGTGCGTCGGATGCGCGCCCGCGTCCTGACGGCGCTGCTGCTGCGCCATTCGTACTTCGCGTAGCCGTTGTCCCAGTAGACCAGGATGGCGCGCTGCGAGGTGAACTTGATGAAGCAGATGCACAGCGCCTCGAACGAGACCTGGAAGCGCTTGGCAATGGCGCTGAGGACGTGCAGATCGATGCGTCCGTTCGAGATCCACTCGCGCAGCCGATCGCCGGGCATCAGCAAGTTGCTGGCGAAGTCGTCGGCCTCGCGCTCGATCAGGCGCATCGTCTCGTGGCCCGAGTAGACGCTCTCCTTGTCACAGTTGAAGCGCTGCTGCCGGTCGCGGTGCAGGATGAAGTGCCCGAGCTCGTGAGCGATGGTGAATCGCTGGCGCTGCGGGCTGACCGTGCCGTTGTAGGCGATACCCCAGACCTCAGGGTCGCCGGGATCCCGCGCCAGCATGCCCTCGAAGGCATCGTCGTTGAACTGCACCGGGGGACGAATTTCCCGAACCCCTTTGCCGTAGGGCGTGGTCGGCAGCATTTGCCGCACGACATCGAGATCGATGGCCTCGGGCACGTCCGCGCCGTACCATGCCCGCAGCCACTTGTGGACATGGCTGGCAGCAATCGAACCGGTGAGGTGGCACGCGGTGCCCAATCGTCAGTCCCCGCCCTGGCCCTTGTCGGGGAACATGATCTCGAGCGCCTGCCGGTAGCGTCTCTTCTCCTCCTCCGTCATCCCGGCGTACTCGCGGAAGAAGGCCACGTCCTCGGGACTGGCCTCGGGAACCTGGGGGATGGGCTCACCCATGATGTCTTCCATCGTGACGCCCAACACCCTGGCCAGCGCCTGCACGCGCTCGGCGGAGGGGCGTTGGCCCTCCTTCATCTCCAGTTCCCAGATGTAAGCCTTGGTGCAGCCGACCGCGTCGGCCACCTGCTGCAGGGTCAATTTCTTCGCCTCGCGGAATCGCCGCAGGCGAGATCCAAACGCGGAAGCCATGGCGATGTCCCGTCTCGAATCACGGGAAGTGTTGGAATGCGATCCGACAGTATAGCCCTGTGATACCAAACGCCGCTAGATGTGCCATGCAGTTTGACAAGCGGATCAGGCCGGGACACAATCGCGCTGTATCACGCTGCTTTACTTTGGCGTGACACAAGTTCAGTCAGCCGTCGCCGGCCCGCGTGCCCGAAGCCTCGGTCAGCAGACCTCCGACGTCACCTCAAGGAAAGGACCGAGACGCGATGAAGAAGACCTATGTCGACGTGCTGCAGGCGCTGCCGCCGGATGAGACGCTGCACCAGTTTCTCGCCAGCCATGGGCTGGCGGTGCCGCCAGCGCTCGATGCACAGCCGCACGAGCCGCCGAACCGGGCCGTGATTGAAGCCATAATGACGTGGGGCGACACCTCGGCGCGCGACCGGCTGACGGCCGAGCTGGTGGCCAGCGTCGCGCTGGGTGATGCCGCGGGCGGCCAGGCGATGTTCGAGGCGGCGCTGTCCGATCCCGCCGTGGTGACGGGCCTGGCGTTGTGCCAGAGCGACCTGCATCGCTCGTTCTGGCTGTACGTGCGGCACCGGGCGCTGTTCGAACGCGCCAGCGATCTCGATTTCTGGGCGCACCACAGCGCCCAGGCGCAGCAATACGACTTGGGAGTGCGGCGCCCTGCGATCCCGACGGACGCCGCACTGGCCGGTCTGCGTCGAGCGATCTCGGCCTACTACCAGCGCGAGCGCCAGTGCGGCGAGGGCTGTGTGGCCTATCTCGTGCCCAGGAGCCCCGGCATCCACCTGCTGACGGTGCACGTCAAAGACCTGGCCGAGCTGCGCCTGGAGTTCGAGGGCGTGGTGTTGAAGCAGCGCGTGGGCAACCCGAACATCCACATGGTGTTGGAGTACGCCGAAGCCACGGGCGTGGTGCGCACCCTGGCGCGCGGCGGTCACAAGGTGCAGCAGATGCTGGTGGAGGCCTTCGCCGAGCATGTGCTCGGGGTGAAGGCCACGCCCGAGCGTATCAAGGCCCCGGCGCTGGACTTGTCGGCGCTGCGCACGGGCTTCGATGTGCCGGAGGTGTTCGAGGACGGCTTCTCGCTGGTGCAGCTGAAGTCGCTCACGCTGCTGAGTCCGGAGGGAGATCTGAAAATCGAGTGCACGGCCATGCAGGCCAGTCAGCACCGCTCGGTGCATGAACTGCTGCGCGATCAACTGCCGGGCCCGCTGGAAGGCCGCTGGGCGGTGCTGGCGGCTCAGATCAACCTGTACTACCCTCCCGAGCCAGGGCGCACCCGGGCGCGCGTGGTGCCCATCGAGGTCACGAGCCGCGGGCGGCTCAACCTGCACCAGTTCGATGCCAAGCTGCAAGCGCAGCTGGAGCGCTACCTGGTACGCATCGGCATCCTGCGCCCCGGCCAGACCTTGAGCGCACAGGAGGCACCCTTCGCCGCGGGCACGGTCAGGGCGACGACTCCCGAGGACGCGTGAGATGTCGGCACACGAGGGCTGGCAGTTCGTCTGCCGGCTGTTCGCCGCGGGCATGCCGGTGCTGCGCGCCACCCTGTCGCCGCGCGAGGTGGCGCTGCTGCCGCACCTGGGCCGCGCGATCCAGGCGGCCGTGACTGATCAATCTTGCGTGCTGTGCCCGCATTGTGCGCTGCATCGGGCGCCGGTGTTCGGCGACGGGCGCGGCGGACGCTTGTGCCGCTGCCCGGACTGCGGGCCGGTGCCGGTCTCGCCGCAGGACGGCGCAGCGCTGCGGTTGAACGAGGACTGGCTGCGCCAGAAGCTGCGCCTGGCCCTTGCGATCGACAGCCGCGACGGCATCGACGACCTTGGTGACGGCGTGTGGCGGCTGGGCGAATCCCGGCGCGCGCCGGTGCTGCTCGCACGCGACATCGTGAGGCTGTGGCAAGAACCAGCGCTGCTGGATCGGGTGCGCGTGACCGGTGGCGACGTTCGGGTGATTACACCCAAACCGCGCGAAACGCGCGGTGCGCCCTTCGGGCCGGGCGTGCAGTGGTGGGCGTTGGAAGATCGCTTCACCCTCTACGGTGGCGGCATCGCGCTCATCGGCCTGCCGGGTGAGCCGCCAGACCCGCAGGCCAGCGATCCAACGACGCCAGTGAAGGGGCCTTTCTCGGCGGATTTCCGCTGGGTCACGCTGCCCGACTGGCCGCACGGCCCGATCCGGCTGACCGAGGCTCAGGCAGCAGTGTTCGAGGCCCTGTGGTCGTTCAAGGGGGAGCCCCGCACCGCCGAACAGGTCATGCGGCGTGCCGGGCTCGACAGCGCCAAGCCCATCGACGTGTTCAAGGTCAAGACGCGCGACAAGGGCAAGCCGGAAGCCGAAGGGCCACTCGTTGCATACCGGGCCCTCGTCCAGGTCGTGCAGGGGCGCCCGGGGCTGTACTCGATGCCCTGTGCTGCAGCATTGAGCCCCGTGCAGGCTTGATGCCTTGCTCATCCAAGCACGATGGACAACCGATGGCAGTGACGCACGTGCAAGTCACTGGGCCACAAGGCCATTTGCGTGCGCTTCCGCAAAGAAGTTGGCGCGGATTTCGAGAGAAAAGAGGGCGAAAGAGAGTCGAACCGGGCGACTTCCGGCCACCCTGCCACTACCGCGTGGCACACGCGGAACGCCGCCAAACCCCGCATGGTGTCGCGGAACCCGCAAATGAAAACGCCCAACCGATGAGGGTTGGGCGTTAGGTATTGGTGGCCAGGGACGGAATCGAACCGCCGACACGGGGATTTTCAGTCCCCTGCTCTACCAACTGAGCTACCTGGCCGCAGAGCGTCGAAGAGCGCGGCATTAGACATGAACGGGCGGGGGAGCGTCAAGGCTCGGACGGTGGCACGAAGCCGGCGGGCGGGGTGCCGGCTTCGCCGCCAAAGAGGAACTTTTCCATCTCCGCGGCGAGGAAGCGGCGCGCCTGGGGATCGAGCGGATTGAGCCGGTATTCGTTGATCAGCATGGTCTGCTGGGCCAGCCACTGCTGCCAGGCTTGCCTTGAGATCTCCGCATAGATGCGCCGGCCGAGTTCGCCGGGCCACGGCGCGTAGTCGAGGCCTTCGGCGTCGATGCCGAGCTTGGCGCAATGTACGGTGCGGCTCATCGGGTGAGGTCCCTCGGGAAGATGGTGGTCGGTGCGGGCGGTTCGAGCGTCTGCAGCAGCTGGCGGACCGGCGCGGGCAGGCCGAGCGTGGCGAGCTCGCCGCTCGTGCTCCAGCGCAGATCGGTGCGGTCGGTCACGCCCGGATGGGCCTGCACGCCATCGAACAGCAACGGCTCGACGTGCAGGCGATAGTGGGTGAACACGTGCTCGAAAGGGGTGAGCGCGGTGGCGTCATCGAGTCGCGCATGCGCTTGGGCCGCCGGCCATGCCTGGGCGTGATCGGCGGTTTCCGGCAGGCTCCACAGGCCGGGCCACACGCCCTGCGGCGGGCGCCTTTCGAGCAGGATGCGCCCGCTCGGGTCGCGCAGCACCAGCATCACGGTGCGGCGGGTCGGCAAGGCCTGGCGTGGACGGGCGGTCGGCAGCATGGCGGTGAGGCCGTCGCGACGGGCGATGCAGTCCTCGGCGAGTGGACAGCGTGCGCAGGCCGGACGGGCGCGGGTGCACACGGTGGCGCCCAGATCCATGATCGCCTGCGTGTAGTCGGCCACGCGCTCGGCCGGTGTGCATGCGTCGGCGTGCCGCCACAGTTCCCGTGCCACCGCGCTCTGGCCGGGATGGCCGTGGATGCCGCGATGGCGCGCGAGCACGCGCTTGACGTTGCCGTCGAGGATCGGAAAACGCAGGCCGTGGGCCTGGGCGAGGATGGCGCCGGCGGTGGAGCGGCCGATGCCGGGCAGTGCGGCGAGCGCGGTGAAATCGCGCGGCAGTTCGCCGCCGTGCCGCTCGACGCAGACGCGCGCGGCGCGCTGCAGGAAGCGCGCGCGCCGGTAGTAGCCCAGTCCCGACCACAGCGCGAGCACGTGGTCTTCCTCGGCCTCGGCGAGCTGGCGCAGGCTGGGCAGCGCGGCAACGAAACGCTGGAAATAGGCGATCACGGTGGCGACCTGGGTCTGCTGCAGCATGACCTCCGCCAGCCAGACCCGGTAGGGATCGCGCCGGCCCTCGGCATCGCCGGCCTGCCAGGGCAGGTCATGACGGCCGTGGCGGTCGTACCAGGCCAAGAGACGTGTGGCGAAGTCGGCACTCATGAGGAAGGCGGGGCGCTGCCGGCAGCGGACGGCGCGGCGCCGGTGGTGAGCGAGAAATTCCGGATCGTCGCCGGGCCGAGGTCGAGCCGGGCGGCGCGCCATTCCCCTTCCAGCGGCGGCATCGTCACGCGCGGTGCGGCGTCGAGCGAGCGCCACCAGGGCGCGAGGGCAAGCGGCGGCGTGCGCAGGTCGAGGTGCGCGTCGGCGGTGTCTGCGCGCACGTGCAGCAGCAGCGGATCGTGCCGGTCTGCCGGGGTGAGGGTCAGCGCGAGCGTGCCGTTTCGCCCGTCCTGCGTGAAGCTGCCGGCCAGGCTGGCACGGGTGTCGGCATCGCCGTGCCAGCGCACGGACCCGGACAGTTGCAGGGCGAGCGTGCGGCCGGCGCGGACATGCAGCTGAAGCTCGTCGAGCTGCAGGGCGGCCTCGGTCTGCCGCGGTAGCGTGCGAAGCTCGAGCCGCACCGGCTCGCCATGGCCCAGCCGGGCGGTGAGCGTGAGCAGGAAGGGCTGGTCGGGACGCAGGCGACCGCTGTCGAGATCGATCGCGTCGAGCAGCACGCGGTCGCCCTCGACCAGACTGCCGCCACGGATGGCGATGCCGGTGTCGATGCGCGGCAGGCGCGGTTGCGCCGTGTCGGGCGGCAGCCCGTCCAGCCATTGCCGCAGGGCGGCGAAGTCCAGTCGCGGCGCCTGGATTTCCAGCCGGCCGATCGCGTTTTCACCGCGCAGCAGGGCGCGCCAGGGCAGCACCAGGCGGCCGCGCTCGGCCAGCAGTATCGGCGCGCCGCCGGCGCCTGCGCGCAGGCTGAGGCCTTCCAGTTCGAGCGCGGGCTCGGGCAGCAAGTCGGGGCGGGCGGGGCGGGCGAGTTTAAGCTCGAGGCCGGCCTGTTGCGCCTGCGCCGCGAGCCGCCGGGTGAAACGCTCCGGCTGCAGCAGCCAATGCAGCCCCAGCACGAGCCCTGTCGCCAACAGGCAGGCGGCACCCGCCACGGCGATCAGGATGGTGCGCAGGCGAGGGGTGATCCGCATCGGCGGCAGCGCGCAGACTAGCCCTGGCCGAGCCGATCCGGCAGCAGGCCGTCGACATAGGCCTCGGCATCGAAGGGCTGCAGGTCGGTCGCCTGCTCGCCGAGGCCGACGAAGCGGATCGGCAGCCCGAACTCGCGGGCCAGCGCGAACACCACGCCGCCCTTGGCGGTGCCGTCGAGCTTGGTGACGACGAGGCCGGTGACGCCGACCAGCTGGCGGAACTGGCGCACCTGGCTCAGCGCGTTCTGGCCGGTGGTGCCGTCGATCACCATCAGCACCTCGTGCGGCGCGTCCGGGTCGAGCTTCTTCAGCACGCGGGCGATCTTGGACAGCTCGTCCATCAGCCCGCCCTGCGTGTGCAGCCGGCCGGCGGTGTCGGCGATCAGCACGTCGGCGCCGCGCGAGCGCGCGGCCTGCAGCGCATCGAAGATCACGCTGGCGGCATCGGCGCCCTGGCCCTGCGCGATCACCGGCACGCCGTTGCGCTCGCCCCAGGTCTTGAGCTGCTCGACCGCGGCGGCACGGAAGGTGTCGCCGGCGGCGAGCAGCACCTCGCGGCCTTCGTCGCGCCAGCGCCGCGCGAGTTTGCCGATCGTCGTGGTCTTGCCCACGCCATTGATGCCGACCACCAGCACCACGAAGGGTTTGGCGCCGTCCGGCCGTAGCGGCTGCTGCACGGGCGCGAGCCTGGCGACCAGCGCCTGGCGCAACGCGGCGAGCAGGGCGTCGGCATCGGCGAACTCGCGCTTGTGCATGCGCCGGCGCAGATCCTCGACCAGCGCGCTGCTGGTTTCCACGCCGACGTCGGCGCCGATCAGCGTGGTTTCCAGCTCGTCCAGCAGCTCGTCGTCGAGTTTGGGATGCCGGGTGAAGAGTGCGGACAGGCCGCGCGCGAAGGCGCTGCCGGACAGCCGCTCGCGCCAGCCGCGCTTGGCGGGTGCGGGCGGGGCGGCCGGTGTCGCGGCCGTCGATGTCTGCGGTGTGGCGGGTGCTTGCGCTGCGGGCGCCGGCGACGCCTCCGGTTGTCCGGCCTCGCCTTCGGCCGGTTTCTTTTTCCAGAACTTGAGCATGGCTCGTCTGCGACAATTCAAAGACTATGGCCGGATGCTAGCACCGGCTGCCGAACCGTCAGCTGAGGACGCATGAAGCCCGCTCCAGGCCGCATCCGCATCATCGCCGGCCGTCTGCGCAACTCGCGATTGGAGGTGCCCGACCTGCCGGGACTGCGCCCCACGCCCGAACGGGTGCGCGAGACGCTGTTCAACTGGCTGGCGCCGGTCATCGCCGGCGCGCGCGTGCTCGATCTGTGCGCGGGGACCGGTGCGCTCGGCATCGAGGCGCTTTCGCGCGGCGCCGCGCAGGCGCAGTTCGTCGAGCCCGAGCCGCGCGCGGCGCAAGCCCTGCGCGCGAACCTGGCGCGGCTGCAGCTGGACGCGCCGGTGGCGGGGACGGATGCGGCGCGCTTCCTCGCCGACGCGCCACGATCGTTCGACGTGGTGTTCCTCGATCCGCCGTTCACGGCCGAATTGTGGGAGCCGCTCGCCGCGGCACTGGAACGCGGCTGGCTCGCACCGGACGCGTGGATCCACGTCGAATCGCCGCGCGGGCACGTGCCGCGCCTGCCCGCGACCTGGCGCCTGCATCGCGAAGGCCACGCCGGCAGCGTGCGCCATGCGCTCTATCGCCGCTCCCCGGAGCTTCCGTTAAGCTAGGGCTTATATTTACGCCAGACGTGCCGCCCGTGAGCCATCCGCCGATCAACAAGCGTCTAGCCGTCTATCCGGGCACTTTCGATCCGATCACCAACGGCCATAGCGATCTCGTCAGCCGCGCCGCGCCGCTGTTCGACCGCATCGTGGTGGCGGTGGCCGAGAGCCCGAACAAGGGCCGGGGGCCGGGCTTCAGTCTCGACGAGCGCATCGCGCTGGCCAGGCTGGCGCTGGCCGACCTGCCCAACGTCGAGGTGCGCGGCTTCGACTGCCTGCTCGCCAGCCTGGTCGCCGAACTCGGCGCCGGCGTGATCCTGCGCGGCCTGCGCGCGGTGTCGGATTTCGAATACGAGTTCCAGCTCGCCAGCATGAACCGGCACCTGATCCCGCAGGCCGAGACCCTGTTCCTGACCCCGGCCGAGCAGTACAGCTTCATTTCGTCCACGCTGGTGCGCGAGATCGGTCGCCTGGGCGGCGACATCGCCGGCTTCGTGCACCCGGCCGTCCAACAAGCCATGCGGCAACGCTGGCGTCATCAATCCACAGAGGGGTGATTTGCACATGCGCAAGATCGTATTGACCGCCGCGTTCGCGCTTTCGGCCGCCGTGCTGCTCGGTGCCTGTTCCAAGCAGGAGGATCAGGCCCAGCAGACCGCACAGACGCAGAAGGTGAGCAAGCCCAGCGACCCGAACGACAACAAGGCCTGGGGCGCCTACCTCGGCCAGATCGTGCAGCAGAACATGCAGGGCATGAGCGCCGACCGCCCGTATGCGTATCTGGTGCCGGCCGGCGACGACGACGAGTCCAAGGCCCGCTACGACCGCCAGCTGCAGCAGGTGCAGGACGTCGTCGCCCGCACGGTGACGCCGGGCAACCTGCTCGCCTTCGGCGGCCCCAATTCGGCCAAGACCGCCGATTTCGTGATCGAGGCCTTCAAGGACGCCAAGCCCGGCTCGTTCAAGGACGTGATCGTGGTGGTGATCGGCGATGCCGCCGACAAGGACCGGGTGACCGCGGCGCTGCAGCCGACCGGCGCCACGCTCCGCTACGTGACCTGGTGAGGCATCCGCGTGCGGCCGCGAAGCCCCGAGCATCGCGGCCGCACGCCAAGGCTGGCATGGCGCTCAAGATCCTAGACACCTGCGTCAACTGCGACGTCTGCGAGCCGGTCTGCCCGAACCGGGCGATCGCGCTCGGCGAGGAGTACTACCTGATCGACCCGGCGCGCTGCACCGAATGCGTCGGCCATTTCGACGAGCCGCAATGCGTGGCGGTGTGTCCGGTCGAGTGCATCGTCACCGATCCGGAACACGCCGAGAGCCGCGAGCGGCTGGAATTCAAATACCGCCTGCTCACTGCCGAGGAAAGCCGCGCATGAATCTGTTCTCGCGTCTCAAGGGAACCGCCCTGCTGCTGGGCCTGCTGCTGGTCGCACCGGGCGCCGCCTGGGCGGATGTCAAGGCCCCGGCGCAGCCGGCGTCGCCGACCCTCGTCGCCGGCAAACCCGGACATGCCGCCGTCGCCAGCGCCAACTTCATCGCCACCCATGCCGGGCTCGAAGTGCTCGCCAAGGGCGGCAACGCCTTCGACGCGGCGGTCGCCGTGGCGTCCACGCTGTCGGTGGTGGAGCCGGAAAGTTCGGGCCTGGGCGGCGGCTTCATGGCGGTGCTGCGGCGCGCCGACGACGGCAAGGAGGTGTTCGTCGACGCGCGCGAGACCGCGCCGGCGGCGGTGCAGGCCAAGGACTACGTGAACCCCGACGGCAGTCCCAACCGCGACACCGCGCTCAACGGGCCGCTGTCGGCCGGCATCCCCGGTGCGCCGGCGGGGCTGGCGTGGCTGGCCGAGCACTATGGCCGGCTGCCGCTCAAGACCTCGCTGGCGCCGGCCATCCGCACCGCCCGCGAGGGCTTCGAGCCCGACCCGCGGCTGCGCAAGGCGATCGCCGACCGCGCACAGATCATCCGGCGCTGGCCGGCTTCGGCGGCCAAGTACCTGCCGGGCGGCCAGCCGCCGGCGGAAGGACGCAAGTGGCGCGATCCGGACCAGGCGCGCACGCTCGAGGCGCTGGCCGAGCACGGCCGCGACGGTTTCTATCGCGGCCCGGTGGCGGAGCATCTGGTGGATGCGGTGCGCAAAGCCGGCGGGCGCTGGACGCTGGAGGACCTGGCCGCCTACCAGGTCAAGGAGCGCGCGCCGATCGGCGTCGACTACCGCGGCTATCACATCGTCACCGCGCCGCCGCCGTCCTCCGGCGGCGTGGCGATCGCGCAGATCCTCAACATGCTCGCGGGATTCGACCTGGCGCACATGGACGGCGTGCAGCGCACCCACTACGTGATCGAGGCGATGCGGCGCGCCTTCCGCGACCACAACGACTACCTCGGCGACCCGGACTTCGTGAAGATGCCGCTGGACATGCTGCTGTCGCCGTACTACGCGGCGGGCCTCAGCCAGAGCATCCTGCCCGACCGCGCCACGCCCTCCTCGATGCTGCCGGTGACCTCGCTGTTCGATCCGGGCATGCACACCACGCATTTCTCGATCATCGACAAGGACGGCAACATGGTCGCGGTCACCTCGACGGTGAACTACGAGCTCGGCTCGGCGTTCGTCGCCGGCGACACCGGCGTGCTGCTCAACGACGAGATGGACGATTTCGCGCTGGTACCCGACGCGCCCAACGTATACGGCCTGCTGGGCAGCAAGGCCAATGCCCCGGCGCCCGGCAAGCGCATGCTCTCCTCGATGTCGCCCAGCCTGGTGCTCGGCAAGGACCGCTGCGCGGTGATCGGTTCGCCCGGCGGCTCGACCATCATCACCCAGGTGCTGGAAGGCATCCTCGCCTTCATCGACGGCGAGGACGCGGCGCAGATCGCCGCGCACAAGCGCTTCCACCATCAGTTCCTGCCGGACAAGGTCTTCGTCGAGGACGGCACCTTCGACGCCGCCACGGCCGAGGGGCTCAAGCGCATGGGTTACGAGCTCACCCCGCGCGAGTCGTGGGGCTTCATGAACGTGGTCACCTGGGACCTGCGCAGCAACCGTTTGGATGCCGCCAGCGACCCGCGCCGGCCGTCCGGGCTCGGCAAGGTGCAATGACCGCAGGCGGCCACGCGCCGCGGCATGGCCGCCCCGGCGCACTTAAGGACGCATCGTGAGACACCCGGCCTGGCTGCGTCCGCTTGCCGGTGCGGTACTGCTGCTGGCTGCCGCGCTGCTCCTGGTGTCGACCGAGCGCGGCGTGCAGCGCCACCGGGCGGTGCTGGCCCGGCATGGCGGAACCGCTGACGCCGCCGCGCCGGGCCTGCTGCGGGTCAGCGGCCCGATCGAGGTGGTCGGCGCGCCGCGCGATCCGCTGTTCGGGGTCGGCGCCGATGTGCCGCTGCTCTTGCGTCGGGTCGAGATGTTCCAGTGGCGGGAGGTCGCCGTCGACGGCACGGTCCATTACGAGCTCGACTGGGTCGATCATCCCCTCGACACGGGCGGATTCCGCCAGCCGGCCGGGCACGCCAATCCCGGGGCGTTTCTCGTCGATGGCGCGCGTTTCGAGGCGGCCGAAGTGCGCGTCGGCGGCTATCGCCTCGCCCCTGCACTGCGCCACGCCCTGCCAGGATTCGAAGACGTGGCGCCGCCGCCGGATGGCCAACTGCCGCCCAACCTGGTGGCGACCTTCAGCCGCGCGGGCGATTTCCTGTGCACCTGCGCACGCATGGACGCCGCGCGCCTGGGCGATCTGCGGGTCAGCTGGCGGGCGGTGCCGCGGCAGGTGGTGACGATACTGGCGCGAGCTGAAGATGGGCTGCTGGTGCCGGCCGGCGATGCGGCGACGGGTGACGGCTTCGAGGTCCAGGTGGGCGATCGTGCGCTGGAGGAACTGTTGCCGGAACTGCCGCCGTCACCGGCACACCCGTGGCTGCGGCGTGCGCTGGCCGCGGCGCTCGTGCTGGCGGCCGCGTGGCTGCTGCTCGGTCGGCGGCGTGCGGGCAGATAGCGGGCTGGCCGTCACGGGAGTCTGGCTTGCCGCCGGCGAGGACGTGGCCAGATCCGCCGACGCGGGCGACGCGCTGGTGGCGGCTCGCGATGCCCACGGGCCTGGCCCTTGGACGGGCAGCGGACGGCTAGACGTCTAGACGTCTATGCTGCCGGCCGTGCGGATTGCCGCGTGGGATCAGTGCGGCTGCACGTCGGCGTGGGCGTAGACCTGATCGGCCCACTGGGTGGATTCCAGATAGATGCTGGCCAGGCGCTGGATGCGTTGCGGCGTCTGTCCGGAGAGCATGCCGCACTCCCAGGCGTGCACCTGATCGAGCAGCGCGGCATAGGGACCGCGTTTTTCGACCAGCGCCTCGACGATCTCGCGGGCGAGCGGCAGTTGTTCGAGGATGGTTTCCATCGGCACGCACATCAGCGTGTCGAGCAGCGAGAACAAGCCGACGGTGAAGGCCAGCTCGCGACGGTCGCGCGGCAGGCCGTCGGCCTCGGCCAGGCGCTCGCACATTTGCGCGCGGATCAGCGCGGCGCGCAGGAGTTCCGGCGGCCGGTCGTCCATGCCGCCGAGCGCCATGGTGTAGATCCAGTTGCGCATCCGGGTGACGCCGAAATAGATCGCCGCCTGCTGCACCGACTTGAATTGCCGCGGCAGGGCGAAGTACGCCGAGTTCACGCAGGAAAGCAGCTTGAAGCTCAGCACAGCGTCGTCGCGGATGATCTCGCCGAGTTCGACCGGACCGGGGTTGTTTTCGGTGAGCGTGCGCATCAGCCGCAGGATGCTGAGCCGGTTGGCGGTGAGCACCGGCACGTCGACCTTTTCCGGCAGGAACAGGTAGCGGCCCTGGATGGCGTGCAGCGGCAGGGCGAGGCAGCGCTGGTAGGTGGCGTGGTCGTCGACCTGACCGGCGATCACCCAGATGCCGCGCTCATGCAGGCGCTGGCTGCGCTCGAGCAGGTCATCCGGCTCCAGCCGGCTGGCATCCAGGCGCACGAACTGGACCATCTGCAGCAGGGCCTCCAGCCGCGCACTGCCGTGCAGCGGCGAATCGCCGGCGTCGAGCAGCAGCAGGCAGCCGCGCTGGGCGAGCTGGCGCAGGCGGTCGAGCAGTTCCAGATCGTCGGCGGCCTGCGGCTGGACGATCACCCCGAAGCGCGGCTGGTGCAGCAGCACGTCGGTCTGTTCGAGCAGGATCTCGCGGGTGAGGTTGAGGAAGGTCCGGCTGCCGCGCACCAGTCCGGACAATGTGCCGTCGGTGAGGGTGGCCAGCAGCCGGTGCATGAGTTCGGCCGTGTCGGTGGCGCCGAGCTGGAAGACCAGCTCATAGGCGAACAGCTGGCGGTCCTGGTCCAGCATCGGGATGCGCACGACCGGCAGCGGCTGGCCGGCGAGCGCAGGCGCGGGCGGTTGGCTGGGGCCGGGGTTGGCGGACATGTGCTCGCTCATCATGGTCGGTCGTCTGCGGCAGTGGCTGGCGGTCAGGCGCGGGCGCGCATCTGCACGCGCGCCGAGGGCTCGAGGCCGCCGCCGCGTCCGTAGGTGCCTGGTTCGGGTTCGCCCGTCAGTACCGCGAGCGCGCGTCGCACCTGGGTCAGCCGCTGGCCGACCAGCGCGCCGTTGCGCAGATTGCGTTCCTGGCACAGCGCGAGCAGGCGCAAGACCTCGCTCCAGCCCGTTGGTTCGGCCGACGCGGGCGCCATCGACTGGAGCTGGCGCCGTTCGGCCTCGTGCAGCTCCAGCGCCTGCATCAAGGCTTGCTTGCGGTTGCCGGCGTGGTCGAGCGCGAGCACGTCCGCAGCGGTGAGCGCCGCGTGCTCCGCATCGAGCACGGTGGCAAGTTCCGTGGCGGCCGCGCGCATGTCCGCGACGACGGCGGCGAGCGCGTCAGCCAGACCGGGCGGCGCCGGCGTGCTCATGGCTGGCTGCTGCCCTTGGTCGCGCCGAGCTGGGCGTCGAGCGAGAGCATGCGGTCGGCGATCCGTGCCGGGTCGACCTTGTAGCTGCCGTCGGCGAGTGCCTGGCGGATCTTCTCCACCCGCTGGGTGTCGATGGCGGCGCCGTCGGTGGTCTTGGCGGCCTCCTGCAGGGCGCGCGCCGAATCGGTGAGCTCGACGCGGTCGCCGGCCTTGGCGGCCACGCCCGCGCTTTCGCCGGCATGGCCCGGCGCGCCGGAGGCTGCCGCGCCGCTCTGTGGGGTGGCGGGCTGCGGCAGGATGGGACGGCCATTGTTCTGGATGGTGGTGTTCATCGTCCGCTCTTTTGCGTGCGTGATGCCGTGTCAGGTGAAGGAATCGGCCGTGTCACGGGGAACTTTAGCCTGCCGCGGCATCATGGCAGCGCCACGGCGAGGCCGGGACCGCGGACCTCGGCGTCGATGATGCGGCCCGAGGTGTCGTTGCGTACCCGCAGGCGCGCGCCGCTGTCGCCGCTGCCGAGCGCGACGCCGCGGGCGCGCACGGCGATGCCGCCCTCCTCGGCGAGGACTTCGATGTGATCGCCGGCGCGCACCATCTGGCGACCGCCGAGCGCCGCGGGAGTGAGCACCGCGCCGGCGGCCAGCGGCCGGGCAAGGCTGCGGCCGGCAAGTTGCTCGGGCGACTCCAGCCAGCCATAGCCAAGCCGGGTGACGTCGCGCAGCTCGCTGTGCACGTCGCCGGCGCCGACACCGTCGCCGCGGGCGAGGGTGTGGTTGGCGACGAGCACCGGCCGATACAGCTTGAGGGCGACCGGCACCCGCAGCTCCCAGCCGCCGGGCGCCGGGCAGCGCACCACCACGCTCATGCGCGGCGCCGGGCGGGCCTCGCCGGGCAGGCCGGCGACCAGCGGCACGGCGCAGTCGGCCGGCTGGCGCCGCGGATCCAGCGGCAGCGGCGTGGTTTCCACCCGGCCGTCGGCTTGCGCGAAACGCTGGCGCAGCCAGTCGGCGGCCAATCCGCGCGCCTGCTGCAGCGTGTCGGCCCGTGCCGGCAGGGCGGCGAGCAGGGCGAGGAGAGGGACGAGGCGCAGGTGCCGCATGACGATCAGCCGCCGATGTCGTTGAGCACGCTGGCGAGCTGGTTCACCAGCGCCTCGCGCTCGGCTTCGAGCTCGCGCGAGGCCTGCTGGGCCTGTTCGAGCCGCCCCTCGCACAACAGGCCGACGAAGGTGCCGCCCTGTTCGCCGAGCCGGGCCCCGGCTTCGGCCAGCGCCTGCGCGGCGGGGTGGTCGGCGTGGCGTGCGGCCAGCCGTTCCAGGCTGTGCTGCAGGGCGCGGGTGTCGAACCAGCGCCGGTCCAGCGCGGTCGGCTCCTTGAGCGCGAGCTCCATCGCCTGGCGGATGCCCTGCGCCGCCTCGCGGATGGCCAGGCTCAGGCTGGCCGGATCGGTGGCGTCGTCGCGGTCCAGCCAGTCCAGGGCCAGATGATGGGCGAGCAGGGCGGCGCGGTGCAGCACCTCGGCTTGCCGGCAGGCTTCCGCGGCGCGGCGCTTGAGCGCGCCCAGCGCGGCCTGGGCGGCGGTGGCGCGGGCGTGCTGGGCGTCCTGACTGCGCTGCAATGTGGCGACGCGATCGGTGGCCAGGCGCAATGCGCTCTCACCCTCGCGCTGCCGCTGGCCGACCTGGCCGAGGCTGTCCTGGGCGCGGCCGAGCCGCTGCAGGCCCTGCTGCACGTCGCCGTCGAGCTGCAGCGAGAACTCGCCGATCGAGCCGGTCATGGTCTCGATCTCATCGGTGGCCTGGGCGGTCTTTTCCGCCAGCTGCTTGACCTCGTCGGCGACCACCGCGAATCCGCGCCCGGCCTCGCCCGCGCGGGCCGCCTCGATCGCCGCGTTCAGCGCCACCAGATTGGTCTGGTGGGCGATCTCCTGCACGCTGGCGGTGAGCCGGCGGATCTGCGCCACCTGTTCGGCCAGGCGGCTCTGGTTGCGGTTCATCGCCGCCAGCGCATTGCGCAGCAGGCGCAGCTGGGCGTCCAGGTCGCCGATGCCGGCGCCATTGGCCTGGTTGGCCTGGGTGGCGTTGGCGAGCGCGGCGGCGACCTGGTTCAGCGCCGTCGAGATTCCGGCGCTGCCGTCCGTCAAGCGGCCGACGCTGTCGCGGCTTTCCTGCGCGGCCTTGTCCAAGGCCTCCTGCTCGCGGGCCAGCTGCTGCGCGGCGTTGAGCACCAATGACTGCTGTTCCAGCACCGGCAGGGCGCTGGCCGCCGCGCCGCGGGCATCGCGGGCCTCCAGGAGCGGCGCCAGCGCGCGGGCGATCTGCGGGTGTTCGCGGCGCAGCGCGTCCAGACGCGCCTCGTCGCCGGCGGCGGCGGCTTCGGCGAAGGCGGCAAGGTGCTGGCTGCGGATCAGGCTCATGGTGTCGTCGCGCTTCCGGATGCAAGGGTGGAAATCTTCGCGGCATCGGCCGCGGATGGCGAAACTTGAAGAAGCAAACCGCGTGCCACTGGCCCGTCAAACGCTTGGTGCCGCACTGCTGGCGGGGAGGCCAAGCCGGGCGTCGGCCAGGGGAAGTCCACGGCAATGGCCGTGGGGCCGGGCCAGCCCTGCAGTGCCGCGTGGCGCGCGCCGGGCCGATTTTCCGGATACGGGTCGACAGCGCCATGCAGCCGGCGGTGTGACCGCCGTGAGGGGCGTCGATCCGCCGACGGCGCCATAAAACCGTCTCATCGCGCGGCCGCGGCAGCGGTCTGGCGGCGAAAACGCAGTGCCGTCAAGGCTTTGCCCATGCCTGGCACGCAACTTGCCAGAGGGTCCGGGCAAGAACCATTGGGCGGAGATCAGCCATGGGCGCATCCCTCGACAACCTGTTCGGCATCCACACCGCCGCCATGGACATATGGCAGCGCCGCAGCGAGCTTCTGGCCAACAACCTGGCCAATACCGACACGCCCGGCTTCAAGGCGCGCGACGTCGATTTCCGCAAGGCGCTGCAGGCCGTGAGCGGAACGTCGACGAACCTTGCGCTGGCGACGCCGAGCGCCGGGCAGATCGACCCGGGCACAGAGGCGCTGACGCGCACGGCCTGGCGGGTGCCGACCCAGCCCAGCATGGACGGCAACACCGTCGATCCGCACGTGGAACAGGCCGCCTTCGCCGGCAACACCGTGCACTACCAGGCCAGCCTGAGCTTCATCACCGCGCAGATCCACATGCTGCGCACCGCCTTGAGCTCCGACCAGTCATGAGCCTCTACAAGATCTTCGACATCGCCGGCAGCGGCATGGCCGCGCAGTCGCTGCGGCTCAACACGGTGGCCAGCAACCTGGCCAACGCCGACAGCGTCAGCGGCGATCCGGCCACCGCCTACCGTGCCCGCGAGCCGGTGTTCGCCACCCTCCACGAGCGCGCGCTGGGCGCGGCGCGGCAGGAGGCCGATGCCGGCGCCGGGGTGCGCACGCTCGGCATCACCGAGAGCCCGCTGCCGGTCAAGAGCAGTTACGAGCCGGGCAATCCGCTGGCCGACGCCAACGGCTATGTCTACGGCAGCAACGTCAACCCGATCGACGAGCTGGTCAACATGATCTCGGCCTCGCGCACCTACCAGAACGACGTCGAGGTCATGAATACCGCCAAGCAGCTGATGCTGAAGACGCTCGATCTCGGCAAGTAACGCCTTTTTGCGAGGAACCCAACCATGAGCAGCGTGAACCAGACCCAGGCCGCGACGGCGGCGAGCACGGCCAGTGCCGGCAGCGTCGCCAGCGCGGCCGCGACCGGCAGCATGAGCCAGGCCGATTTTTTGAAGCTGCTGACCACACAGCTGCAGACGCAGGATCCGACCCACCCGCTGGACAACTCGCAATTCGTCTCGCAGCTCGCCCAGTTCAGCCAGCTGGCCTCCACCCAGGAGCTGGCCAGCACCGTCGAGAGCCTGGGCGGGCAGATCACCAGCGCCCTGCAGACCTCGCAGGTGCTGGGATCGAGCAACCTGGTCGGTCGCCAGGTGCTGGTGCCCTCTAGCAGCCTCGCCTATGCCGGCAGCCCGACCAGCGGCGCGGTCAACGTGGCCAGCGCCGGCGATGTGGCGGTGGTGATCCGCGACGGCACCGGCAAGGTGGTGCGCACGCTGGATCTCGGTGCGCAACCGGCCGGGCTGGCCTCGTTCAGCTGGGACGGCCTGGACGACAGCGGCAAGCCGGTCGCCGCCGGCAGTTACCAGCTCGCCGCCGACAGCGGCGGCAGCGCGCTGTCCACCTACGTCGCCGGCACGGTCAGTGGCGTCGGCTACGGCGGCAGCAGCGTCGGCACGTACCTCGAGGTGGCCGGTGTGGGCGGCGTGCCGCTCAGTGCGGTCGCGCAGATCAACTGACCTAGCGGTCACTCAAACACAGGAATCGACATCATGGCGCTCAATCAGGCACTCAGCGGCATCAACGCGGCGCAGTCCGACCTCAACGTCATCGCCAACAACATCGCCAACGCCAACACCACCGGCTTCAAGGGATCGCGGGCGGAGTTCGCCGACGTCTACGCGGTCACCGGCATCAACCTGAGCGCGACCGCGGTGGGCGGCGGCGCCCGGCTGGTCGACGTGGCCCAGCAGTTCAAGCAGGGCGACATCCAGACCACCGGCAACAGCCTGGATCTGGCGATCAGCGGCAACGGTTTCTTCGTGGTCGACACCGGCAACGGCTATGCCTACACCCGTGCCGGCGCCTTCCATCAGGACAGCAGCGGCAACGTGGTCAATGCCGAGGGCTACAAGCTGCAGGGCTACCCCTACAGCACGGCCAGCGGCAGCTTCAACACCAGCACGCTGACCGACCTCAACCTCGTCACCGCGCAAAGCTCGGCCACCGCGACCGCCAATGTGAGCATCGCCGCCAATCTGCCGGCCGACGCCTCGGTGCCGACGGTGACGCCGTTCGATGCGGCCAATGCGTCGAGCTACAACAACTCCACTACGTTCACCGTCTACGACTCGCTGGGCACCGCCCATCAGGCCACCGCCTATTACGTCAAGACCAGCCCTGGCAACTGGGACGTGCACCTGGTGGTGGATGGGCAGGATGCCGGCACGAGTACGCTGACTTTCGACAGCGCCGGCAAGCTCTCCGCGCCGACGGACGGCAAGCGCGCCTTCAATTCGCTCACCTACCCCAACGGCGCCGCATCGCAGGCGCTGACGCTGGATTTTTCCAAGACCACCCAGTTCGGCACCGGCTACACGCCGGGCACGATCACCCAGGACGGCTACACCGCCGGCGCACTGGCCTCGATCGACATCGACAGCACCGGCGTGGTCACCGCCAATTATTCCAACGGCCAGAGCAGCAAGATCGGCCAGCTCGCCATCGCCAACTTCCAGAACCTGCAGGGGCTGCGCCAGCTCGGCAACGTGTGCTGGATGTCCAGCACCGATTCGGGCACGGCGGTGATGGGCACGGCCGGCAGCGGCCAGTACGGCAGCATCCAGTCCGGCTCGCTGGAGGAATCCAACACCAGCGACACCACCGAGCAGCTGGTCAACATGATCAAGGCCCAGCGCGACTACCAGGCCAACGCGCAGGTGCTGGCCACCGACAACACGCTGGCCTCCTCGCTGTTCAACGCCGTGTCGCGCTGATCACGGCGCTTCTCCTTGAGGGCTTGCCATGGACCGCTCCATCTACGTTGCCATGACCGGCGCCACGCAGATCCTGCGGGCGCAGGACGTGGCCAGCCACAACCTGGCCAACGCCAGCACCACCGGCTTCAAGAGCCAGCTGAGCGCGTTTACCAGTGTGCCGGTGCTGGGGCCGGGCAGCCCCGCGCGCATCAACGCGGTGGCGCAGGGGCTGGGGCGCGACGACAGTCAAGGCCCGCTCGACCACACCGGCCACGCGCTGGACGTGGCGGTGCGCGGTTCGGGCTGGATCGCCGTGCAGGCGCCGGACGGCAGCGAGGCCTACACCCGTGCCGGCAACCTCAAGCTCACCGCCGACGGCATGCTCACCGATGCCGCCGGCAATCCGGTGCTGGGCAACGGCGGGCCGATCTCGATTCCCGACAGCACCACGATCCGCATCGGCGTGGACGGCACCATCTCCAGCGTGCCGCTGGGGCAGGGGCCGGAGACGGCCTCGCAGATCGACCGCATCAAGCTGGTCGATCCCGATCCCGCGCAGCTGCAGGAAGGCGACGACAGCCTGCTGCATCTGGCCGGCGGCGGCAGCGCGGAGGCCGATCCCAACGTGCAGCTGGTGCCCGAGACGCTGGAGGGCAGCAACGTCAACCCGTCGAGCGCGCTGGTCGAAATGATCGGTCTGTCGCGCCAGTACGAGATGCAGGTGCGTTCGATCAAGACCGCCGAAGACAACGCCGGCGCGGCCACCAAGCTGCTCGCCGCAAGCTGATCCCTCACCGATTTTTACGGAGACTGCCGTGTTTTCATCCCTGTGGATCGCCAAGACCGGCCTCGATGCGCAGCAGACGCGCATGGACGCCATCTCCAACAACCTGGCCAACGCCAGCACCACCGGCTACAAGATCTCGCGGCCCGAGTTCCAGGACCTCATGTACCAGAACAAGGGCCAGCCCGGGGCGCAGACCACCGAGCAGACCCAGTCGCCCGCGGGGCTGCTGATCGGCACCGGCGTGCGCGTGGTCGGCAACGAGAAGCTGTTCACCCAGGGCGACGTCAGCCAGACCGGCAACAGCCTGGACGTGGCGATCCAGGGCCGCGGTTTCCTGCAGGTTTCGATGCCCGATGGCACCGTCGCCTACACCCGCGACGGCTCGCTGCATACCGATTCCAACGGTCAGCTGGTCACCGCCGACGGCTATCCCATCGAGCCGGCGATCACCCTGCCGCCCAACGTGCAGAGCATCACCATCGGCCGCGACGGCACGGTCAGCATCACCGCCAACGGCACCACCACGCCGCAGCAGGTGGGCCAATTGCAGCTGGCCGACTTCGTCAATGCCGGCGGGCTGCAGCCGATGGGGCAGAACCTTTATCTGGAGACCGCCTCCAGCGGCACGCCGCAGACCGGCCAGCCCGGCATCAACGGCATGGGCACCCTGCTGCAGGGCGCGCTGGAGTCCTCCAACGTCAACGTGGTGGAGGAGATGGTCAACATGATCGAGACCCAGCGCACCTACGAGATGAATTCCAAGGCGATCACCACCGTCGACCAGATGCTGCAGACCATCACCAACAAGACCTGACCGCCATGTCCCCCGTCGCCTTGCCGCGCCTTGCCGCGGCCCTCCTGCTCGCCACGCTCGCCGGCTGCGCCATGCAGCCCGAACGCGACGACGCCCAGTGGGCGCCCACCCTGCCGCCCGCATCCGCCACCCCGCCGCCGGCGGATGGCGCCATCTATCACGATGCCCAGGACATGGAGCTGTTCGCCGATGCGCGCGCGCATCGCGCCGGCGACGTCCTCACCATCGTGCTGGTCGAGAGCACCCAGGCCAGCAAGAAGGCCAGCACCAGCACCAGCAAGGACGACAAGAGCGCCTTCGACGCGCCGACCGTGCTCGGCCATACGCTCAAGGTCGGCGGCAAGGACGCCAACATCGCCACCCACGGCAACCGCAGCTTCGACGGCACCGGTTCGAGCAGCCAGAGCAACCAGCTCAATGGCGCGATCACCGTCACCGTGGCGCAGCGGCTGGCCAACGGCAGCCTGCTGGTCAAGGGCGAGAAATGGCTGACCATCAACCAGGGCCAGGAACTGATCCGCATCGCCGGCATCGTGCGTCCGCAGGACATCGGCCCGGACAACACCATCGAGTCGACCCGCGTGGCCGACGCCAAGATCTCCTACACCGGCCGCGGCAGCCTGGCCGACGCCAACACCATGGGCTGGCTGTCGCGTTTCTTCCTGTCCAAGTGGATGCCGTTCTGATGCGTACCGAACTTCCATCGCGATGGCTGCGTGCCGTCGGCCTGGCTTTCCTGGGTCTGGTCTGCGCGGGCACGGCGCGGGCGGACAAGATCCGCGATCTTGCCGCGGTGGGCGGCGTGCGCAGCAACCAGCTGGTCGGCTACGGGCTGGTGGTCGGCCTGGACGGCTCGGGCGACCAGACCACCCAGGTGCCGTTCACCACCCAGAGCCTGGAAAACATGCTGCAGCAGTTCGGCATCACCGTGCCGCCGGGCACGCGCTCGCAGCTCAAGAACGCCGCCGCGGTCACCGTCACCGCCGAGCTGCCGCCGTTCGCCAAGCCGGGGCAGGTGATCGACGTCACCGTGGCCTCGATCGGCAACGCCAAGAGCATCCGCGGCGGCGAGCTGCTGATGACCCCGCTGCGCGGCGCCGACGGCAACGTCTACGCGATCGCCCAGGGCAGCGTGGTGGTGGGTGGCGTGAGCGCGCAGGGCAAGAGCGGCTCCAGCGTGCAGGTGAACATTTCCGCCAGCGGCCGCATTCCGGCCGGGGCCACCGTCGAGCGCAGCGTGCCGAGTGCGTTTTCCAGCGGCGGCGATCTCACGCTCAACCTCAACGCGCCGGATTTCACCACCGCCACGCGGGTGGCGCGGGCGATCAACCAGGCCTACGGCGCCGGCACCGCGCAGGCGATCGACGGCGCCACCATCGCCGTGCGAGGGCCGCAGGACCCCAGCCAGAAGGTGGCCTGGCTGGGCGCGATCCAGGATCTGGACGTCACCCCCGGCGAGGCGCCGGCGCGGGTGGTGGTCAATTCACGCACCGGCACGGTGGTGATCGGTTCGGACGTGCGGGTGACCGCCGCTGCCGTGGCGCACGGCTCGATCCAGGTCTCGATCAGCGAGCAGCCCCTGGTCAGCCAGCCCGCGCCCTTCTCGCGTGGCGGCCAGACCGTGGTGGTGCCGAGCAGCAGCGTGCAGGTGAGCGAGAACGGCGGCCACATGTTCAAGTTCGGCCCCGGCGTGAGCCTGGACGCCATCGTCCGCGCGGTGAACCAGGTCGGTGCCGCGCCCAGCGATCTCATCTCCATCCTGCAGGCGCTCAAGCAGGCCGGCGCGCTGCATGCGGAGCTGGTGGTGATCTGAACGCCATGGCCACGCCGCTCGACAGCGCCTTGCAGAACGTCGGCACCTGGACGCAGCTCTCCGGGTTCGATGCCCTGCGCAGCGCCGCCCGCAGCGACGGTGCGTCGGCGCTGCCGGCGGTGGCGCGGCAGTTCGAGTCGATCTTCACCCAGATGATGCTGAAGTCGATGCGCGAGGCCAATGCCAGCCTGGGCGAGGCGCTCGGCGACAGCCAGGCCGGCCAGGCCTGGCGCGATGTCTTCGACCAGCAGCTGGCGCTCAGCCTGTCCGGCACCGGCAAGGGGCTGGGCATTGCCGACATGCTGGTGCGCCAGCTCGGCGGCAAGCTGCAGCAGGCCGCTGCGGTGGATGCGAGCGGCGGCACCGGCGGCGGCGCGGCGGACGAGGGCGATCTCGGCGATCCGGCCGCGCTGCCGGCCAATGCGGACGAGTTCCAGCGCCGGCTGGCGGCGGTGATCGAAAGCGGCCGCGAAGTCGGCCGCAGCGCGATGAAATGGTTACCGCAGGATGCCCGCGAATTCGTCCACGCGCTCGCGCCCTATGCACAGGCGGCGGCGAAGAGGCTCGGCCTGTCGGTGCGCACCGTGCTCGCCCAGGCCGCGCTGGAGACCCAGTGGGGCCGGCACATGCCGCGCGCGGCGGACGGCTCGACCAGCTTCAACCTGTTCGGCATCAAGGCCGGCGGCAACTGGGACGGCCGCAAGGTCAGCGTGCCGACGGTGGAATACGAGGACGGCGTGGCGGTGCGCAAACGCGCGCAGTTCCGCGCCTACGATTCGCCGGCGCAGGCGTTTGCCGACTATGCCGAACTGCTCGCCTCCAACCCGCGCTATGCCAAGGCGCAGGGTCACGGCGACGACGTCCACGGTTTCGCCCGTGCGCTGGTCGCTGGCGGCTACGCCACCGACCCCGCCTATGCGCGCAAGATCGCCGCCATCGCCGACAGTGAGGTCATGCGCGATGCGCTGGCTTCGCTCAAGGATGCCGGCCAACTGCCGACTGATTGATCGTTAGCCTCGGAAACCGCCCATGTCCAGCCTGTTCAGCATCGGCACCTCCGGCCTCAATGCCGCGCAACTGGGCTTGAAGACGGTCGCCAACAACATTTCCAACGCCGGCACCGACGGCTACAGCCGCCAAAGCACGATCCAGGTGGAACGGCCCGGCCAGTATGCCGGCCGCTATACCGTCGGCAGCGGCGTGGACGTGGTCGCGGTGCAGCGCGCCTACAGCCAGTACCTGACCACGGCGCTGTGGAACGCCAATAGCGGCCTGCAGAACGCCACCACCGCCAATGCGCTCGCCTCCACCCTGAACGGGGTCTTCTCCGGCAGCGGCGATCTACAAGGCGCGCTGGACGATTTCTACGCTGGCTTCAGCACCGTCGCCAACGCGCCCGGCGATGCCGGCGCGCGCCAGTCGCTGCTCGGCGAAGCGGCCGCGGTGACCCAGGTATTCAACACCCTGAGCGGGCAGTTCGACCAGCAGCGCAGCCAGCTCAACGGACAGATCAGCGATACCGTCGCCGACATCAACGGCACGGTCGACAAGATCGCCGCGCTCAACCTCAAGATCGCCCAGGCCGGTGCCAGCGCGCCCAACGACCTGCTCGACCAGCGCGACGGCCTGGTCAAGCAGCTGGCCGGCTATACCGGCATCAGCACCGCCAGCCAGCCGGACGGCACCTTGAGCATCTACAGCAGCTCGGGCCAGGTGCTGGTGAACGGCGGCTACGCCTATGGCTTCAAGACCGGCACCGACGTCTACGATGCCGGCCGCACGGTGGTGCTGGATGCCGCCGGCAACGACATTTCCAGCCGTCTGAGCGGCGGCAGCCTGGGCGCGCTGCTCGACTATCGCAGCCAGGTGCTGGACCCGGCCCAGAACGCCCTCGGTCGCGCCGCGCTGGCCTTGGCCGGCAGCGTCAACGCCCAGCAGGCCAAGGGGCTGGATCTCAACGGCCAGCAGGGCGCGCCGATCTTCAGCGTGCCGGCTCCGGCGGTGAGCGCCTCCACCCGCAACACCGGGGGCGCCACGGTCGGCGCCTCGATCAGCTATCTGAGCCAGCTCACCGGCGCCGATTACGTGCTGACCCGCACGGACACGGGCTGGACGCTGGCCACCAGCGACGGACAGAACGTCAGCTTGAGCAGCAACCCCGACGGCTCGCTGTCGGCCGCGGGGCTCACCTTCAACGTGAGCGGCACGGCCGCGAGCGGCGACAGTTTTTTGATCCGCCCCACCCGCGCGGCGGCCGGCAAGCTCGCCGTGGCGATGAGCGATCCTTCCCAAATCGCCGCCGCCGCGGCATTGACGGTGACGCCCGCTTCATCCAACACCGGCAGCGCGGTGGGTTCGATCGAGGTCGCGGACGCCGGCAACGCCAATCTGTTTGCCGGAGCCACGCTGACTTTCAATTCGGCCACCAACTACACCATTACCGACGCCTCTGGTAACCCGGTTGGCGGTGGCACCTACACCAGCGGCTCACCGATCACCTTCGACGGCTGGAGCCTCAATCTCACCGGCACGCCTGCCGCCGGCGACAGCTTCACGGTCGGCAAGAACAGCGCCGGCCTCAACGACAACCACAACGCGCTGGCGCTGGCCGCGCTGGCCGACGGCGGCGTGCTGGATGGCGGCAAGACTTCGGTGGTGGACGCCTATGCCGCGCTCACCAACCAGGTCGGCAATGCCGGCAGCCAGGCGGCGAGCAGCCTGACCACGCAGACCAGCCTCTACAACCAGGCGCTGGCCGCGCAACAAAGCGGCGCCGGCGTCAACCTGGACGAGGAGGCGGCCAGCCTCATCAAATACCAGCAGGCCTACCAGGCCTCGGCCCAGGTGATCGCCACCGCGCAAAGCCTGTTCACCAGCCTGATCAGCGCGGTCCAGACCCGCTGACCTTCCACCGGGACGCCGCCATGATCCGTCTTTCCACCAGCCTCATGTATCAGCAGTCGCTCAACAGCATGCTCGGCACGCAGAGCATGGTCAGCGCCACCCAGGGGCAGGTGAGCAGCGGCAAGCGCATCAGCGTGCCGTCGGACGACCCCGCTGGGGCCTCGCGGGTGGTCGCGCTCGATCACGCCATCGCCCGTGCCGGCCAATACAGCGCCAACATCGATGGTGCCACGGCGCGGCTCTCGGTCGAAAGCACTACGCTGGACGCCTTCAACACCCAGCTCGACCAGGCCCGCTCGCTGGCCCTGCAGAGCATCGACGGCACGCTCTCCGCGAGCGACCGGCACGCGCTCGCCGCCCAGCTCGTGCAGATTCGCAGCCAGCTCGTCTCGCTCGCCAACACGGCCGACGCCAACGGCAACCCGCTGTTCGCCGGCACCGCCAATACCCACCAGCCCTTCGTGCTCGCTGCCGACGGTACGGTGAGCTATGCCGGCAACGGCG